>JASJBU010000117.1 GCA_030066355.1 Gammaproteobacteria bacterium | reverse complement strand
TACCGTGTTTTGCTGATGGGCGGAGTCTGGGTTTGTAAAAGTTTTTAACGCGGTAACTTAGTCTGCTTTGTCCACAGGGGTTTTTTAAGTGATAGTCTGTTCACACAACGTTAACGATCCTCCGAGGGGTATTACTGATGCAGATTGAATTTTACGGGGCAACCAGTGGGGTTACTGGTTCCTGCCACATCATCCGTGCCAATGGAGCGACCGTTTTGCTGGATTGCGGCCTGATCCAGGGGCGCAGGGAAGAAGTGGAGAAAAACCGCAGGCCGTTTCCGTTTTCACCGGACAGTATCAGCGCAGTCGTTCTGAGTCACGGCCACATCGATCACTCCGGGCGGATACCCCTGCTCGTCAAACAGGGTTACCAAGGGCCTGTCTATGCACAGAATGCCACGGTGGATTTGTGTGACATCCTTCTGCAGGATTCAGCCTATCTTCATGAGAAGGATGCTCAGTATGAAAACAAGTGGCGAGAACGTAAGAACAAACCGTTGATCGAACCCCTCTACACCGTCGAGGATGCACGCCAAGCGATCGACAAGCTGGTCGGTCTGCGTTACCGGGAGAAGCAAGAGATCCTTCCCGGTATTCATCTCCGCTATCAAGATGCAGGGCATATCCTCGGCTCTTGTATCGTGGAAGTCTGGCTGCAAGAGGATGGGCTAGAACGCAAGATTGTTTTCAGTGGCGACCTGGGTCAATACGATACGCCGATTCTGAACGATCCCGTGGAGATCCAGGAGGCGGACCATGTCATCATCGAGAGCACCTATGGCAACCGTTTGCACCGAGACCGTCAGGCGACTATCGATGAGATCGGTCAGATTGTCCGAGATGCAGCGCATCAGCGCGGCAATCTCTTGATCCCGGCCTTCTCCATCGGCCGTAGCCAGGAGATCCTCTACTACCTGGGAAAATATTACAAAGAATGGGAGATGGATCGATGGCAGGTGTTTCTCGACAGTCCGATGGCGATCCGCGCCAGCAAGGTCTATTGGGAGTATCCGCATCTGTATGACGAGGAGGCGACCAAGCTGCGCAGGCAGATCAACGAGATGCCGCATCTGAGAAACCTCAAACTGACTCAGTCACCCAAAGAGTCGATGGCCATCAATCGAATAAAAAGTGGCGCCATTATCATCTCCGCCAGTGGGATGTGTACCGGGGGGCGCATCATCCATCATCTGAAGCACAATATCTCGCGCAGCGGTGCCCATGTGATGATCGTTGGATACCAGGCCTATGGAACCTTGGGCAGAAGACTTGTGGAAGGTGAATCAACAGTCAGAATTCATGGTGAAGAGTACCCGGTCAAGGCCAAAATTCATACGGTTGGCGGTCTGTCGGCACATGCCGATGCCGACGACCTAATGCGCTGGGTCGGTCATATCAATTCCAAGCCCCAAGTCCATGTGGTGCATGGGGAGTCCGCTACGAAAGAGGATTTTCGCAACAGGTTGCGATCCGAGCTGGGATACCAGGTCACCGTGCCGGAGCCGGGTTACCGACTGGACTTGTAACATTTACCCTTCGATAAACCATGCTTTTTCCATACCGCTTTGGTACACAATCACCGGTTATTTAGGCGTGCCCCGGGGTCATGCGATGGAATCGGCAACCAGACCAGCATTAAATGTAAACTTCGATAACACTTATGCAAGATTGCCAGAGCGCTTCTACACCAGGATTCGCCCGGCAGTTGTCCCCGGGCCGAGACTCATCGCCTGGAACCAAACCTTGGCGGAACAGCTCGGCTTGAGTGCGGTGCCGAATGACGAGGAGCAACTCGCACGGCTGTTCAGTGGGAATCAGTTGCCTAAGGAGATGGACCCCATCGCCTTGGCTTATGCAGGCCATCAGTTTGGCCGTTTCGTGCCACAGCTGGGCGATGGCAGAGCGGTGTTATTGGGCGAGGTCGTCCGGGTCGACGGTCAACGCTTCGATCTGCAGCTCAAGGGGTCTGGTCAGACGCCTTTTTCCAGACGCGGCGACGGTAAATCATCACTGGGGCCAGTCATCCGCGAATACATCCTCAGCGAGGCCATGCATCGCTTGGGGGTTCCCACCACCCGGGCATTGGCCGCCGTGTCGACGGGGGAAACGGTGATCCGCGAGACCCTGCAGCCCGGCGGTGTATTCACCCGGGTGGCGTCGAGCCATCTGCGGATCGGTACTTTCGAATATTTTGCCGCGCGGGGAGATCGGGATGCCCTGCAGGCCTTGGCCGACTATGCGATGCAGAGGCACTTTCCGGAGGTCAGGGATGCCGCCAAGCCGATGGTCGCATTCTTTGCCCGGGTCGTCGAGGTGCAGGCCGCCCTGGTTGCCCATTGGATGGCACTCGGTTTCATCCATGGTGTGATGAACACCGACAACACCTCCATCTCCGGCGAGACCATCGACTATGGTCCCTGCGCCTTCCTGGATGAATTCGATTTCTACAAGGTCTTCAGCTCGATCGATCAGGGCGGACGCTACGCCTACGGACGACAGGCTGGGATTGCCCAGTGGAATCTGGCCCGTTTGGCCGAGTGTCTGCTGCTGCTTGGAGAGCCGCAGCAGCATTTCGAAAACGAACTCGAGCGTTTTCAGGCGCTGTTCGATCATCACTATTCACAGCACATGCGCGAGAAGCTGGGATTGGTCACCAGCGAACCCGATGATACTGAGCTGATCGAGGAATGGTTGCAGCACCTCCAGGATCATCAACTCGATTACACCCAGAGTTTCCGGCAATTATGCGCCTGCCTTGACAAACCGGTGGATGCTCCCATGAGGTTCGGTCGGTTCGAAACCAAATGGAAGCAGCGGATTGCCAGACAACCAGAATCGAGTACGTGCCTGCGCCTGAGGATGGAGGCGGTGAACCCATGTTTCATACCCCGTAACCACCAAGTCGAAGGAGCGATTCAGGCCGCCATCAAGGATGACCTGTCGGTGTTTCACGAGCTCAACCGGGTCCTGCAAGAACCTTTTTCCGAGCAACCGGAATTCGCAGCCTACGCCGAACCACCGCGGCCTTTCGAGCGGGTCGAGCAGACGTTTTGCGGTACCTGATGCGTGGATACGGTCAGCCCGGTATGTTGGTCTGATGGGAGGTCCTTTGCTGGATCGGTGTCGGGAGTGGGAGCTTGATCCTCGTCGTAATCGGGGTCAGCGGAACCGGTAAAAGCACCTTGGGCCGGGCGCTTGCAGGCGTACTCGGTTGGGAGTTCATCGAAGGCGATGATTTTCACCCCCCGGGCAATATCGAAAAGATGCAGCGCCACATTCCGCTCAACGATGCGGATCGCATCCCCTGGTTGGAGCGGCTGCACCAGCAGATCCAGGGACTTGAAAGTCGAAGGCAGCATGGCGTGCTGGCCTGTTCGGCATTGAAAAGAAACTACCGGGATCTATTGGACGACGCCATCAGCGATCTGTATTACATCTTCCTGTGCGGGAATCCGGCGCTTATCCGGGAGCGTATCAGGTCCCGCACGGCGCACTTCATGCCGGCCGACTTGCTCGATGATCAGATCGCTATACTCGAACCACCCGAGGATGCCCTGTTGGTTCCCATAGACATCACCACCGAGCAACAGGTCGCATTGGTGCTGGAGACTCTGGAAGGGAAGAAGAAGCTATGATGCATTATCGAGCCGAAACAGCGGTGGAGAGCCTGGCCTTTCCGGAGGGGCCACGCTGGCATGCCGGTCGTTTCTGGTTTACCGACCAACACGAGCGGGCGATCTGTAGCATAGATCACACCGATCAGTTGGAGGTCATCACTGGTACGGATGATTTGCCGGGCGGTTTAGGCTGGTTGCCAGACGGCAGGCTGTTGGTCGTCTATATGACCCAACGCAGGATCATGAGTTGGGCAGACGGGGTGCTCGAGCTGTATGCCGATTTATCTAAACAGGCGGCGTTTCACTGTAACGACATGGTGGTGGATGGCCGGGGGCGCATCTATGTGGGTAACTTCGGTTATGACCTGCATGGCGGTGCAGCCAGACAGGCCACCAGGGTCTGGTTGGTGGACGTCGATCGCCGTATCGAGCCGTTCGCCAACGATCTCATATTCCCGAACGGTGGCGTGATCACGCCGGATGAGGCCAGCCTGTTGCTTGCGGAGACCTTCGCCCATCGAATCAGTGAATTCCAGCTGGATGACAACGGACGCATGCAGTCGCGACGGACCTGGGCGCTACTGGGTGATGCCACGCCGGATGGCATTTGCCTGGATCGGCAAGGTGCCCTCTGGGTTGCCTCACCCGGTACCCAGGAACTCTTTCGCGTGCAACCGGGGGGTAAGATCCTGGCCCGTTGTGCAACCCGGGGTACGCCCTATGCCTGCATGCTGGGTGGTCCGGACCGACGTACCTTGTTTGTCTGCACTGCGGAGACGGATGATCCCGAGCAGGCCAGGCAGCTCGCCTCCGGACGGATCGAACGGGTCGAGGTCAAGGTTCCGGGGGCCGGATTGCCCTGACGACGCGACTGTTTTACGAGAAGCTATCAAGCGAAGGAGAGTTGAAATGAAAACCTATCAACCCGATGCCTTGCGTGGTCAAAGAGCGCTGGTCACAGGCGGCAGTTCCGGGATCGGTGCGGCGGTTTGTCGGGCCTTGGCGATGGCCGGAGCGCGGGTCGTGGTCAACTACCTGTCCAATCGAGACGAGGCCGATCGACTGGTTAAGGAGATCGCGGCGGACGGGGGCGAAGCCATGGCCATCCAGGCGGACGTCAGCCAGGAGGCGGATGTCCAGCGCATGTTTCATGAGATGTTCGTAGCCTGGGGCAGCATCGAGATCCTGGTGGCGAACGCCGGTATCCAGCAGGATGCGGCATTCCACGACATGACCCTGGAGCAGTGGAACCGGGTCATGAACGTCAACCTCACGGGGCAGTTTCTGTGCGCCCGTGAGGCCGTTCGTGAATTCAATCGGCGCGGTGTCATCCCCGAGGTCTCCTGTGCCGCCGGCAAGATCATCTGCATGTCTTCGGTACACGACATCATTCCCTGGGCCGGTCATGTCAACTATGCGGCTTCCAAGGGCGGTCTCCTGATGTTTATGAAGAGTCTGGCTCAGGAGGTGGCGCACCAGAAGATCCGGGTCAACGCCATCTCCCCCGGGGCGATTCGCACCGACATCAATCGGGCAGCCTGGGAGACCCCAGCAGCCGAGGCGGAACTGCTCGGATTGATCCCCTACGAACGGGTCGGCGATCCGATGGATATCGGGCATGTGGCAGTCTGGCTCGCCTCTGACGCCTCGGATTACGTGACCGGCACGACTCTCTATGCCGATGGCGGGATGACCCTCTATCCCGGGTTCCGTGAGGGGGGATAGCCAAGCGTGGTGACGATGCAGGAGCCATTCATGCACTTCGACCACGCCCTCTGTGCTTCTCCACAAGCCGATGCGCTTGAGTGGTGGGTGACCAACGGGATTGGTGGTTATGCCGGTGGAACGGTCTCCGGTGTGCTGACCCGGCGCTATCATGGTCTGCTGACAGCTCCGCTGCATCCGCCCCTCGGTCGCTATCTCCTGATCACCAAGGCCGACACGGTGCTGCTCGACAGGGGGAAGGAAATTCCCCTGCACACCAACCGCTGGCGTGGAGGTGTTACGGCGCCCCAAGGGCAGAGCCATATCGAATTATTTCGACTCGACGGACAGATGCCGGTCTGGGAGTTCGCCATCGAGGATCTGCGTATCGAACAACGGGTCTGGATGGCTCACGGTCAGGATCAATCCCAGGTCGGTTTCAGGTGGAAATCCGGTGAGCGTGAGACGCCACCCGTGCTGCGCATCGGGTTGCTCGCCAATTTCCGGGATCATCACGGCAGTACCGGTCCCGGCACATTTGAGATCCATGCCGAGCCGCTGAAGGACGGTCTCAGGTTGCCTCTGCCGAATGGTGCATACATCGAGCTGCACAGTCCCCAAGGGCGTTTCACGCAGGATCACACCTGGATTGAGAATTTTCTTTTGGTCCGCGAGCAGGAGCGTGGTCTGCACGAGATCGATCATCACCTGCGGGTCGGTTATGTAGAGATCCCGTTGCGGCGCGATGCCTGGCTCGGGCTAAGCCTCTCCCTGGGCAGGGGTGACAGGGCGGATCTGGCGACCTCGCTGAGCACCGAGCGGGCGCGGATTGCCGCGCTCCAGGAGAGCGCACTGCCGGGGGTCGAGCGGGATGCCGTACCGGATTGGGTGCGACAGCTGGTCATCGCGGCCGATTCATATCTGATTCAGCGCCGGGAGCCGGATGGCAGCCGCAAAGGCTCGGTCATCGCCGGTTATCCCTGGTTCGGTGATTGGGGGCGGGATACGATGATCGCCCTGCCGGGGTTGACCCTGGCCACCGGTCGGCCGCAGCTTGCCAAGGAGATCCTCGATGCGTTTGCCGGATATCTCAGCCGGGGCATGTTACCGAACGTTTTTCCGGGCAGCGGGGAGACTCCGGAGTACAACACGGTCGATGCGGCGCTATGGTACATCGAGGCCTGGCGCGCTTATCTGCATGCGACCGCAGATCAGCGGTCATTGCAGCGCTGCTTTCCGGTGCTCGCAGAGATCATCCAGGCCTATCGGGAAGGCACGAGGTTTGGCATTCGCATGGACCCGGCTGATGGATTGATCAGCGCCGGTGTGCCCGGCCAGCAACTCACCTGGATGGATGCACGGGTCAATGGGCGGGAGGTCACGCCTCGGCATGGCAAGCCGGTGGAGGTCAGCGCGCTTTGGTACAATGCCTTGCGTTCGATGGGCGGTTTCGCGCGCGCGCTGGAGCTGGCCTCAGCGGAGTACGACTCACTGGCGAACCGGGTTGGGGAGGGATTCTCGCGTTATTGGCGTGGAGGTGATGCAGGCCTGTATGACGTGCTGGATGGACCGCAGGGTCACGAGTCGACGATTCGCCCCAACCAAATCTTCGCGGTCAGCCTGTTCCATTCGCCGTTGCGCAGCGCCGCTCAACAGCGTCGCGTGGTCGATGAATGTCGAGAGCATCTGCTGACACCCTTCGGTCTGCGCGCTCTCTCACCACGAGATCCCCGGTATCAGGGGCACTACGCAGGTGGTGTCGAAGCGCGCGACGGCGCGTATCACCAGGGGCCGGTCTGGGGATGGCTGCTTGGTCATTACGTACTGGCCGAGTCTCGGGTGACCGGCAAGGCGGACATTGCATGCCAGCGACTCGACGCCATGGCCGAGCATTTAGGCGAGGCAGGGCTCGGTCAACTCAGTGAGATCTTTGAGGGCGATCCTCCACATCAGCCGCGGGGCACGCCGGCCCAGGCCTGGTCGGTGGCCTGCACCCTGGAGGCCTGGTGGAGATTGATGCGGGATATAAATCGAGTGAGGCCGAGATGAACGCGGAACGAGACAGACTTGAGAATCAACGGCAGGGTCGGGAAAACTGGCGACTGTGGGGACCTTATCTCAGTGAACGGGCTTGGGGTACGGTCCGTGAGGATTACAGTGCGGAGGGTACCGCCTGGGAGTATTTCGATCACGACCAGGCCCGCTCGCGGGCTTACCGCTGGAACGAGGATGGCCTGGGCGGCATCAGTGACGAGATGCAGTACCTGTGCTTCTCCTTGGCGTTATGGAACGGGGTCGATCCTATCCTCAAAGAGCGCGCTTTCGGTCTCACCGGCAACCAGGGGAACCGGGGCGAGGACGTCAAGGAGTATTACTTCTACCGGGATGCCACGCCCTCCCACAGTTATCTACGCTATCTCTACAAGTATCCACAGCGCGAGTTTCCCTATCGTCACCTGGTCGAGGAAAATCAACATCGGGGACGTGACCAGCCGCCGTACAATCTGCTGGATACCGGCGTCCTGGACGCAGGCCGCTACTGGGATATCGAAATCCACTATGCGAAGGCTTTGACCGATGAGATCCATATCCATGTCTTCGCGCGTAATCAGGGTCCGGAGACCGCGACCCTCCATCTGTTACCGATGCTTTGGTTCCGCAATACCTGGTCATGGGGCGACGAGGTGGAACGGCCGCTGTTGAAACTTCGCCCGGCGCCGGAGAGCCATGGCTGGGCGGTCGAGGCGGATCATCCCTTGCTGGGTCGTTACTTTCTGTATGGGGCGCAGAATGCCCACACCCTGTTCACCGAAAACGAGTCCAATGCGCAGCGGATCTGGCAGACGCCGAATCCGCAGCCCTTTGTCAAAGACGCGTTTCACCGACATGTCGTCAATCAAGAGACCGCGGCCGTAAACCCGGCTGGCAAGGGCACCAAGTTTGCCGCATGGAGCCAATGGCAGGTGAATCCGGGACAACGCGTACGTCTGGATCTGGTCCTGTGCCGCGAAGCGAAATCGAATCCGTTCGCCACCAGCGAGGTGGTCTTCTCCTCACGCCGCTCCGAGGCGGACATCTATTATGACGAGATGCTGCCCGAGGCTGGACCGGAGGACCTGCGGATCCTCCGGCAGGCCTGCGCTGGCATGATTTGGACCAAACAATTCTTTCACTACGACGTGGAACGCTGGATGCAGGGCGATGGCCATGCGCCGCCCAGCGCCAGGCAGTATGGCCGGAATCGGCAGTGGCGGCACCTCAAGGCGCATGACATCATCAGCATGCCGGACAAATGGGAGTATCCTTGGTTTGCCGCCTGGGATCTGGCCTATCACTGCGCTGCGTTGGCGCTGGTGGATGTGGAATTCGCCAAGCACCAGATCGAGTTGATGCTCAATGAGCGATACCTGCATCCCAATGGACAGATACCCGCCTACGAATGGGCCTTCGGTGATGTCAATCCACCGGTGCATGCCATGGGGGCCCTCAAGGTCTTCCGGGCGGAACGGGTCCAACTCGGTCAGGGGGATCTGCATTTCCTGCAACGGGTCTTCAATAAGCTGTTGCTCAACTTCGCATGGTGGATCAATCGAAAAGACGCCCACGGGTTGAATCTGTTCGAGGGCGGATTTCTCGGCCTGGACAATATCTCCGTCTATGATCGATCGCAGATGCTGCCGCACGGATACAGTCTGAAGCAGGCCGATGCCACCGGCTGGATGGCGATGTTCGCACTGAATATGACCGCCATGGCCCTGGAGCTCTGTGTGGAGGATACGGATTACGAAGATATCGCAATCCAGTGTTATCTGCAGTTTATTGCCATCGCCGACGCCATTGCCGGCAATGGTCAGGCCGACGCACACTCGTTATGGGATATGGAAGCAGGGTTCTTCAAAGACCTGCTGGTCGATCCCGATGGTTCGAGCCAGTACATCGACGTCTATTCCTGGGTCGGCTTGATTCCCATGTTCGCCACCGAAGTGGTCGACCGGCGTCTGCTCGATGCCGCCCCCCGTTTCCGTGAACTGCTCAAAACCAACAAAGGGGGGCTGTTCCGCGGCAGCTATGTCTGTGCCTGCCCGGATTGGGAGAACGAACGCGGTGAGCATCTTTTGTCATTGGTGGATCACACGATGTTGTCGAGGATTTTGCAACGCCTTCTGGATGAAGCGCAGTTCTTATCGGATTACGGCGTGCGCGGTGTCAGTAAAATACACGCAACCCACAAGGATCTGGGATATCTCGCCGGGATCGGTCATGCGCATATCGAATATGTCCCCGGTGAATCGAATTCCTACCTGTTTGGCGGCAATTCGAACTGGCGCGGTCCGGTGTGGCTGCCGACCAACTACTCGTTGATCCAGGCGATCGAAAAGTTTCACCGTTTTCTGGGCCCGGATTTCACCGTCGAAGCCCCGTGTATGGGGCATCAGCGGATCAACCTGAAAGAGATTGCCAATCTGCTCGCGGAACGCCTGGTCAACCTCTATCGCCGGGATCAGGATGGGGTGATTCCGGCGCTGCGCAAGACCGGACCGTTTCAGACCGAAGAGGCCTGGCGGGATCTATCTCTGTTCTATGAGTATTTCCACGGTGAGACCGGCCAGGGGCTGGGCGCCGCCCATCAGACCGGATGGACGGGACTGCTCGCCAACCTGGTGATGCGCCGTTACGAGAAAGACATCACCCCCTGGAGCGGCCTGGATAGCGGAGAGACCGCGGCATGGATGGATGAACTGGCCTGAATCTCGGTGACGGGTATGGTTGAGTTCGAATGACCGTTCCTGACACTCATTCAGGCTGAGGTGATCACTCTCCCAGCGGTAGACATCTGGGTTGTCGAGGTGCTTAATCTCGCTCGATACAGGGGTGGCCGTGAAGCAACTCCAAGCTGACGACTATGCGGGTTGATGTATTTCAGCCCGGTGCTCGGGTGCCGTGACAGGTTGCCAGCCGGCCACTACATGCTCAAGTTTCTGCAGGTCATTGATCAGGGCGACACCCATCGGTGCCTCGATTGGTTTGTCGAGCGCAGCGCCACCCGCCCAGATGCGGATCTCCGCAGGTATGCTTTGACGCAGTCCCCGCAACATGACCAGGGCGTCCTCTGTCTTGAAGCTGCCGCTGAAGGAGAGGCCAATCACCTGCACCTGGTGACTCTGGGCCGTTTCGCGGATCTCCTTGAAAGGCATTTCGGTACCGAAGGCGATCACTTCGGCGCCACCGAGACGGAGGATTATTTCTACCATCAAAAGTCCCAGGCTGTGCTGCTCGCCCGGCACGGTGGTCAGCATGACCCGTGGCCCGTCGTGGGTCAATGGTTGTGCGGCAAGGAACTGCCGGGCAAGCCGTTTCATCACCTCGGTGAACAGATGTTCTTCATAGATCGCCAATTCACCGGTCGACCAGGCTTCACCCACTGCGATGCTGGCAGGTGCGATCACCCGATGCACGAAGCTTCTTAACCCATTGGCACTGACCAGTGACTCAAACCAGGCCTCTAGTTGGATAACGCTGCCCGATTTCAATAGACGAATCAGCTCATCCTGGTGAAAGCTTGCCTTGGGCGATTCCAGCATCGCCTCTAGTTCTGGTATCTGGAGGTTGATGAGTTTGCCTGGACGTCTACCCTGATCCACCAATTGTCGAATCAACAACAGCTTGTCCAGCTGCCGGTTTGTATAACAGCGGTCTCCGTTTTCGTCACGTTGTGGATCGGGATAACCATAACGCCGTTCCCATTGACGCAACAGATCCTTGGGGATGCCGGAGCGTCGAGAAACTTCGCCGATGTTGTGACATGCAATCATCTCAGTTCGTATCCTCCGGTGTGCGCGCATAGCAAGAATCCTAGCATGCTACCGGTCATGCGCATCTGCAGACTCAATCCGGGTCATCCTGTAAGTCACGGGTGGGGATCACAGGGCCAGCCTTGCTGACATGGGTTGCCGAGGTGTTGTCGATCACCCTGGTGGTCAGGTGTTTGCCTGCCAAGCCACCGCGGGATGAGTATCAGTCTCGCCGATAACTCGCCAGGGCGCTCTCCGTCTCATAAAGGGTCACCTCAACCACCGGAAATCCTCCGGCCGCCACCTGATCGAAGATCAATTTCGCGATATTTTCTGCGGTGGGATTCTCCTGCATGATGTATACCCGTTCACCGGCCTGGGTGAGGGTGGGCAGCAGGGGGTCATCCCGGTGCAGCAGCATGTTGTGGTCCAATTCCTGATCGATCCAGGTTTTTACATAGTCTCCAATATCCGCGAAATCACATACCATGCCCAATCTGTCCAACTGAACCGACTCGAGACGGATGACGGCGGAGGCATTGTGGCCGTGTAGGTGGCGGCACTTGCCTTGATGGTTCAGTAACCGATGACCGTAACAAAAGTGAATCTTTTTACTGATAGTAAACATTTTTTGGTTGTTTCGGCTGGATAGAGGGTGTGCGACAAGGCATTGTAAGCGCGAAGTATAAGGGGAATCACACGCAGAGTCTCGGATTGGGTCACCGCTAAAGATCTGACTTCGAAGGCCGAACTGGACTGCATATCCCATAGAACGGAAGGTATCGAGTTTGAGTCACGCGGGTTTTATCTCTATCGCCGATGAGGCAGTCAATATGTTGAAAAGGCTGTCCGACCTCTATCCACATCTGATTTCACCTCACGTGCTGGCAGCCATCGATAACTGGGAGAATTGTCTGTTCGCCAGTCGGGAGCAGGAACAGAGGGCAGCGGATCTACAACAGGCTGAAGAAGAGGCGCTGTCGAGGCTGGCGCTAGAGCTGCTGCAGACCCAACAGATGGAGGACGTCATGCAACAGTTGAGTGAAGAATTTTCCGTCCCGATGGATTACCAGCATCTGATCGACCTGGTCGGTAGGGAGGCATACCTCGAAGCACTCGATAAAGAGGTCGAGGTGCTCAAGGAGAACTCAATCTCCTTGGAGCAGACCGCGCAATTGTGGAACGGCATGGGAAAACCGGTACCGGGTGGCGGACATTGGTCGGAAAGCGCCATCAGATCCCTGGTTAGATCGAATTGACTGTTGCACAAGGCAGGGTTCAACCTGGAGCCGGCAACAGATAGCAGCCGGTGACGAGATGTGCTTGGCTGATCAGATAACGGCCATAAAACTGCACATGACCGGGAAAATTCACCTGTGCCTGGGCCGTCGGTCGGAAATCGAAGGCTTGCCGGTCAACATCGATCGACAGTTCCACGCTGTGAAAGCCGAAAAATGCCTGCAACAGTGGATAGTAACACTTATAGAGACTCTCCTTAGCACTGAATACCAGTCTTTCAGGTAGTTTGGTCTCAGCAGTTTGCAGAAATGCGGTCTCCGCTGCGGTCTGTATGTATGCCTGGGTGCCGGGTCTCAATGGCTCCAGGGGTTCTACATCCAGGCCAAGGCCGAGGATGGGATCTTGCTTCACACAGGCTGCGATACACAGGTTACGGCAATGGGAGATGCTACCCAGATAGCCCAACGGCCAGAGAGGCGCGCGATTTTCGTCACGCAGTATGGCCTGTTTGGGTAAGCCGAGCCTGCGCAGGGCGGTGTGGGCACAGTGACGGCCGGCACGAAACTCCCGTTGCCGCTTGCCGGTGGCTTGGGCGATCAACCGCTCTTCAGCCTGCAGGACCGGAGTCTCCCACATCTCGTCTGTGGCGGATTGCACGACAACTTGAGGCGGGAAGAGGGATGCGCTATTCATGACTCAAGGTCCATGGATTGATGCCAGACATTGTAGCAGCGGCCTCTGTATGTTCTGATGGGAAGCTGTTGGCTGTCTGCCAGGAACAAGCACCCTGGCAGCCGGAAATTCATTCAAGACCGTTCAGGTGATACATGTTATCAATACTCTTGCTGGGATTTCTCGTGGGTTTGCAGCATGCCATGGAGGCCGATCACGTCGCGGCAGTGGCGTCCCTGGTGTCCCAGGATCGCGGGTTCGGCAGCACCCTCCGTAAAGGGGTGGTTTGGGGTATAGGCCATGCGCTGACCCTGTTCCTGTTTGCCGGTCTGGTGCTGTTGATGGATGCGGCGATGCCGGTCGCACTGGCCCGCTTGCTGGAACTGGCCGTCGGCATCATGCTGATCCTGCTCGGTTTGGACGTGATGCGCCGAATGTATCGGGAGCGGATCCATTTTCATATGCACCGACACGGAGCAGTCACCCATTTTCATGCCCACTCGCACTCAGGACGCAAAGATCACAGCCAAGACCCTCACGAACATCGACATTCGGCACCTATCCCGTTTCGCGCCCTATTCGTCGGGATGATGCATGGCATGGCAGGTTCGGCCGCGTTGATTTTGCTGACCCTGGAAACCGTCGCCTCGCCCGGTGAGGGTCTGCTCTATATCCTGTTGTTTGGCCTGGGTTCCATTACCGGCATGGGCTTATTGGCCATGGTCATCGCCTTACCGTTGCGCTACTCGGCCAAGGCCATGACTTGGGCCCACAACGGCTTGAAGGCTACTGTGGGTCTAGTGACCGTGGGTTTGGGGATGGCCTTGGTCTTCACCAACGCCCCAATCTGAGGCAGATCAGGCCTGAAAAATCTGCTGAGCGAGTTTTCGGGTGCGCTCGAACTGGATCGACAGACGCTCAAACAGCTCATCCGCCTGGCTGGATGAAATGGACAAGCGCTTCAGTCTCAATTCATCCGCTTGCCAGGGCAGACCATGAAACAGGGTCGAGACCATGCTTGCCGCCATACCCACTACGACCGCTGCCTCCCAACCTGTATCCGCATAGTCAAGCTTGGCATGCTGGGAAATGGCGATGACCAGGGTCTCGGGCAGTTCCCAGATCTGTGCCAAACGTCCACTTGCATCATGGCATTCGATACCGAGCATCGACTGCAGGGCCTGGTTCAAAGGCAGGTCCGGGTCCTGACGGCTCTGTATGAAAACCTGCTGCATCTCTTCGGGGAGCTTGTCGGTCAGCCAGATCAGTCCAAGGTTGTGCAGCAGACCTGCGGCACGAACGGTGGCGCTGTCGAGACCAGCCTGCGGGCTTGCTGCCTGGGCCAGCCAGCTGCTGGCCTCGGCGGTCAGCAAGGCGCTGCACCAGAAACGTTCTGGATCGAATGCCGGGCAGTGATTGGAGTTGAAGGGGGACGAGACGGCCAGGGCGATGCTTACACTGCGTACGATACCGAAGCCCAACCGGGCGCAGGCCATCTCGAGAGAGGTGATGCTGGCGACGGGCGCGGACCAGGCAGAGTTCGACAAGGTGATCAAGCGGGCGGCGATCACCGGGAAGCGCTCGATAATTCTGGCAAGTTCCTGCATGCTGATATTCTCATCGCTCAGGGATTTCAGCAGAAAGGGCGCACCGGGGGGCAACACCGGTATCTGATTGCTATGCAACTCGTCGAGAATGGAACCCTCTGCTTGAATGGTTTGCATGGTGTGGTTGTTATTTATTCGGCATTGAGGATATTCAGTTTACCGGAGTAGGCATGATCATCGCTCTCTGACAACTGGAACTGGGTTTCCGCCAGGCCCGGGATCTCAGCAGCGGGAACAGGGCGGCTGAAGTAGTATCCCTGGGCAATGTCACAGCCGATGCCATGCAGCACCCTGACTTGTTCCAGGGTCTCGACGCCTTCGGCCACCACCTCGTGGCCCAGCGCCTGGGCAACACCGACTATCGTACCGAGTAGAATGGAAGAATTCGGGTCTAACAGCATGTCGGTGACGAACATGCGGTCGACCTTGAGGCAGTCAATAGGGAGCTTCTTCAGAGATCCCAATGATGAGTAACCGGTACCAAAATCGTCGATTGCCACTCGCACACCCTTGGCCCTGATTCGTTCGAAGACCTGCAGATTGTCTCCGGTGGTCTGCACCACGCTCTCGGTGATCTCCAATTCCAAGTCGGTGGCGGAAAAACCGGTCATCTCGAGGGTGCTGGTGAGGCTGTCGAGGATGGACGGGTCCTGAAAATGGATAGGAGAGATGTTCACGGCCATGCGGAATGCCGGTAGGCCCATCTGACGCCAGGCCATGGCCTGGGTGCAGGCGGCTTCGAGCACCCAGTTGCCGAGTGACCTGATCAGGCCGGTGCGTTCCGCAATACCGATGAATTCATTAGGCGGGACCAGGCCAAGACGCGGGTGCTGCCAGCGCACCAGGGCCTCAACCCCGATCAGTCGGCCGGACAACAGATCGATCTGGGGTTGATAGTGCAGCAACAATTCTTCCTTTTCGAGCCCCTGGCGGAGTTCTTCCTCGATTTGCAGGCGTTGTTCCGCCTGCACGGTGAGTTCCGGTTGGTAGAAGGCGTAGCGGTGTTTGCCCTCATCTTTGGCAGCATACATGGCGCTGTCGGCGGCCTTCAGCAGGGTTTGCAGGTCTTTGCCGTCATCCGGGTAGTAGGCAATGCCGATGCTGGTCCGCGGACGCACCTGCTGCAGGTTCAACTCGACAGGTTTGTTGATGGCCTCCAGGCAGCGGCTGGCGACATCCGCTGCATCATATTCGCTGCTGACGTTGTCAACCAGGATACAGAATTCGTCACCGCTCAGGCGTGCCACGAAGTCCGACTGGCGCATCACCGACTGAATGCGCATGGCGACGGTCTGTAGTAGCAGGTCACCGATGTCGTGCCCGAGACTGTCGTTCACATCCTTGAAGCCATCCAGGTCAAGATAGAGCAGGGCGAAGCGTTCCTCTCGGCGTTGCGCCGCCTTGATCACGTCTTCCACATGTTTGTAGAAGTAGGCGCGGCTCGCCAGACCGGTCAATTCGTCGGTGTAGGCCAGTTGGCGAATGCGTTTTTCTGCTTTGCGCTGCTGGGTGATGTCCTGAATGGTTCCGAGGATAATCTGGCTCCCGCCGGTGACCAGGTCGAGTTCTTGATGCACAGTGATTTCGCGAATCCCATCGATGGTCAGACGGTAGTCCGAAGGTTCCAAAGGTGCACCCTGTTTGGCCATGACCAGCTGTTGGGCGATATAGTCGCGATCCCCTGAATGGATCAGCTGGATATAGTCATCCAAGGAGTTGCCGAAACTGCTCGTTTCGATGCCCAGCATCTCCTGTAAATGCTCTGAGAGTTCGAAGCAATCGCTGCTGCTCTCCCAACGCCAATAACCCAGACGGGCAACCCGCTGAGCGGTGGCAAGCTGTTCACGACTCTCTTGCAGGGCGGAGGCGTTCGCTGCGGCGCGCATCTGAAAGCGAATACGGTGGATGAACAGGGCGTGGTTGATGGGTTTGGTGATGAAGCCAGCTGCGCCCGATTCGTAGGCGCGATTGATCGAGTCCACATCGTCGAGGCCGGTTACCATCAGTATGGGAATTTCCGAGTATTCGGGCGTCTCATGAATGCGGCGGCACACCTCGAAGCCATCCATATCATCCATTAGCGCATCGAGCAGTATTATGTCGGGCTGCTCCTGCTGCAGCAGGAGCATTGCCTCATGCCCATTGGCCGCTTCGATGATATGGAAGCCCGTGCTACTGAGGGCCTGGATGGTGGTCAGGCGGAAACCCGGGTCATCGTCGATGAGCAGGAGTTTTGCCTGATCAGTTGACGAGACCGGGGCCGGCGATGCGTTGGCTTGTGGTGTGCCGGTTGTCACCTTCTGCAAAGCGCCCAGGACCTTAGGCAGACTTTCCTTGAGTTTTTCGAGTGCCGGTGCCGCCTGTGCCAGCTGGTCATGACGCCCGAACTCCTCCAATTCGGCACACAAAGCAGAATACTGCATGGCTCCGAGGTTGGCGCTGCCGGACTTAAGGGAGTGGGCAATCAGCCTGAATTTTTTGGCGTCTCCTGAATCGAAAGCGGATTGCAGCCGCACAACATCTTCCGGTGTCTGCTGCAGATAGTGACCGATCGACTTACCCAGAACATCCCGGCCGCTCAAACTGCTGAGCTCGCGCAGCTGTTGCAGGGGGTATGGGTCCAGAATGGATTCCACGGACTGGGACAAGCTTGTCCCCTCCGCGCCATCGGTGGCTGCCTGGCGAGCCCCCATCGACAGCCACCGATGGCGCGGAGGGGACAAGCTTGTCCCAGTCCGTGGAATCCATTCTGGACCCATACCC
>JASJBU010000116.1 GCA_030066355.1 Gammaproteobacteria bacterium | reverse complement strand
ACCTCATGCGAGATGACATAGGCTTGGGCAAAGTCACCCGGCGCTTTGAAACGGTGCTTGAGATCACTGTAGAAACTCAGGTCGATATAGACCTTCTGGTCCGCCGG
Organism: Gammaproteobacteria bacterium; assembly: GCA_030066355.1. Lineage (GTDB taxonomy): Bacteria > Pseudomonadota > Gammaproteobacteria > Chromatiales > Chromatiaceae > JASJBU01. The sequence continues at coordinate 17,292 of JASJBU010000116.1, read as the reverse complement.
GCAATAGAAGGGGCCCATGGCAGCCTGCCCAAGACCGCAGGCCGATTTTACCGCACCACGAAACAGGACCAGCCGTGGCTCCTGATAGGTTGTACCGCGTGCCTGAAAGAGTTGTTGCCAGGTCTCTTCGGTATCCGCCAGAACTACCGAGACAAATTTGACCAATTCCTGCTCTTCAGCGCTCTGCTCAATCTTCTGGGTATACTGGTTGGATGGGTTACCGGGAATATCCGCACCACCAAGCATACTTCCCAGGTTGCCGCTGAGCAGACCATAGGCGCCGATGCCCAGCAGGGCCAGGATGCCGCCCTTAACGCCAAACAGGCGAAAGATCATTGGCAGGAGATTGAGCAGTCCTCCACCACCAAATCCACCCGCGGATGGAGCCCGCATCCCTCGGCGGTCTTCTATATTGTTACTCTGTCGTCTACCCTGCCATCGCATGTTCGTGACTCAACTATCCGCTTCCCGAGAGTGATATGGCCTGAATATCGTTGCAATGCTTTTTCTGCAAACAACGGTTAAAGAAGTTGTATCATGAGCACAACTTCTGCAGTAATAACGGTTTCCGATACACAAAGAGACGATGCATTGAGCAACAGAGTCTAACCCATTCGGTTTTTCAAACCAGTCGAATCGGTAAAACATTGTAAACAATAACGAGGTCCATGCGATGACAGACAATCATATCCTGCTTGGCGGTAACGGTACTGATCAGATCATTCTCAACGCTGGGATGGCCAATCGGCATGGGCTTATCACCGGAGCAACCGGTACGGGGAAAACGGTGACGCTGCAAGTCTTGGCTGAATCTTTCTCGCGTCTTGGTGTTCCTGTCTTCACTGCCGATGTGAAAGGCGATCTCTCGGGTCTGGCGACCGGTGGCAAAGCCCATCCCAAGATCACCGAAAGATTGGAATACATCAAGATCAACAATCACGCTTTCGGTGCCAGCCCGGTGGTGTTCTGGGATGTCTTCGGTAAACAAGGCCACCCGGTACGCACTACCGTCTCGGAGATGGGGCCAACCCTACTGGCCAACCTGTTGGAACTTAACGAAACCCAGGAGGGTGTCTTGCAGATCGCTTTCAGTGTGGCCGATGACGAGGGACTGCTGCTGCTCGACCTGAAAGACCTGCGCTCCATGCTCAATTGGACGGCAGACAATGCGGCGGAGCTGGAACGCGATTACGGCAGGGTCTCCAAGCAGAGTGTAACCGCCATCCTGCGCCGCTTGTTGGTCTTGGAAGAGGCGGGCGGTGAGGTCTTCTTTGGTGAACCGGCTATTCGCATCGAGCATTTAATGCAGACCGACTTCTCCGGACGTGGGGTGGTCAGTATTCTGGATGCAACGACGCTCTATCATTCACCCCGCATCTATGCCACTTTTTTGCTTTGGTTGCTTTCCGAGTTGATGGAGGAACTGCCTGAGCAGGGTGATGCTGATCGTCCCAAGCTGGTGTTCTTTTTCGACGAGGCACATTTGCTGTTCAGCAAGGCACCATCCGCCTTATTGGAAAAGATCACCCAGGTCGTACGTCTGATACGCTCGAAGGGGGTTGGGGTATTCTTTATCACGCAGTACCCCAATGATGTTCCTGACGAGGTGATCGGTCAGCTCGGCAATCGCATTCAACATGCCCTGCGCGCCTTTACCCCGAAGGACAAAAAGGCAGTCAAGGCTGCGGCAGAGACCTTCCGACAGAATCCCGCCTTTGACACAGAGACCATAATCGGTCAGCTGGGGGTTGGTGAGGCTCTGATCTCGACCCTGGACAAAAAAGGTGTGCCAAGCATGGTTGAGCGGGTGCTGATGTCACCTCCTTGCTCGAAGTTCGGCCCTGTAGATGAATCGGAAAGGGCTAAACTCATTGATCGTTCGCCTCTCAAAGGCACCTATGAGCAATCCATGGATCGGGAATCCGCTTACGAGATGCTGGCCAAACGGGAGGAAGAGTTGCTGAGGCAACGCGAGGCGCAGGCGCTGCAGGAGGAGGAAACGAAGGAAAAACGCCGATCAACATCCAGTAAGTCCAGTGGTAGTAAACGCCAGGGTGTCGGAGAGGCATTTGCCAAATCAGTTGCCAGGGCTGTGGGCTCCAGCCTGGGCCGTCAGATCATTCGCGGGATTCTCGGTTCGATAATCGGCGGGCGTCGATAGTCGATCTGCTCGCCAGCTCATATCACAGGTAAGGTTGGGTGAATAAACAGCGATGTCCGCTGTTTGTTAGTTTCTGTTCTCGCTGTGAGACCCCGCACTGCGACATTGTTAAATCAGCGCATAACACCGAACGTTTTAGTGAGACGAAATAGCCTTTGATTGTTGTCATGCAGGATGTTCGAATGTTCCACCGCCAGTTTTAACGTACTCGGCTTAGAGTAGGTCGATACGGCGTGACAGTGCCTCCTTACCCCGGTAGTCGGGCAACAACAGTGGGCTGCGGAGTTCACCCGTGATGCCGGCTTGTCGACATGCCTCAGCATGCCGGTAGGCGTGTTCCAGGGTGACGGCAGGACCAGGGGCGACGCCGGCGAGGATATCCTGGGCTGCAGCCCGACCGGCGCGGCGTCCGAACACGTTGTAGTCGAGTAACGAGTTTCCCATCAGTCGGTTCTTACCATGGATCCCTCCGCTGACCTCGCCCGCGGCGAACAGGCCGGGCACCTCAGTGCGTCCATCGGGATCGATGGCGATGCCTCCGTTTTGGTAGTGCAGGGTTGGGAAGACCAGGATCGGCTGGCGGGTCATATCGATGTCGAAGCGGCGAAACATCCGCGCCATCGCAGCGAGGTTGCGCTCAATCGTGCCTGGCCCGTGGATCGCCTCGACCATCGGCGAGTCGAGCCAGACTCCGGAGAAGCCTGTTGGAGTATCGACCTGGTTGCCGCGCTCATAACATTCACGGATGAACGCGGAGGCCTCCACGTCCCGCGGCTCGAGGGGATAGACAAACTGGACCCCGTGACAGTTGATTGGCTGGGCGCCCATCGAGCGCACCTTCTCTGTGATGAGTTGACCAACCAGCTGCTCGGGATAGGCCGCGCCTGTGGGGTGATACTGCACCGCGTCCATGTCGCGCAACCGCGCGCCGGCGCGGTAGGCCAGCACTAGACCGTCGGCCGTGGCTCCGTAGTGATTGGTGGTGGCATAACCTTGGATATGCAGCCGACCGAAGCCTCCCGTGGCCAGGAGCGTGGCGCGTGCGCGAACCACGCGATAGCAGCTGGTCTCGAGGTCGACCAGCACGGCACCGGCGACCCGTCCCACCTCATCCGTCAGCAGCTCGAGCGCCGATGCGAACTCGAGGACTGGTATCTCGAGGTCTCGGGCCGCATCGCGCAGCACCCGCATCAACTCCATGCCCGTATAGTCCTTGGCCGAGTGCATGCGCATCCGGCTGGTGCCACCGCCGTGCTTGCGCAGCATCTCCCCGGCTGTGTCGCGGTCGTAGAGCACACCCAGTTTTTCGTGCCAGCGCAGGATCCCGGGGGCATCCTCGACAAGGGCCCGTACCAGCTCGCGCCGGTTAGTGAAGTGGCCGCCGCCATAGGCGTCAAGGAAGTGCTGGGCAGGTGAGTCGCCGGGCGCCACCGCCGCCTGAATACCGCCCTGGGCCATCATCGAGTTGGCATCGCCGTGGCGCAACTTGGTAGCGATGAGGATCTGGTTCGGCTCGAGCCCCTCAGCGACCGCCCAGAGCGCCGCGACGGTACCCGCGCCCCCACCACCCAGGATCAGCAGGTCGATTTCGTGATCGATGCGCGAGAGATCCACATCGCCCGGTGTGATGCGAGGCTGGGCCTCGAGCAGATCCACCAGCTCGTGGGGCGCCTGATCGCCCCGGTTCGGACCAACCGCGATGGCGCGTTTGCCCTCGGGACGGTAGTCCGGATGATAGCGCTGCAGGAGTTGCTCAGCCTCGGTGGCCTCGAGCTTGGGGAAGCGGGTCTCGAGACGTTCCGCACGGGTGCGCTCGACCTCGGCGATCGAGGCCAGCATGGACTCAGGGTAGCCCTGTTCAAGCTTCATCAGCTGGCCTCCTCGATCTCCCGTGCGGCATGCAACGCGCGCAGCCCATCCACGTCCATGTCGAGCAGCCGTTCCAGCTCAGGCCGATGTTCACCCGCTTTGATCGACGCTACCCGTGCGGCCAGTTGCGGCGAAGGCGCGACGTTGTGCAGGGCGTGGGCGCGACGGGCGAGCTGTGCGACCTGGAACTGGGCGATATCGGCAGGACAGCGCAACGCGCACAGACCGCACTGGATGCAGTCGAAGCTCTCCCGCGTCACCTCCGCCCAATCGTCGCGCAGGGCAAACTGGACATAGTCCATCACCTGGAGTTCCTGGGGGCAGGCCTTGGTACAGGTGTTACACGCCACACAGCGCGCGAGTTCGGGATAACGGGAGGCCAACAAGGTCGTGGTAGTGGCCAGGTTCACCTGCGTCAGGTCGTGGTGGGCCCGGTTGGTCGGGACAAAGGGCATCCTGGCCAGGTACATGCCTTCGGCGACGGTGGTCTGACAGGCCAGAGCGGGGCGCAGCTTGTAGTCGTCGGCCATGCGGTAGAGGATTCCGCAGGAACCGCAGAAGCCGCCCCGGCAACCGACACCATGGACCAGCCGGAAACCGGCATACTCCATCGCCTTCATCAGGGTCAGGCCTTCAGGAACCTGGACCAGACGACCCAGAATATGGATCGTCACCAGCGGGGAGGGGAGATCAGGCAGTTCGGACAGGCTCATTGTCAGCTCCTTCACGTAGCTCGAGACCGAACGCCAGGCCGCGCTCGAAGGCCTCGAGATTTTTCTGCAGCGTGCGTGGCGGTAACGAGGTGCGGATCGACTCCCGCAGGCTCTCGGCACTCACCACAGCTTCGGTCACCGCCACTAGGCAACCCAACATGACGACGTTGGCTGCAATCTTGGCACTCAACGCTTCGGCAAACCGCATACACGGAATAGCTAAGACCTCGACGCGCTCGGGCAGATCGTGGGTCTCGACCAGGTCTGCGTCGATCAGCAGTCGCGAGCCAGGCTTGATTCTTGAGACATACTTGTCGAAGGCCGCCTGGACCATCACCACCCAGATGTCGGGATGTTCAGCGAACGGTTCGTCGATCGGCTCGTCCGAGGCGACGACACTCGAGCTCGAGGCACCGCCACGGCTCTCCGGCCCATATTCCTGGGTAAAGACGGCCTCCCGGCCCTCGTGCAGCGCAATCGCCTTGCCCAGGATATAGCCCGCGCGGCCGATTCCTTGTCCTCCAAATCCCGCTAACCTGATCTCTGTGCGGGTCATGTCGAATGCTCCTGCAAGCGTGCCCGCAGGCCTTCGAGTAACTGTAAGTATGAAGGGCGCTCGTGGTCGACGAACTTGCCGCAGACGATTGGTCCCTCGTCTGGGATGGCGACCTCACGGGTATCGGCGCCGTTACGAATCTCGCTGCGCTCGACCAGCATCCGGCCCTGTGCGGCCTCGTCGAGCTGATTGCGACGGCCAAAGTTAACCGGGCAGGGGGCCAAGACCTCGATGAAAGTAAAGCCGGTCTTGGAGAAACTCTCCTCGATGGAGCGGCGCAGTCGACGCACGTCCATCGAGAGCCACCGCGCGACATAGACCGCGCCGCAGCTGGCGACCAGATCGACCAGGTTGAAGGGATGCTCGTGGCAGCCGAAAGGCGAGGTGGTGGTCTTGGCCCCGAGCGGTGTGGTGGGTCCCACCTGCCCACCTGTCATGCCGTAGTTGAAGTTGTTGATGCAGACCACATTCAGGTCGATGTTGCGCCTGGCGGCATGGATCAGATGGTTGCCCCCGATGGCGGCCAGGTCACCGTCGCCGCTGAGTACGTTCACGTGCAGCTCGGGCCGCGCCAGCTTGAGACCGGTGGCGAAGGGGATCGGCCGCCCGTGGGTGGTATGGAAGCTATCGGCCTTCAGGTAACCCGCAACACGACCCGTGCAACCGATACCGGATACCACTGCGAGCCGATTGCGCTCCAGCTGGAAGGTGTCGACCGCCTCGAGAAAGGCCTGCATGACCGAACCGATGCCACAGCCCGGACACCAGATGTGAGGAATGCGCCCTTCACGCAACTCCGGATCCAACGGATGACCGGCATCCCCGGCAGTCATCGCTGCTTGAGAAGTTAAAACCGTCATTTATTTACCTCCTCGATCGCAGCCAGGATGGTGTCTGCCGCGGGATAATGCCCGCCGGCGTGGGACACCGCCACCACCCGGGTGGCCCCGTGGGCAGCTCGCTCCACTTCACGCACCAACTGGCCGAGATTGATCTCGGGTACCAGCAGGGCCCGCGCGCTTTCCGCCAGGCGGGCGATGCGGGCATCGGGGAACGGCCAAGCCACTTGGAGCCGCAGCAGACCGACCTTCAGCCCCGCCTCACGTGCGCGCCGCACCGCGCCCTGACTCACCCGGGCCGTGATCCCGTAGGCGATCACCACCACATCGGCATCCTCAATCCCGTCTTCCACACACAGCTCGAGCTCGTCTGCATGCTGTCGTATCTTGCCCACCAAGCGCCGTACCAGCCGATCCTGCCCCTCCGCGTTCATCGTTGGGTAGCCGCGCTCGTCATGGGTCAGGCCGGTCATGTTGACGCGATAACCCTCGCCCGCTGGCGCCATAGGTGGGATCCTGTTCACCTCATCGGTGTGATAGGGGAGGGTAAGTTCCTCCGGGGGGCTGGGTGGTTGATGTCGCTCCACGATCTCTAGGGCTTCGGCGGTCGGGATCTCGACGCGTTCGACCATGTGGCCCACCACCTCATCGGACATGACCAGCACTGGCGTGCGGAAGCGTTCGGCCAGGTTGAAGGCGCGCAGGGTGAAATCGAACAGCTCCTGGGGTGAGGCGGGGCACAGGGCGATCATCTCATAATCGCCGTGGCTGCCCCAGCGGGCCTGCATCATGTCGCCTTGGCCGACCAACGTGGGTAAGCCGGTTGACGGCCCGCCGCGCTGGATGTCGACCAGCACGACCGGTGTCTCGGTCATGAAAGCATAACCGATGTGCTCCTGCATCAGGCTGAAGCCCGGCCCGGAGGTGGCGGTCATCGATTTCAGACCGCCCCAGGACGCCCCAGCAATGGCGATGCTCGAGGCCAGCTCGTCCTCCATCTGGATGAAAGTGCCGCCAACGGCTGGAAGCCTCGCAGCGAGTCTTTCAGCAATCTCTGACGAAGGCGTGATCGGATAGCCAGCGAAGAAGCGGCAACCCGCGGCAATCGCGCCCTCGGCGCAGGCGATATTGCCGCTCATGAAGTGTATGCCGCTCAGGACCCTGTCATACATGATCCAGCCTCCGGTGATGGCAACCTGATCTCGACGTAGATCGCGAAGTCGGGGCAGACCGATTGGCAATAGCCGCAGGCAATGCAGGCCTCCTCCCGGCCCGCGACGATAACGGGATAGCGGTAGCCCTTGGCGTTGTAATCGGCTGACCAGGTGAGCATCTGGACAGGGCAGTGCTCGATGCAAAGTTCACAACCCTTGCAACGCTCGGCCAACACCACCACCTGGCCCCGAGGGATCGGCCAGCGTTCCAGATCCAACGGTGTGCGCCAGTATGTGTGCTCGGTCATGCGAACGCCTCCGGCAGGTCTTGCAGCTGGGCATAGGAGAAGACGGGACCCTCGGTGCAAACGAAGACCGGACCGAGATTGCAGCGGCCACACAGACCGATGCCGCACTTCATGCGGCGCTCCAGCGTGGTATAGATTTGATCGGGCCCGAAGCCCAGTCCCTCAAGACCCTCCACGACCCGCCTGATCATCGCTGGTGGACCGCAGGTCACCGCAATAGTGCTCTGTGGGGAAGGTGCGACCGCCTGCACGATCTGCGGGACAAAGCCGGTGAAACGGACCTGGTCTTGCTCAATCCGAGTCGAGCGTAGGTTGGACAGGTTGACCCGCGCCCAGCCCTCGCAGGCATCCTCGTCGAGGGGTCCGTCCGGCCCCCACTTCCAGTCGATGGAGAGATAGAGATCGAAGTCCCGATGGGCCTCGTAGGCGGCGAACTCTTCCCGGTAGATCATCGCCTCGGGTGAACGCGCGCCATAGAAGACCTGCACCCGACCGAATTCCGAGCGGTTCGCCTCTATGTGGTGCAGCAGGGAGCGCAGCGGGGCTTGGCCGACGCCGCCGCCGATCAGCAGCAGATCCTTGCCGCGCCAGCGATCCACCGGAAAGCCGTTGCCGTAAGGTCCACGCAGACCGACGAAATCGCCTATATTCAGCTCGTGTAGGGCGGTGGTGACCAGGCCGACGCGCATGACGGTGACCTGCAGGGGTTCATCTTGCTCAGGACCCGAGGCGATCGCCACAAAGCTCTCTCCCTCACCCAGCACACTGAGCTGCACGCACTGACCCGGTTCGAAGGCGAAGTGCTCAGTGCTGTCCTCGGGGTCGAGGGTGTAGGTCCGGATCGGTCTGGGTCCACCGCACTCCTGCACGATCCAGTCGATGCGTGCGCGCTGGAGCAGATAGGGATTGGCGCTCATGCTCCTCCCTCCGCGCTGGTCACCCGCTCGATCATCTCCACCAGGTCGATACCGGACGGGCAGTGGGTGATGCAGCGCCCGCAACCGACACAGGCCGGATTGCCCCGGCCGTCGCCGCTCCAGTGGAACTTGTCATAGAAACGATTGCGCCAGCGTTGCGCCCGCCGGATGCGCGGATTGTGGCCGCTCGCCTCCTGGGTGTACTCACGAAACATGCAAGAGTCCCAGACGCGCACCCGCGCTCCCCTGCTGCCCTGAACCAGATCCTGGATATCGAAGCAGCGGCAGGTGGGACATAGAAAGGTACAGGCGCCGCAGCCGATACAGGCCGGGGCAACGGTTGCCCAGACATCGCTATTGAAACTCCGTTCCAGGATCTTGGGCAGGCGACTGGTGTCGACCTGTCTCGGTACGCGCTGCCGTGCCTCGTGCTGGGCGACGCGCGCGCGCTCGGCGTCCCTTTTACCTGCGTCATGCAGGAAGCCAACTCCATGTTTCTGGAGCCCGCTCAACCAATCACGGCCAGGCTCTGTGATCGACTCGAGCAGGAATGCGTCACCCAAGTCGGTCAGCAGGACGTCGAGACCGTCGCTGGAGTGAGGATCGCCGCCCACACTGGTGCAGAAGCAATCTGGTCCCGGCGTTTTGCAGCCAACCCCCACCAACAAGTTCGCTTCTCGCGCCTGTTGATAGGCGGTGTCACCGCCGTGCGGTCCGACCAGGAGCGTGTCGATGACCTGGAAGCCGCGACCGTCACAGGGGCGGACACCGAACAGGACACGCGGTGATGGACCCGGCGGAGGTTCTTCGAGATGAAAGTCTCCCTGTTCGAGACGGAAGCGGAACAGGGTGGCCGTCTCGGCGAATAGCTGGTCCTTGGCCGGGCGGCGCGTTGCCTCGCCCGCCAGCATCAGCGTGTTTTCGATGTCTTCGTTCACGGAGAGGTCAAGATCGGACCAGCGGGCAAAGCGTCCGCCGCCCTCATCGCGCACAGGGACGAACAGTTCGCGATCCTGGTCCATCAGCTCAAGCAGCTTAGGAATGTCGTGCTTGGCCTGGAGCATCCGCATGGTTATTGCTCCAGCCTGGCGGTTGCGGTGGTGTCCCGCGGGTCGAAGATCGAGAGCAGGTGTTCACCTGAGGGATCGAGGCCGCTGCGGTGTCCATAGTATTCCCTGACCAGGTTCTCCATCTTGCGCATCATCAGGCCGAGGGGCAGATCCACCGGACAGGCCCGTTCGCATTCGCCGCAGGCAGTGCAACGACCGACCAGGTGCATCACCCGCAGCAGCTGATAGGCGGTGTTCTCGGGTAGGTTGACGGAGCGTTTGACCCAGCAGGGGGTGTGTCGCTCGAGGATGCAGTTCTCGCAGTAACACAAGGGGCAGGCGTCGCGACAGGCGTGGCAACGAATGCAACGCTCGAGCTGGCTCCTCCAGTAGGCCCAGCGCTCGATTGGTATCATGGCGTCGATGGCCTCGACGCCGGGATCCTCGTCGACGCTGACGGGCTCTATCCAGTCTGCCTCCTCGACCAGGTCGAAGCGATAGTCGTCGATCAGGGGTTCGTGATTCTGGCAATGGCGACAGCGTTCCAAGACCAATTCGGTACGGGCGAGGCGAGCTAGCTCCCCGCTTTCTTCCCTAATCACCACCTCTTCGCCCTCGATGGTCGCCTCCGGAAAGCCCCTCAACACCGGCAACTGGGCGGAGAGCCGTCGCGGATCGATCGCGCCGGGACAATGGGCCAGGCCAACGACGTAGACCTGATCACGCCTTAGACCATGCTCCGAGAAGATCTGATTGAGCATGCGCGTCTCGCAGCCACGCGCCAGCACCGCCAACGGGAATCGCGTCGGGTCGAGACGCGCCTCTTTCGAGGTCAGGTGGACAAGCAGGTTCGGACAGGCCAGCGGCGAGAGGGTGAAACGCTCCACTTCCTCGGGTGTGCGGGCAAGCTGAGCCATGCCGAGTGGGCCACGGGTAGGTATAGCTCCCAGGACCGAGTTGACCCGTCCCGATCCGAAGAGATCCCGCAGATGACGATCCAGCACCTGGGGCAGACTCATGGCGCCCTCCTGGGGAACTGCTGGAACGGACCGAGGGCCCGCACCTCTTCCACCGTGGTCTCGATCAGCTGGGCGAACTTGCGTCCCTCAGCCGCGCTCACCCAGGCGAGACGAACCCGCGCCTGCTCGATACCAATGAAGCCAAGAAGATGTTGCAGGGTGGTCATGCGGCGTTCAGCGAGCCGATTGCCATGCTCGTAGTGGCACTCACCGGGATGACAGCCGGCGACGATAACCCCGTCGGCGCCTTCCAGAAAGGCCTCGATGATAAACCCGGGATCAACGCGCCCGCTACACATCAAACGGATCACGCGCACGTTGGGTGGGTAGCTGAGGCGTTGGGTCCCGGCGAGGTCGGCCCCGGCGTAGGCACACCAATTACACAGGAAGGCGACGATCCTTGGCTCATAGCTCTGTTGCTTTCGGTCTCCGATCAACATGCCAGTGCCCTGATCTGAGCGAGGATCTGATCATCCTCGAAGCCCCGCGGCCCCAGCGCCGCTGCGAAGCAGGCCGGCGTGCAAGCCCCACAACCGCGACACAGGGTTTCGTTCACATGGGCGGTGCCCTCATGCAGAGAGATTGCATCATAGGGACAGACGCTGACGCAGAAGCTGCAACCGCGACACAGCGCCTCGTTCACCCTGGCGATGGTCGGCTCCTCGACCAGCTCATCATGGCTGAACAGGCCAAGTACCTTGCTGGCCGCACCCGCGGCATGGGCCACGGTCGCACTGATGTCCCTTGGCCCTTGCGCCGTGCCGGCCAGATAGATGCCGCGGGTCTGGCTTTCCACCGGCCGCAGCTTGGGGTGGGCCTCCGAGAGAAAGCCGTCACCGTCGATCGCCACACGTGCGACCCGGGCCAGCTCCTGGATGCCCTGGGAAGGAACCAGCGCGGTGGCGAGCACCACCAGATCCACCTCGACCTTCACCTGCTCGCCGAGCAGGGTATCGACACCCCAGACCTCGAGTTTGCCGTCCTTGGGGATCAGTTTCGCGACCTTGCCGCGAATATAATTGATGCCATCTTCTGCGCGGACGCGCTCGACGAACTCCTCATAGCCCTTGCCGCCGGCGCGAATGTCGATGTAAAAGATATAGACCTTACCGTCGGGCACGGCGTGGTGGTAGAGCAGGGCGTGCTTGGCGGTGTACATGCAACAGATCTGCGAGCAGTAGGCCTTGCCGCGCTCCGGGTCGCGTGAGCCTGCGCATTGCACGAAGGCGATTGACTTGGGCACCCTGTGGTCCGAGGGTCGCCTTATCTCGCCGTGGGTGGGACCTGAGGCCGAGAGCAGACGCTCGAACATCAGCCCGTCGATCACATCCGGATGCCGGTCGTGTCCATACTCCCGGAAGTGGGAGAGTGGTAGTGTGTCACAGCCGGTAGCGAGCACAATGGCACCCGCCTCCACGAGCTCTTCGCTCGGCTGCTGGTCGAAGTCGATGGCGCGCGGCTCGCAGGCCTGGGCGCAGCGATCACAGATGATCAAGGGCCCCTGGTTCAGGCAGTGCTCCCGGTCGAGGGTATAGGTGAAGGGGACCGCCTGCGGGAACGGGATGTAGATTGCCTTGCGCGCCCCCAGACCGCGATCAAACTCGCCCGGCACCACCTGCGGACAGGCGGGAACACAATCCCCGCAGCCGGTGCAGCCCTCGGCGATTACGTAGCGGGGCTGTTGGCGAATCCTGACCTGAAAGTTGCCGATGCTGCCCTCCACATCGGTCACCTCCGCCAGGGTGTGGATCGTCACCAGCGGATGGTGGCTGACTTCGACCATCTTCGGCGTCAGGATACAGGAGCTGCAATCCAGGGTCGGGAAGGTCTCGCTCAGCTGGGCCATGCGCCCTCCCAGGTTGGGACCCTGCTCGACCAGATGCACGGGATAGCCTGCCTCAGCGATGTCGAGTGCTGCCTGGATGCCCGCCACTCCGCCGCCGATCACCACCACGGCCCGCTGCAGGCCGACATGAATCGGCTCGAGCGGCTGCGTGCGCCGCGCCTTCTCGACGCCGCTCCGAACCAAGGCCGCGGCTTTATGCGTGGTCTCTGCCGTGCCGGGGTGCACCCATGAGCACTGCTCGCGGATATTGGCGATCTCGAGACGGAACGGATTGACCCCGGCGGACTCGACAGCACGGCGGAAGGTGGTGGTGTGGAGGGTTGGCGAGCAGGCGGCGACCACCACTGCGTCCAGGTTCTGCTCGGCGATGCGCTCCCGAATGAGTTGCTGGCCGGGATCCGAGCACAGATACATGTCGTCCTCCGCCCACTCGACCCCGGGCAGGCCGGCCGCCTCCTTGCGCAGGGCCTCGACGTCCACCGTGCGCGCGATGTTCTTGCCACAGTGGCAGATGAACACCCCGACCCGGTTGTTCATGGCTGCGGCTCCTCGAGCAGGCCTTTGGTACTCAGCAGCGGACGCGGATCGACGCGCTGCGTCGCTGCCAGGCACTGCTCGGGCTTGGCACCCAGGGCGAGCGCGACAAGTTGGGTGAAATAGAACACCACCAATGCCGGCTCGTCCGGTGCCGGGCCGACGGCATCGAGGTTGTGAGCACAGAGCGGGCACATGGTGGCCAGGGCCTCGGCCCCGCTGTTGCGCGCCGAACCGTGAATCGCACTGGCGCGCACGTTAATCGTCCCTGGCTTGCTCACGCCCATGTAGGCGCCACAGCACTCGACGCGCATCGGGTCCCGCACCACCTTGGCGCCAAGGGCCTCGAGCAGCCGTTCCATGATGTTGGGGTCTTCGGGATCGTCGATGCCTGCGCTCGGCGGCCGCACCAGAGTGCAGCCATAGTAGGGTGCGACGCGCAGACCGGTCAGGGGGCGTTCCACCCTCGCCGCAATCGCCTCCGATCCGAGACGGTCGAGAAGGGTCAGATAGTGCAACACTTCGACCTCGCCCCGATAGGCGGGCTCTTCGTCCATGAAGCGGTTCATCATCGCCAGCGAGTCGCCATCCCCACGCACCTCGTTGTTGACCTGGCGCAGGGTGTTCTGGCACATGGCGCACATGGTCACCACTTCCGGATAGCCGGCCTCCTGGACACGTACCAGGTTGCGCAGGCTGCCGAGATGATGCATGCGCTCTCCCGAGCTCATGGAGAAGACCGTGCCGCAGCAGTTCCAGCGCTCGAGCTCCACCAACTCGATGCCCAGCCGCCTGGCCGCCTCCAGACCCGCGATCTCGCAGCCGCTGGCAAAGCGCTTGAGGCTGCAGCCGGGGTAATAGGCGAGGCTGGTCATCCCGTGGCCTTGCGCATGTGCGCCACCAGGGCAATCTGGGGTAGCTGCGAGAGACGCTTCTTCTCAATGGTGTGGGGCCCGATGTGATCTTCGCCCGAGCGTAAGCCCACCACGCGCAATGCCTCCATGACTCGCGGCACGTCGATGCCTTTGGGACAACGCACGCCGCAGGCGAAACAACTGGCACAGACCCAGGGCGATGCAAAGCGGGTGGTATCCTCGAGACCCAGCTGCAGACGCCGAATCAGCTGATTGGGCAGGGCATCCATCCAGGGCCCCATCGGGCAGCCCGACGAGCAGTTGCCGCACTGGTAGCAGGTACCGATCGATTGCTCGCACAGCTCCTCCACCTGTTGGCGGAGTGGTATGCGTGTCGACCCACTGCCCATGGAGGTTTTCATCGAGCAACCAATGGTGTACAGAGTATTAATTATAGGCGTAGCAACAACTAAGCTCATCGACCTACATGAATATCATACGCCTTTGAATGGGTAGTAGCAGGGAGAAAGCATCGTCTGCTTGACACAGGTCAGTAGATTCGGTACGCATCAACCTGGTCAGATCCTCGGCGAACCTGACATCACCTACGGCGACGGCTATTCCTGCCAAGAACGGACAAATGGCTCCGACGTTGGGGGTATTGTGTCTGCAACGAGGCTCTCTTCTCACACCTGGACGCCTGGGGTTCGGGGGGAAACTTGGTCTGATTCCTAGGTATCCATGGAAAAGCTATCTATCTAGATCTGACCCCGAGCGCGTTCCAGCTGAATATGCGAATTGATGTTTATCTGCAATACCCATTCGCCCTACGCAAACCGGCTTGAGTCGATTACAGTCAGTCGTTTCTGTGAAGTGAAGTGCGCCTGATTGGGTAACATAGGCCGATCTAACGCGACTCTCAATATCAATAAGAAGGCGAGCATCACGCCTGGTCAAATCTGCATATCGCGATTGCGCGAGTGGGGCATCGTCATCGCCAGTCGGTATAAGATTATCCGCCGATACGAGGTCCAGGCTCGGGCCGCCCTGTAGATCTTCCCAGTGCTGCTCACTCAAGACGCTTGGTGCAGTCGAGAGCAAAGTTGTTGCCAGCACTAATGTCCCTGTTAGAGAAATGATCACTCTTTCCATTCTCGCCTCCTTACTTACGATAGATCCCTATATAAAATATAGCCTGGTAGCGCTATTACTGCGTTTTTCCACAGCATGCCAAGACCTTGACGTGGGATCAGATCTGACGGACCACGCAAATTAATCGGGGAGATGTTGAGGAATCCACTCAGGCTACTTTTTGTCACGCCACCTCGTAGGGGAGGTAGCTGGGGTAGAACATCCTTTGCTTGGCTTAGGTCAGGAGATCCGGGGGGCGCTTCATTGTTGTCAGGCCCTCGTTGAAGGCGACCTCGCCCATGGCAACGGCTATCTGGGCAGAGAGCTCCCGAATAGCAGCCAGGTGGAGGAACAGCCGCCCCGCCGCGAGGCATTCTTCCCCCACCTGGTCGGTCAGTGCTCGACGAAGGGAAAAAGTGATCTGAGCACTAAAAACACTTTTCTACAGCGATCCTGAGACTATATTTCAACCCTGACTCCCGCTTGCGGCTGCGATCTGGATGGACGTGCTAGGGCAACGCTCGGCCCGCCGTGCAAAAGGATAGGAAAAGCCCCTTGGCATGCTGCATCTTGCTGGGTTCGTATGACTCAGATAGAGTCCACCATCGCGTCCAAAGGTGGGATGACACCTGCTTGAGGACCAGAGGATACTTGGGGGAAACACGGAAAAGGGCGTTTATGCTACCTTACCGATATCTAGACTGGTGAAACTTTGAGGTTTTACCAGTCTAGATAGGCCATCGATCATCCTTTACCTCTTTTTACCACCGCCTCTAGTCCTGCATGCAGCATCGAAGCGGCAATCTCTGGAATCCAGACAATCGATGAGACCATCTCCGTCATTGTCGATGCCATCGTCGCAGATCTCGGTCTCCAGGGGAGGTTCCTCGCAGAAGGGATCTTCGTTGCAGTCATCAGTGTCTGCACAGTCGATCAGACCGTCCTCATCGTTGTCGATGGCATCGTCACAGATCTCGGGATCAGGAGGCAGGAGATCGCTCAGGGATATCGCCATAAATGCATGGGTTTCACCGTTGATATACCCATAACCCGTGATATCGCCACGATCATTGATGTCTGAGGCGCTTGCCAGATTCGTCCAGCCTTCGGCAATACAGTCGGTGAGTCTACACAGATAGAGCATGCGATTGTCGTGATAGAGAAATGCTGTTTTCTCACCACTCGCCAAACTGCTATCTCCGACAATCTGGCCAAGCTCATTGATGCCGCGTCCTTCTGATGAAGGTCCACCCAGCGTGCCGAGGTCGTGCATGCTATTACCAGCATAGAGAAAGGCGCGTTTGGTTCCATCCGTCGTCTCGCTGAAGCCAGTCACATGGGATTCGTCATTGATGGCGTGACCTTCTGATCGATTGCCGCCCAATGTCCCCAGATCCTGCATGCTGTTGCCATCGTAGAGAAAGGCGTGTACGCAGTTATCCGCTATCTGGCTCATCCCGGTGACATGCGCCTGATTGTTGATGCCGTAGCCGTAAGAGTTTTCACCCCCCAAAGTGCCCAGATCGTGCATGCGGTTGCCATCGTAGAGAAAGGCATGGCCATCTTGGGTCTCCCACATCGGTTCGATGTAAGTGGCACAATATCCTGTTACCTGACCACTGTCATTGATGTCGTAACCCCTGGAAGCCAGGTTGCAGGGTGCATCCAGCAACGCATGAAGGTCGTGCATCGTGCCGTCGTCATACAGAAAGGCCTTGACATAAAGCGGCGCCCATAAACCCATACTGCCGCTAAACCCGGTGATTTGCCCGCTGTCGTTGATACCGAAACCATAAGAAGAGTCATAGTCATAGTTGTCGCCCGAGAGCAAACCCAGATCCAGCATGCCGTCGTCATAAGCAAACGCATGGGTGGTAATGTATTCATCAACAACCACACTGCTACCGGTTACTTGAGTGAGATTGTTGATGCTCTCGCCCACGGAATAGTCACTACCCAAGGTACCCAGATCGATCAATTCATAGGCCATTCCCTCTGGTTGATAGCAGAACGGCGCTTGGCCGCAATCCGTGCTGTCCTGACAATCGGTGAGACCGTCTTCGTCATTGTCGATACCATCGGAGCAGATCTCGTCGATGGCCTCGTCATTCCAGGTGATAAGAAATGCATGGATTTTACCATTGATGTCTCCCCAGCCGGCGATATCTCCATGATCGTTGATGGCAACCGCGCTCCTGAGCAAGGTCCAGCCATGACGGCCACACTCCGTCAATGTGCAGAGGTTCTGCATCTTTTGGCCATCATATAAATAGGCGACTCGTACTACATCATCGTTGGGCTGCGTGCTGCTGCCCACGACATGGCCATAATTATTGATTCCG
>JASJBU010000115.1 GCA_030066355.1 Gammaproteobacteria bacterium | reverse complement strand
GACATAGTACTGGGCGGCACTGGTGACGGCATTTTCGTTGTCGATCCGCCAATAGTCGATGCCCATATCCCAGTCCTGAGTGATGTCCCACACCAATCCCAGGCTGTAGTTCTCGGACTCTTCGGCCTCCAGGTCCGGATTGCCGCTCGCGACGGTCGGTACTTCCACGACTTCGCCGACCACCGGGTCGTAGATACTCTCAAAGGAGATAATTTCATTGCCATAAAGTTCATGCAAGGCAGGCGCCTTGAAACCCGTACCGGCATTGAAGCGCAGGAGGACACCGTCAGTGGCTTGCCAACGCACACCCAGTTTAGGATTGAATGTACTGCCAAAGTCGCTGTAATCATCATAGCGACCGGCCAGTTGCAGTTCCAAGTTGTCAAGCACCGGGATGGAAAACTCGGCATAGGCCGCTGTTACATGCCGATCGCCCTCGCCCGATACGCCGCCAATGGTGAGAATGTCACCGCTCTCGGTCACCTCATCGAATTCCTCCGAATATTCCTCGTCCCGATACTCCAGGCCCACCGCAGTCGCCAGTGTGCCGTGCTCCATCTCCAACAGATCGCCAGTCAGCTCGAAGTCGACGTGCTGGAGTTTGGATTCACCATCACGGGTTGTGACACGGGTAATATCATCTGGATCAAAATTCGGACTGGTTCCCAAGGGATCAAGGTCGCCGCTGGCAATGGCCGCTTCCACATCGGCCTCTGTGGTATAGCCCGACACGCCTTCACTAGAAGTGTCGATCTTGCCCATGCCTGCGACCAGCTCCCAGTCCCAATTACCGATATAACCGTTCAGACCGGCCAGCAGATTGTAACTATCGGTTTCGAATTCGTCAGTGCGTGGACCAAGTTCGAGCAGACGGTATTTGACCGATACATCTTCTCCCGGGTAGAGCGTGTTTACGTCCCCCGGCACATCAAAGGTTCCAGTTGAAGGGGCCAGATCCCGCTCTGACTTTCGATTGGTATAGCTCGCATCAGCAAACAGACTCAGACTGCCGGTGAGCTCATAATCACCAGACAACACCATACCCAATTGTTCAACGCCGGGAATCAGCGTAATGTAGGGGGCGAAATCGTACATGCAATTCGTGCCGACGATCCGGTCGGCCGGGCAACGTGGGTCCGGCTCTCTGGAACCATCATCCCGGGTTATGGTACCTGGATTGCCGCTGCTGCTGCGATTGTCAAAGGGACCGTCTGCCGATGCCGTGATATCCCGGTCTTTTGCCCATACGACATCACGGTCGAGATAGTCGAAGATGAAGGTAACATTGCCTCGATCCCCGGTATGGCCACCAATCAGGTTGAGGCGCCCCTCTTCACCGTCGCCTTCACTCGTCTGGCCATATTGCACCGCAGCCCCCACTCCTTCATAGTCTTTCCGTAAAATGATATTCACCACACCGGCGATTGCGTCGGATCCGTAAATGGCCGAAGCGCCATCCTTGAGGATCTCCACCCGCTCTACAGCACTGAGAGGAATCAGGTTGATATCCACGAAACTGGACTTACCGTCCTGACCAAAGGGGAAAATCGGCGTACGCCGTCCATTCACCAGCACCAGGGTCCGGTTGACCCCTAAACCACGTAGATCGATCCCTGCGGATGCTGGTGTAAAATCCTGAGTAAATTGTTCATCCTTCAGACCCGACGAACTGTAGATGGTCTCTCTGAATAGCTGGTTGAGGGAGGTAAAACCGGAGCGTTCGATATCCTCGCGGTCCATGATCTTTACAGTGGACACACCCTCGATATCGGTACGTTTAATATGCGAGCCGGTCACCACGAATTTTTCCAACTCCACCCGATCCTCTGCAGCTTCAACCGTCGGCAAGAAGAGCAATGTGCAACTGAACAGGATTGCAACAAAAGAAATCAATCGAAAAGGTTTGATACTCACATGGAAAATTGACATGTTTTTTTACCTGGTCAACCTGTTTGCCGAAAAATCTACAGAAATTGTCGGCTTAGCTCGCAAAACCTTTACTGAATAAACGGCTAATCACTGCGGACAGCCAGTTGGCGACATCGATCATTCCAGAAACCCTCACTGACTGGCCTGAATCGAAGAGGTCTTCTGCCCCGGATTAGAGTGACTGTGGGATGAGGGGATCTGATTGACACCGGCACCTTCGAGAATCCAGTTGAGATCAACTGAATCCAGGTTCAGCCAACGTTTCTTGAAGGCAGGGCTCAGCCCGGCTGAGTGCGAATCAGAACCCAACGATCAATAAAGCGAAAACGGTCCGCTTTGTTTTGACCGGCCAATCCAGTTCCCCGAATGTATCAATGAGCGGGTTTTACGGTTTCCCCGATAGAGATAGATCCAAGCCCTGCCCCAATCAGTGGGTATCAGCTTGCGATTGTAGAGGGCAGGATAAGCCTCGAGCCTGTCGAGTTGCACCAATTGTTTTCGGTTGATCCGGTAAATCTCCCCATGGATTGGGGTTGAACCGCCCTCTACCACGCCAGGATAGGCGCCTAAGTGAAGCATACGATATGCTGCTGGGGTCGAGTGCTCACCACAGAACTCAGCACCCTGCAACAGCTGATGGTTCACCTCGCCGCGACGCAATGTGCCATAGACAAAGACAAGATCGATCATAGGTCGTCCGGTTATACCGATAAACGCCAATATAGCAGCGCGCAAGTGGAGTCATCACAGGTGAGAGTAAGAAATACCACCTGATCAACATCTGGCGCAAACACTTCACTTACCCAACCCTCCGAGCAAGCCTATAATGACGATAGATTGATTCAATTTGCCCGATACAGATGTCAGTTCCCGCGCGAGCCTTGTTGATAGACATGGATGGTGTTCTGTACCAGGGTGAGCGTGCGATACCCGGTGTACATGAAGCCCTGGGATGGCTCAACTCGCACAGGATCCCGCATCTCTTCCTGACCAACACCACGTCCCGACCTCGTTCCGCTCTGGTAGAAAAGCTCGAGCACATGGGCATACGGATCACTGCTGATGAAATACTGACACCACCCATCGCCGCGACCCACTGGTTGAAGGATCAGGTTGCTGGACCCATAGCACTGTTTGTTCCTCCAGCCACGCTGTCGGAATTCGCCTCTCTGGATACCAGTAGTCGCGATCCAACAACGCCCGTAGCTGCAGTCGTTATCGGTGATTACGGTGAGCACTGGACATATGATGCATTGAACCAGGCCTTCCGCTGGCTGATGCAAGACAACAAGCCGGCACTGGTCGCTCTGGGTATGACCCGTTATTGGCTTGCAGAGGATGGATTGCGTCTCGACACTGCACCATTCGTCAAAGCACTCGAACACGCATCAGGCCGGCAAGCAATCGTACTTGGCAAACCCGCTGGAGCCTTTTTCGAGACCGCTCTCAAACAGATCGGGACCAGTGCAGCCGAGACCGTTATGATCGGCGATGATATCCACAGCGACATCGATGGCGCCCAACAACTGGGCATCAGAGGATTGTTGGTCAAGACTGGCAAGTTCAGGTCGGAAGACCTTAACGGCGAGATCGTACCGGCAGGTCTACTCGAATCATTCGCAGACATTCCTGATTGGTGGCGCTCATGACAGGACATTCAGGCCTATGCAACACCTCAAGTTTCTGTCTGAGTCCCATCCATTCTCTGACAGGCTTGCCTGAGGGCGATTGAGGTTGCACAACGACGTATACGCTCGACCTGCCCAAGACTGCACCTGAGCATCACCTTTAGTACCGCCAAACCATCACCCGTTTTACCGACAGTCTGCTGCTGCTCCATTCAGAGAAGACTCATCTCATGATGTTATCGAACATGCCCACGGAGCCCCTTCCGGGATAGCGCTGCGCCAAACAGCACTGCCGTGATGCTGTCCATCGTCTACTTGGGCTGCGCATTCTGCCCATCGTCCAATTCCATCTGGTTTGACGACTCCAGGATCAGGCCCAATTGCTTGGCACGTCGTTCCCAGTTTTCCCGCGCAAGAGCTTGCATATCGGCACTCTTATCCGACTCATCCACAATCTCGATCCCAAGCAACGTCTCGATGACATCCTCCATGGTGACGATACCCGCCATGCCACCGAAGCTGTCCATCACCAGGGCGATATGCTCGCGTGTCGTGAGGAATTTATTGAACAGCTCGATAATGGGGTAATCCTCGGAGATTGCGATGATATCACGCTTAAGTGTGCGTAATTCTGCTGACTCCTGGCCATCCACCATGCTGCTCAGCAGTTCATCCTTGAGCAAATAGCCAATGATGTGCTCGCACGACTCTTTTTCGTAAAGTGGGATACGGGAAAACCGTAATACACGTTTTTGACTAAAAAACGCCCCGATCGTCTCACAGGCCCAGGCAGCCTTCACTACGGTTCGTGGGGTCATTACGTCCCTGGCCCGAACAGAGCGAAAACGCAGTAGATTTCCAATAATGTCTGATTCCAGCTGTTCGAAAATACCGTGCTTGGCACCGATGTCCGCCATCGCCAGAAAGTCCTTGCGGGTAAATGCGCTGTGAACCTCGTCCTTTTTCAGCGATTTCGTCACGAACTGACTGAACCAGACCAGAGGGCCCAATACCTTGACGATGATTGCCAGCGAACGTGCGGTAAACGGGGTGAGTTCTTTCCAGTAGTTCGCTCCAAGTGTTTTGGGTATCAGCTCCGACAAGACCAAGATCGCCAAGGTCATCACTGCCGGAACGAGGAGCCCGGTGATCAGCGGGTTGGCATCTGACCAAATCTTGCTCGCCTGGTCGCCGACTCCAATCGCACCCACGGTGTGGGCGATCGTGTTCAAAGTCAATATCGCGGCCAATGGACGGTCGATATCTTTCTTGAACGCCTGCAACTGCCTGCCTAAGGCTCCACCCTCTTGTACTTTGATCTGCGCAAACGATGGGGTAATGCTAAGCAGGACAGCCTCCCACATTGAACATAAAAATGAGATGAGGATGGCAATCAGGAAGAAAACTATCAGCAGCGTATACATTTATCTGCCCTTGGGATCAGCTGGATATTATTCTTCTGAATTCTGACAGGTGGAATGCCTTTTAACAAAAATAGTCTGGGCCACTAAGGATGCGCCTTGACAAATCTACCAAGGAGACTCAGCTATTTGAGGTAGAATAAAAAAGGAGCTAGCAAAAACGTTGGCTCCCTGAAGCTACTGGTAGGCCATATCGAATTCGAACCAACGACCAATGGATTATGAATGTAAAAATAAAACAGTAACTTATTGATATTAGTTCATTATTAAGCAAAATACGCACAACTTGAGCGAACCGCGATTGACTCTACCAAACAGCAAGTTAGCGCACTATATGTCAGATTGGCGAGCTTGTGAGGTGTTTCGCAGTGTACCCTGAGTGTACCTGAGGAGCTTTTGTTGAAATCGTTTAGTACTTCTTTCTAAACAACCTTTGATGATAGCTGACTCTTACTGGCCAATAATACTGATCAGCACCGAGGGGTAGAATGCGGTTACACCAGCTCAAAGGGGTTTTCGATGGTCATCCCTTTCCACAGACGACCATACTGCTGGTCTTCCGAGAGAAATCGAGTCACATTGGCATTCACGGCTGTCTCCAGCAACATGGCATCCCAGAATGATAACTGATGTTCACCAACCACCTGCATAGCCCGTTGAAGTACCGCTGGAGCAGCAGTGACTACAGAAAAAAGGATCATCCAGTCACCGACTTGGGCCTGTGCATCCGCGTTGGGCATTTTTCCTTTTCGGGTAACTGCACTGTAGAACTCGGAAAGGGCCTGGAGTGTGAGGATGCAGTCACATCGTGACATCTGTTCAATCAGTTCAATGGACTTTTTATGCCGCTCTCCAGCATGTCGGTCGATGCTATAAAGAAGAATATTGGTATCGAGGGTGTATTTCTCACCGCTCATGCAGTTCGTCCCGGTTAAAGGTCCACTCACCCAGATCGTATCCCTTTCTCATCCTGGCGAGGATACGCGCAAGCGCATCTTCTTGCGCTTTACTCAACTCGCGCTCAGGTTTGACAGCTGACAGGCGAGCGACAGGCCGACCGCGTCTTGTAATAATGATCTCTTCGCCTTGTTCAGCGATCTCGATATATCGGGAGAGATGTTGATTCACCTCGCGGATGGGAACTTGCCGTTGCATGTGAAAGTCTCTATGAAATCATAGCTACCCATAATTGTAGTACGTACTACTTATTAGCACAACAGCATAAGCGACATCGCGATATTCCTATGTTCGCAACGTCAACCTACGTCCTCCCCTGCAAGCCTAGCAGTTTCGATTATCAGGGATTGGGACATCCGATCACCGATCTCTCCCAGACTTTCACGATAGGCATGTCCTCATCAACGAATCCGCTCCTTGTAGCCGCCAATAAAAACCCGCCAACCCAGCGACAGGTAAACCTCTGCGTTTAGCGACCGCCCGGCCTCTCCGTTCGTCAATGAGAAGAAACCGGTAATAGACTGCTTAAACCAAAGTAATCGCTTCTGCTTCACCGGGATTGAGTATCAAGGTAAGTTCTGATATTAGTTCCACCATCATGCTTGAGGGTTGCCTCATCACCAGCCAACCTTCCTCTATGGCTTCAGCCAGTCGTTTTGCCCCTGACGACCCGATTTAAGTCACAGGTCTGCATGGACAGTAGGCGGTATAAAAATCTCCTCATACAGGTATTGAAGCAATTGAAGATGGGCCGCCCTCGCTAAAGCAATCAGCGGCCCGGTATCGGCAACGACAATCCCTGTGACAATGCTACAGTCAACTCATCATCGAGTTCTTCTGTGGGGTAATCGACTGCGGGGACACCCACCTCATCAAGAAGCTCAATGAATGCCTCCAAGGCAAGATACGCCACTTTGGCAGATTGCGCCAAAGTCAGCTGGTGAGATGCCTACAAATGCAGGGCCATTGCTCGATGAACGCTGTGACTCAATAACCAGTAGTCGACTGGCATGGCCAGAATTGCGGGCTTCCCATGCTTCGTTAATCGCGAAAAATGGCCCGTCTCAGCATCCTTCAAGAGTTCACCAGACCGGTTGCGGAGATCTCTAACGGAGAAAACATCGAATTTTTCCTGCGCGCCCTCATATATTTATGCCCACATAACTTAGCACAATGCCTGTATCCTGCAGCAATGGTCATCGACTCTGAGGGTGATCGCTGTATATGGGCACCCTGGATCATCTCGCCTTCGGAACGATGTACCCAGTGTTATGCATCACGCCTTATGCGGAATGATTTTGACACGGTTGGTCAGCCATTTCGGTGTATGACTGCCTTCCTAAACTTTGGAGGTGGCTCGGACGATAGTTGGCATAAGCACACCTAATTCATCTGCCTCAGTGTCCGTATTTGTAGCTACGAAATGAAGAAGGGGCTATCCAAAACGCACCAGCCGCAATTGGTGGGCCATGTAGGATTCGAACCTACGACCAATGGATTAAGAGTCCACTGCTCTACCAGCTGAGCTAATGGCCCGATATTGAATTATGGGGTGGACGATGGGTCTCGAACCCACGACCGCCGGAACCACAATCCGGAGCTCTACCAACTGAGCTACGTCCACCATAAAAAACTGTGACTCTCATCCCTGATACGCTCTCTGCCCGATCTGGCACGCCCGGCAGGACTCGAACCTGCTACCCTCGGCTTAGAAGGCCGATGCTCTATCCAAATGAGCTACGGGCGCAGAAAAACTTTCACCACCAAGGGCTTCCCTGCACATGATCAATGCTCGAACGCTCGCACCACAAGCAGAGAAAAGCTGGTCGGGGTAGAGAGATTCGAACTCCCGACATCCTGCTCCCAAAGCAGGCGCGCTACCAGACTGCGCTATACCCCGAAAAATCGGGCAGCTTCACATTATCGCCCGACTGCGCGAAGAGCGGAATCATACCGATGAGGCCATCCAAGGTCAATCACCCCAAGGCCCCATTCCTGACATCGCACCGGCTTTCCCTGTATGATTGCCCCCTTAAACAACAAGGGGAAATCAAGACCAATGAGTGCACAGATCCTCGACGGCAAGGCCATAGCCGCAGAACTCAAACAAGACATCAAGCAGCAGGTCGAAGCCCGCACTGCCGAAGGCCATAGACAACCGGGGCTGGCCGTGGTTCTGGTGGGTGAAAATCCCGCCTCCCAGGTCTATGTGCGCAACAAGCGGCGATCCTGCGAAGAGGTGGGTTTCTATTCCGAACTCCACGAATTACCGGAAACCGTCAGCCAACAGGAACTACTGACGCTGGTCGACAAGCTCAATGCACATGAGGCCATCGACGGTATTCTGGTACAGCTACCCCTACCCGGGCAGATCGACGAAGAAGCGGTGATAGAGCGCATCCTGCCCACCAAGGACGTTGACGGTTTCCACCCCTACAACGTGGGCCGCCTCTCCCTGCGCATGCCGATCCTGCGCCCCTGCACACCCAGGGGGGTGATGACCATGCTGGAACGTACCGGACAAAAACTGGAGGGACTCGATGCGGTGATCATCGGCCAATCCAACATCGTTGGCCGCCCCATGGCCCTGGAACTGCTCGCGGCACGCTGCACCATCACGGTCTGTCACAGTCGTACCAAGGACCTGGCCGAGAAGGCCCGCAATGCGGACATACTGGTGGCCGCCGTGGGGCGCCCGGAATTTGTACCCGGTGACTGGATCAAGGAGGGGGCCATTGTCATCGATGTGGGCATCAACCGCACGGACGAGGGAAAATTGGTGGGTGACGTGGATTTCAACACGGCCAGCCAGCGTGCCGGCTGGATCACGCCGGTGCCCGGCGGAGTGGGCCCCATGACGATCGCGACCTTATTGGAGAATACTCTGCAGGCCGCCGAGCTGCATAACGCCTGAACCTCCCCATCTCCGGGCAGGGAATGAAAAACCGCAAGGCTCAGGCACGTCTCCAAACGGTGCCATCGGGACCATCTTCGAGGAGGATACCGGAGGCCTGGAGCTCGTCACGAATCCGGTCGGCCTGCGCCCAGTCCCTGGCCTTACGGGCAGAGAGTCGTGCCTCAATCATCGCCTCAATCGCTGCGTCATCCAGACCACCGCTGATGGCCTTGTCTCCACCCCGCAGATAGTGTTCCGGTTCATCCTGTAAAATACCCAGCATGGCCCCCAAGTGTCTCAGTTCAGCCCCCAAACCGGCGGCTGATGAAGTATCGGTTTCACGCAGGCGATTGATCTCCCGCACCATCTCGAACAACACGGCCAAGGCCTCCGGAGTGTTGAAGTCATCCTGCATGGCCGCATGGAACCGTTCGACGAAGCCCTCTCCCCCCACCGGCTCGGCCTCCGGCAGACCCCGAAGTGCAGTATAGAAACGGGTCAGGGCAGCCCGCGCATTGTCCAGATGTTCGTGATCGTAATTTAGCGGACTGCGGTACTGACTGGTGAGGATAAAATACCGCACCTCTTCCGCCTGGTAGCGTTCCAGAATCTCTCTGACGGTAAAGAAGTTGCCCAGTGACTTGGACATCTTCTCGTCATTAATGCGCACGAAACCGTTGTGCATCCAGTATTTGACGAAAGGATGACCGGTGGCACCCTCGGACTGGGCGATCTCGTTCTCGTGATGGGGAAAGGTCAGATCCGCACCGCCACCATGGATGTCGAAGCTATCTCCCAGGGCCGTGCATGACATGGCTGAGCACTCGATATGCCAGCCTGGACGCCCCTTGCCCCAGGGGGAATCCCAGGCCGGCTCACCTGGCTTTGCGGCCTTCCACAGGGCAAAATCGAGGGGATCTCGCTTCGCTTCGCCCGGCTCCACCCTGGCCCCGGCCTCCAGATCATCGATGGACTTGCCCGACAGCTTGCCGTATTCGGGAAAGCTGCGCACATCGTAATAGACATCACCACTGTCTACCGCATAGGCATGTCCCTTGTCGATGAGCTTGTCGATCATGGCGAGGATCTCATCCATATGGCTCGTAGCCTTGGGCTCGTCACTCGGCGGCAGCACACCCAAGGCTGCGGAGTCTTCATGCATGGCCTGAATAAAACGCTCCGTCAAGTCCATGAAGGGTTCGCCGTTCTCATTCGCCCGGGCGATGATCTTGTCATCGATATCGGTGATGTTGCGGATATAAGTGACATCGTAACCGATAGCCTGCAGATATCGATAGACCACGTCGAACACCACCATCACCCGGGCGTGCCCGAGGTGGCAGAGATCATAGACCGTCATGCCGCAGACATACATCCGTACCTTACCCTCTTGCAGGGGTTGAAAGGTGTCTTTTTGGTTGGTGAGGTCGTTGTAGAGCTTGAGCATGTGGGGTCTGCCTTGAATTATTCTGCAATTGCGCGGGATATTAACCAAAACACGCGATCAGAACAAAACCGTTCCGAAATCACCGGGTAACAACCCTTTCAGGATCATCCCCTGTCCGCTACCTCTCAATACCCAAACAAGGCTGCCGCTAGTTTTTCAAGACCCGCGGACGAGCCGAAGACAAATGATTAACCGACCTTTGTGGTTTCGTACGTTCCCTGTCACTCGACACAGCCTCCGGCCGCTCAACCAGCCCAAGGATTTTGAACCATGCCCAGACAACAGACCTTTACCTCGATCAAGAGCAAGATCCGCAGGACGTTGCTGATTCAATTCGGCATCATGCTGTTGTTGACCGGGTCCTATCTGGCATACAGCCAGCAGGTGCTGGTGGAAAATCTGGTCAAGGATCAGGCATCCACACTGGCCGACTCCTATTTCGATAACATCAACACGCTGATGTTGACCGGCGGCATGGCCAGCCGGGACATCCCCCGCAACAAGCTTCTCTCCCGACCGGAAATCCTGGATGCGAGGATCATTCGGGGTGAAGGGATCAGCAAGGTCTTCGGCCCCGGCTCGGACCACGCCAAAATCAATGACGTTTTCGATGTGCGCGGACTCAAGGGCGAACAGATCATGCAGTTCCGTGAAGAGGGCGAGGAGCGCGTTCTGACCGTCATCGTTCCTATGCTGGCGCTGAAAAACTACCGGGGCACCGATTGTACGATGTGTCATGTGGTCGAAGAAGGGTCGGTGCTGGGTGCCGTGAGGATCGACTACTCCACCAGGACCCTGGATCAGTCCGTGCAACGGGATTTGTGGACCAACATTGGTATCAACTCAGCCGTGATGCTGATTGCCCTGTTCGTGATCAACGCCATCCTCGGCCGCTTGGTCTCGAGCCCCTTGAGAAAGCTGACCGGCATGATGAAGACGGTTGCCGAGGGTCGGGTCGACAACTCCCATACCCTGGAGATCAACCGTCATGACGAGATCGGTGAACTGACAGGCCATTTCAAGCGGGCGATCGAGCGCTTCCGCGGCATCATCGAGGAGACTCAACTCAAGTCCGCCGAAGCCCAACGCATCAAGACCGCGCTCGACAACGTCTCCAGCGGTGTCATGGTGGCCGATACGGATTACAACATCATTTACATGAACAAATCGGTCACGCAAATGCTGAAAAAGGTCGAACCGGGCGTCCGCCAGGCCATGCCCGATTTCTCTGCCGATGACTTGATCGGCGGCAACATCGATCAGTTCCATCGATCGCCAGATCATCAACGGTCGATTCTCGACAATCTACACGACGCCCATGCCAGCGAGTTCGAGCTCGGCGGGCATACCCTCCGTATCATCGCCAACCCGGTGGTCGACGAGGCGGGCAATCGCTTGGGTACTGCCGTGGAATGGACCGACCGGACCGACGAGGTACAGGTAGAGCAAGAGATCGCAGGGATCATCGAGGCAGCCAATCAGGGGGATCTGCAACGGCGGATCGATAGCGAGGGTAAGCAGGGCTTCCTTGCCCGTTTGAGTGAGCGTGTCAACCGCCTGTTGACCGTGACCGACAATGCGATCAGCGACATCTCCCAAGTGGTCGGTTCGCTCTCACAAGGCCAACTGACCCAAACCATCGAGGCCGACTACCAGGGCGCCTTTGGCATACTCAAGGAAGGGATCAACGACACCGTGGCCAAGCTGAATGACATCGTCTCCCAGATTCACGACTCCTCCGAGCTGATCAAGAATTCAGCGGATGAAATCGCCTCCGGCAACTCCAGTCTTTCCAAGCGCACGGAGCAGGAAGCCGCCAGCCTCGAACAGACCGCCTCCAGTATGGAAGAGCTCACCGGTGTGGTGCGCAACACCGCGGCCAATGCCAACCAGGCCAATCAGCTGGCCATGAGTACCCGGCAGATCGCAGGGCAGGGCGGCGAGGTGGCGAAGCATGCGGTCAGCGCCATGCTGGAGATCCAGCAGGCCAGCGAGAGAATCGCTGCGATCATCGGGGTGATCGACGAGATTGCCTTCCAGACCAACCTGCTGGCCCTGAACGCCTCGGTGGAAGCCGCCCGGGCCGGTGAACAGGGCCGAGGCTTCGCCGTGGTGGCCAGCGAAGTGCGGAATTTGGCGCAGCGCAGCGCCAGCGCTGCGAAGGAGATCAAAGCGCTCATCAGCGACAGCGTGGAGAAGGTCAAAACCGGCTCTTCCCTGGTCAACGAATCCGGTGAGTCCCTGCAGGAGATCGTCAATTCCGTGAAAAAGGTCGGTGACCTGATCTCGGAAATCGCCGCCGCCGGCCAGGAACAGATGACCGGTATCGAACTGGTCAACCAAGCGGTTGTGCAGATGGACGAGGCCACCCAGCAAAACGCTGCACTCGCGGAGCAGACCTCCGCCGCCAGTCAAAACACTGCACAACAAGCCTCACAGATGGTTGATCTGATGGGTTTTTTCACCGTTCGCTAGACCCTGCCTCCGCTTCGGGGGCGTCGACCGGCAGCGTGAGAAAACTGCACCTCCTGGCGCATGCCCCTTTTTACGGCGTGGCATAAGCTATATCATTCCCCCCTTTGCAACAGGTCAATCGGGGACAAGACTCCATGAAACTACGCCTACTCAAGACCCTGCTCGCACTCCTGCTGGCGAGCTCATTCACCCACAATGCCATGGCAGAGACCGTGCGCATCCAGATGAAAACCAGTCAGGGCAGCATCCTCCTGGAATTGGACAAGGCGAAGGCCCCGAAGACCGTGGAAAATTTCCTCAGCTATGTCAATGAGGGATTCTACGAGGGCACCATCTTTCACCGGGTGATCAAGGACTTCATGATTCAGGGCGGCGGTTTTACAGCGGACATGCAGCGTAAAAAGACCCGTGATCCGGTAGAAAACGAGGCCAAGAACGGTCTGAAGAACAAGCGCGGCAGCATCGCCATGGCCCGTACCTCGGCCCCCCATTCGGCAACGGCGCAGTTCTTCATCAACCACAAGGACAATGACTTCCTGGATTACCCGAGCCGGGACGGCTGGGGCTACTGCGTGTTCGGTAAGGTCGTCGAGGGCATGGATGTGGTCGACGCCATCGCCAATGTGAAGACCGGGATCAAGAACCGTTTACCCAACGTACCTGAAACCACGGTTGTGATAGATAAAGTCTCCGTCGTTTCCGATATCCCGAAGACACCCTCTTCTCTGTCAGTCGACTAAACAAGCACAGGAATCAAGTATGATCACTCTCACCACCAATCTGGGACCCATCGTCATCGAACTGGATGAAGAGAACGCGCCCAAGACCTGCGAGAACTTCATTCAATATGTACAAGACGGCTTTTTTGACGGCACCATCTTCCACCGGGTCATCGATAATTTCATGATCCAAGGCGGTGGATTCCTGCCTGGCATGATCCAGAAACAGACCCGCGAGCCGATCGAAAATGAGGCCAAGAACAAACTCTCCAACGAGATCGGCACGATTGCCATGGCCCGCACCATGGAGCCTCACTCGGCCACCGCCCAGTTCTTCATCAATGTGGCCAACAACAAGTTTCTCGATCATCCGGGACAGGATGGCTGGGGTTATTGTGTGTTCGGCAAGGTCACCAGCGGCATGGATGTGGTGAACAAGATCAGAGGCGTCGACACCACCACACGCGCCGGCCATCAGGATGTGCCGGCGGAAGACATCGTGATTGAAAAGGCCGAGATCACCGACTGACCGGACCGGTGTCCGAGACATTGTTCATTTCGGACCTGCACCTGTCCGGCGAACGGCCGGGCACGGTGCAACTATTCAGACGGTTCCTCAGCAAGCGAGCCAATCAGGCTGAGCGGCTGTACATCCTCGGCGACCTGTTCGACCTTTGGGTCGGCGACGACCTGCAGACCGAAAGCATTACCCAGATCAAAACCGCGCTGCATCAGCTCTCCAGGGGCGGCACTGAGCTAGCCCTCATGCATGGCAACCGGGATTTCCTGATCGGCGAACGGTTTTGCACCGAGACCGGGAGCCTGCTGCTGGAGGATCCCACCCTGATCGACCTGCAGGGTATCCCGACCCTGTTGATGCATGGAGATCTGCTCTGTACCGATGACCTGGCCTATCAGGCGTTTCGCAGACAGGTCAGAGATCCGGACTTCATTCAGCATTTCCTCAGTCTGCCCATAGCTGAGCGCATCGCCACCGCCAAGGCCTATCGAGCCAAGAGTGGCGAGGCCAATTCTATGAAGGCGGATGAGATCATGGATGTCAATCAGCAGGCCGTCGAAGCGGTCATGCGTCAGCACGGGGCATTGTGTTTGATCCATGGCCACACCCATCGTCCTGACCTGCACCCATTGAAGCTGAATGGTCAAGCGGCCCAACGATATGTACTGGCGGAATGGCATGCCGACCGGGGAGGCTATCTGAGTGTCGGATCGGCAGGCTGGAGGATTGGGACTTTCACACCAAACCTGGATGCCTGAAGCTCAGCCCACCCCTTTTACACGACGATGGAATGGCTGCCGATCACCCTGCTTTGCGCCTTCAGCCTGGCTTCCGCCGATGCACTGATCAAGGGCGCCCTCGGGGACTATTCGGCCTGGGAGCTGGCCTTCGTTCGACTGACGCTGAGCGGCCTGCTGGTCTCGCCTATCCTGCTCACCCACACTTTTCCGCCCCTCCCCTTGGCATTCTGGTTGTGGGTCGGCAGCATCGTACCGCTGGAGATCCTGGCCATGCTGCTCTACAACCGGGCGATCCGCGACCACCCCCTGTCGCAGACCCTGCCCTACCTGGCTTTCACCCCAGTTTTCGTCATCGTCACCGGTTACCTGCTGTTGGGCGAAGCCCTCTCCGCCCAGGGGCTTTGCGGCATTCTGCTCGTGGTGGCGGGGGCCTGGTTGTTGAATTTCAAACAGGCCTCATGGCGGGCTTGGCGCAGTTGGTTGCAACCACTCCTGTATATCTTCCGCCAACCGGGCTCATTGATGATGCTGGGGGTCGCCCTCCTCTACAATTTCACTGCCGTAGGGGGAAAGGGTGCCATGCAGTACATGCCCCCGGAGTTGTTCGGACCCTTTTATTTTATGCTGGTGGGGCTGTTGTTGCTGCCCATGCTGCTGTTCACGCGGCCCAGGGCCTTGCTTAACGTCTGGCGTAAGCCGCTGCCGGTGTTGGGTACGGCCGCTCTGATGGGCCTCATGCTGGTCACGCATTTCATCGCCCTGAACAAAGTGGAGGTGGCCTACATGATTGCGGTCAAGCGCACCAGCCTGCTGTTCGGCATCCTCTACGGCGCTTACCTGTTCAAGGAACCCGGCCTGACCAGTCACCTGGTGGCCGGCTCGGTGATGCTCGGCGGGGTGGCCCTGATCGCCTTGGGTTAGCCCTGATCGATCGGCAAGGGCTGCGCGTCGAGCAATGCCAGCAACTGTTCGATCGACAGGCTGGCTTGCTGCCCCGCCTTGGCCGAAACGGCTTGATGTAATTGCTCACGATAGCGCGCAAACATCTCCCTGACCTCCCGTTCGCCGAATTGGCGTTCTTTCTGCTCCGACGCTGTCTGCGTCAGATTCAGCGGAGTGACCTCGGCGGATTTCCTCATCAACTGGCGCTTGCCGGTCTCTTCCTCACTGGCGGTGAGCGGGCCGGTCTTGGTGTATGTCTTGCCCTTGAAGCTGAATCTCTGACCGATCGGCAGATGGGGAAACTTCATGAGTCTCTCCTAACGCGACAGTGGTCCGAAACCCGCTGCAACAAGCCTTGCGGAGGGTAATCCGTACTATCCACTACGATACTCGTGGCCTCTTCCCGGTTATTCAAGGGTTCACGATTCTCCATCTGCAACGCCAGCACATCCAGATCCGCATCCGAAGGGTCCGCTCCCTCCGCCTGACGGGCGAGAATCCGTTCATGCAGGACCGCCTGCGGCGCTGTGCAGTCCAGGATCAGATAGGGCAGATCTTGCTCGGCCGCTAATGCCGCGAACGACTGTCGCTGATCCGCCTTCAGAAAGGTCGCATCGACAATCACCGAATGGCCTGCCTGTAAGACCGTCTCGGCCGTCTCCCGCAGATGCGCATAGGTGCGACGGGTGGCAGCGGCACTGTACAAACCCTGACCCAGCCCCTGGTCCGGGGCAGCATTCGCGAACAGGCGTTTTCGTTCCACGTCGGAGCGTAGACGGATAGCCGGTAAGTTTTCTGCCAGCCAGCCACTGAACAGGCTCTTGCCCGAACCGGACACCCCATAGGTGATGCACAGCACCGGACTTGGCTGGCGAGCCAGGTGTTCCGCCAATGTGAGATAGCCGTGGAAATCCCCACCGACCCTCTCTCGCTCCTGCTCGCTCTGTCCGGCCTGGCTTCGCATAATCGCAGCCACCTTGGCCCTCACCATGGCACGGTAGAGCTGATAGAAACGCAACAACCGCAGTCCTGCGTAATCCCCGGTAGTCGCCAGATACTCGTTCAGGAAGACGGATGCTCGCGGCGGCAGCTCCCGGTACTCCAGATCCATCAGCAGAAAGGCAATATCGTTGCAGGTGTCGATCCAGCTCAGATTCGGGTTGAATTCGATGCCGTCGAAGACCTGCAGCCGCCCCCGGTATCGAGTGATATTGCCCAGATGCATGTCCCCATGGCACTCCCGAATATGCGACTCGTGTTTGCGCCTTTCGAGTAAACCATGCAACCCGGCCGCCTGATCGTTCGTCCAGGCCTCGAGGGCATCCAGTCTTGCTCCAACTTCTGCCGACACCCCAATCTCTCGGATCTGGCGAAAATTCTCCAGCATCGGATACACCACCCGTTCAGCCGTCCCATAGATGGCCGAGTCATCGGCTGCCGGGATTGACTGGTGAAACTCTGCAACCTGACGGGCAAGTTGAAGCATCTCCTCCCGTTTCGGCGGCGACTCGCTCAACAGCCCCGTCTGGGGGAAGCGCCGCATCCTGACCGCATAGTCGATGACATCCCCATCACCCTCAAGGCTGGGACTCTCCAGGCGGCCGGTGATTCGCACCACATCCAGGTAAATATCCGGCGCCAACCGCCGGTTCAGGCGCAGTTCTTCATCACAACACATCCTGCGGCGTTCCAGAGTGGAGAAATCCAGAAAACCCAGATCGAGTGGCTTCTTGATCTTGTAGGCAAACTCCCCCGCCAGGATGACGTGGGAGATGTGAGTCTGAAGG
>JASJBU010000114.1 GCA_030066355.1 Gammaproteobacteria bacterium | reverse complement strand
ATCCGAGGGAGCGGTCCGCGCTCAGGGGCTTGCGGGTCGGATCATGATCCTCATGCTCGTAGCCTGGCTTGAATCGGCTTGCATAGTCCCGCTCGTAGATCTCCTGCACCAGATCGAGGTCCTTCTGCAGATTGTCCACGAACAGCGGACCATAGATCACTGCGTCGTTCAGGGACTTGGAGATCTCCGATTTGCCGCCACCGGAGACCGTGCTCGGCTTGTGGCAGAAGGTGCCCTCCGGGTCGGTGCCGATCAACCGCCAGGAGGGGGCGCCGGGATGCTTCTCCATCTCTACCTTGTAGCCGTTGGGTTGGATGTAGATCTTGCCCGGCTGCAGGCGAATCTGGCGGCGGCCGCCATCCCACACCCAGGTGATCTTCTGCTGCGCCAGATCCATGCGCAAATCCTGCGGCACATAGATGACCTCCGGATACTGCTTGTCGATGGCATAGCCCTCTGGCTGTACCTCCATGATCTCAGCATAGCGTTCGATCACATCCTGAAAGCTGTAACCGGGTTCCCGGGTGTGTGAGTCGACGCCAAATTCGATACCGTGATTGCGTCTGGGAAAGGCCAGCGCACCGCCGGCATGTTCCTCCTCCGCCAAACCAAACAGATTGGCCGCGTAACCGATCTGGGTCTTCACCTCTTTCTTGCAATAGCCGTAGTAGTTGTCGGCGATCAGCGTGACAATCACCCCCCGCTCGTCCCGGGCAGTGAGTTTGAAGGCCTGGCCGTCGTTGTAGAGTTCCGCCTCGTCCTTCCAATACATGCCGTCGTCGCGCTGCCGTTCGGTGGCACTGTCCCAACGTGGCAGTCCCAGCGCCTGCTTGGTGAGTCGGGTCAGATGCGGGGCGAGGATTACGCAGCCACTGTGACCGCTCCAGTGATCCACATCCAGGCCTGCATCGAACTCCGCCAGGAATGGATTGCCGCCGTTACCGAAGATGCTCTCGACGAAATCCAGGTTGCTCACCAAGTTACCCGGTGCGAAAAAGCGGATTTCCATACTCTTCTCGGCATCCACACCGGGGATCTCCGGACAGATGACCGGGCGGAGCAGCAGGGAGACGAACATCTCCGCGGGTTTCGGTCGCTTGGAGGCGAACGGGATACGCAACAACTCCGCAGGAGGCCGCAGCGCCGCTTCGAGCATACGGGCGAAGGTCCCCTTGGGTACGGCCCTCTTGTCACCCGGGATCGGCAGGCCTCCCTCGGCGATGTGGAATGAACCCTTGGTGGTACGCCGATCGCTGGCCGGATTGTTCAGCACCCCCTGCCTGACCCGGTAACTGGAGACGATGTCCGAGTGAAACTCATCCTCACCCAGCGGCAGAGAGAGTTCTCGGGCGACCCCGTGGCGGTCGAGCACGAAGGTCATGCTCGGCAGTTTCGGCACCTGCTCGCAACAATCCTGTAGATAATCATCGAGAAAGCTCTGGATCCGGCGATCAGCCGGGCACAGATAGTCGGTCAGCAGGCGATTCTTCTCCCGATAGCTCTTGAGTAGATCGTTGGCGGTCTGCAGGAAACCGTCCCCGTCACCCCCCTCGGTGATTGGCTGCCCCGAGGAGGCCAGCTTCAGATTGATGTAGAGGTGGAGCCTTTTTTGTTTTTTCTTCGAGCGTCCAGAAGAGTTCGTGAAGCCCAGAGAGCGTTCGAGATTCATGGATCGATCCTATTAAGTTGTTGTATTTATATGACTTTACCCCAATCCACTCAGGATGGGGAGGTGCGTAAAAAGGTTCATTATAAAGCATTGGGCAGAATCGCTCGGCACGCCGAGATCGAGCGAACCGATGCGTCGGCCAGTCCCGCAGTGTCGAATCAAGCCCGCCGCACTGGACTCAACTCGCCTCGAGACACTTCGAGGCGATCTCGAATACATCCCGGGAGAGCCCGGATTGGGCCAGAACCCGTTCGAATTCGGCCTTCATCAAGGTCTGTCTTTGCGGATCATAGCGCCGCCAGCGACTCATAACACGCAACAAGCGGGCCGCAACCTGGGGATTGAGTTTGTCCAGGGCGATCACCTGATCGGCCAGAAACTGGTAACCCGAACCATCCGCGGCATGGAATCCGCTGATGTTGCTGCTGCAGAATGCCCCCACCAGGCTGCGCACCTTGTTGGGATTGCGCAGGGAGAAGGCCGGATGCAGCATCAGTTTCTTTACTGCCTGCAAGGTTCCCGGGAGCTTTGAATTGGCCTGGACCGCGAACCACTTGTCCATCACCAGAGGATCTCCACGCCACTGCCGTTCGAACTCCGACAGAGCCTGGGTGCGCTCCGGACAGTCGCAATTCGCCAAGGCGCTGAGTGCCGACATCCGATCGGTCATGTTATCACTCGACTGGAACTGCTCCGTGCAGAGCCTGCGTATCTCCGGTTCGTCCAGCAGCATCAGGTAGTGGAGGGCCCGATTCTTGAGGCTCCGGCGGGCCATCGAATCCGGGTCGATGGCATAGGGCCCCGAAGTCAGATTGTCCCGATAGACCTGGAGCAGATCCTCCTGCAGCTCTTCCGCCAGACGCTGTTTCAACCACTCCCGCATGCTGTGGATGCCCTCCACATCCACCTGTTCCATCTGATCACCCACCAGTGACTCGGATGGCAGGCTGAGGACCTCCGTCAACAAGGCCTTGTCGGCGATCTCATCACGCAAGGCCAGACGGAAGGCCTCGATAAAGCCCCTGGACAACACGGGGGGGCTTTGTGCCCGACGTGCGTCGATCATCGCGAGCAAGGTACGATTCGCGAGAGTCTGAGCGGCGTCCCAGCGGTTGAACGGGTCCCGGTCATGGGCCATCAAAAACATCAGGTCCTCATCACGGTAGTCGAAGCGCAGCTTCACCGGGGCGGAAAAGCCTCTGAGCATCGAGGGAACGGGTTTTTCCGCAATCCCGGTGAAACAGAAACTGTCACGCCTTTGCGTGAGTTCGAGCACCCGCTCGACACCTGCCGGGGTGTCCTCTCCCACCAGCTGCAGGGGTAATTCCCGGCCCTGGCGATCCAACAGTCCCAGGGTCAGGGGAATATGAAATGGCGGTTTGCGGGTCTGCCCGGGGGTGTCCGGGCAGGTTTGAGAAAAACTCAAATGATAACGACGGGCATCCGGCTCATAGCGCTCCTCCACCCGGACCTCCGGCGTACCGGCCAGGCGGTACCAGAGGCGGAATTGCTGCAGGTCGCGACCGCCGGCGTCCTCCATACAACTGACAAAGTCATCAGTGGTCACCGCCTGACCGTCATGGCGTTCGAAATAGAGGTCGGTGGCCTGGCGGTAGAGTTCAGGCCCGAGCAGATTGTGCTGCATGCGCACCACCTCGGCGCCTTTTTCATAGACGGTCACGGTGTAGAAGTTATTGATCTCCATGTAGGCGTCAGGCCGCACCGGATGGGCCATGGGTCCGGCATCTTCGGCAAACTGATGAGCGCGCAGCAGACGCACGTCCTCGATACGCTTGACGCCCCGGGAGCCCATGTCGGCGGAGAACTCCTGATCGCGAAATACAGTCAGGCCCTCCTTCAAGCTGAGCTGGAACCAGTCGCGGCAGGTGATGCGGTTACCGGTCCAGTTGTGGAAATATTCGTGTGCGATCACCCCTTCAATGCCCTGAAAATCCCAGTCGGTGGCGCTCTCCGGGCGAGCCAGGACGAACTTGGCGTTGAAAATATTCAGCCCCTTGTTCTCCATCGCGCCCATGTTGAAGTCGTTCACTGCGACGATCATGTAGATGTCCAGATCATATTCACGGCCGTACTGCTGTTCGTCCCAGGTCATGGCGTTCTTCAGGGAGCGCATCGCGTGGTCGCACTTGTCGATATTCTCCGGCTCTACGTAGATACGCAGATCGACCTCACGGCCCGATGGTGTGGTATGGCGGTCCTGCTGATATCGCAGGTCGCCCGCCACTAAGGCAAACAGATAGCAGGGCTTGGGGAAAGGATCCTCCCAACGTACGCGATGACGGCCATTTTCCAGGTCTTCCTCTTGAACGAGATTGCCATTCGAGAGCAAGACCGGATACTGCTGCTTGTCGGCTGTGATGCTGGTGGTAAAACGGGTCATCACATCAGGCCGGTCGAGGAAGTAGGTGATGCGCCGGAAGCCCTCCGCTTCGCACTGGGTGCAGTAGAGCCGGCCCGACCGGTAGAGACCTTCCAGTGCGGTGTTGTCCTGTGGCCTGATTGACACCCTGGTCTCCAGAGAAAAACGTGCCGGCGGCTGTAGAATAGTCAAGCATTCGTCGTCCAGGCGAAACTCGTCTTTCGCAAGCTCCCGGCCGTCGATGCTGATGGACTGCAGTTCCAGCTGCTCCCCATTCAGGATCAAGGCGCCCGTGGTTTGTTTGGCCTGTGGATTCCGTATCAACTCGAGACGGCTCATGACCTGGGTCTGTTCCTCGTGGAGATCAAAGGCCAGTTCGATACTCTCCACCAGATATTCGGGCGGCTGATAGTCTTTTAAATAGATGGTCTTAGGATTGTCGGTGCGCATGGGTTGATATTCAGAGCAATGGATGAATCTACAAACCTACAGTTTGAACGGAATCGGCGGCATGGAACTCCCCGATATCTACTGCTAGGATACACTCTTACAATGTAAAATATTTTTCTCAGTCTATACAAAAGGTTAGTCTAGGCCTTTTGGAGCTGATTTCTGTTTGCAATGAGGATGTTGCCGTATGCCCAAGGTGGTCATGTACACTACAGCAATCTGCCCCTACTGCGTCCGCGCCAAGTTTCTTCTGGAGCAAAAGGGGTTCGGCTTTGACGAGATCCGCATCGATACGGATCATGCCGTGATGCAGGAGATGGTCGAGCGCAGCCGGCGGAATACCGTACCACAGATCTTCATCGACGACTTTCATGTCGGCGGCTATGACGACCTGGCCGCGTTGGAGATGTCGGGACGGCTCAATGAATTGTTGGGCCTGCCGGAGGAGATTGAAACCGATGGACCAACCTGAGCTCAAAGTCAGACTTGACAAGTGGCTGTGGGCGGCACGCTTCTTCAAGACCCGCCAACTTGCGGCGGATGCGATCAATGGCGGTAAGGTGCACCTGAACAATCGGCGCACAAAGCCCGGTAAAGAGGTCAAAATAGGCAATCACCTACGCATCCACAAGGGCTCCCTGGAATGGGATATCGAGATCAAGGTGCTGGCTACCCAACGGCGTCCGGCGGTTGAGGCCAAAACTTTCTATGAGGAGTCGCAAGCCAGCTTCCTGCACCGGCAGGCACTCACCGAACAGTTACGTGCCCAACGGGCCATGGAGCCACGACCGATACACGGCAAGCTGAACAAGAAGGACCGCCGCATGATTCACCGATTTACCGGGAAAGGCAGCTGAGACACCACTCATGGATCAAGACGCCTTCCGCCGCACCTACCGGGAGATCAACGAACGCTTTTGCGTCTACGAGAAGAGCATTTTGTCACGTAAATGTACCTGTTCAAAAGCGAAAAAGCTCAATATCGCCGAACGAGAGGGTGTGCACTGCACCTCTGATGAGGCTCAAGGTCAGTGCATGGAATTTCTCGAACAGCTCCGCCATCACGCACGCTTTGCGCTCAAGACCAATGATGATCGAGCGGTACTGCCGCACGGCAAGGCGATGCGCTTACAGGTCGGCGGTCTGCGGGGCCTTTACGTGGTCTTGCATGCGGACCAAACCATCCCGGAGAGTATCGAGGATGTCTTCGGCCTGATCAGCCGGGCCCGAGAGGAATTCGAGGGCCTTGACAACCTACCCTTTCAACCACTGATCCAGCAGGTCGCCGCCTACAAAGGCAGACCGAGGTCGAAACGAAAGACCTGATCGAGCAATCCCAGTTTGAGTCACAGGGTATCATCAGCTACTCGCCCCATCCCATTTGTCGCCATTCAATCACTGCTTTTTTCTGCAACAATGAGGAAGCGATGGCTGTTTACAACAAAGCAACCTTCTTGCTCGATTCTATGGTGTAACTCGAGCAGTTTCTCCTTGTATGCCGCCACCCTAAAATCAGGTATTTGCCAAGGAATAGCCCGCAGGAAGTACACCACAGCACCAATATCATGGAATTGTGTGATGGGGTACTCCTCATGTGCATCAATAATTCTCAAACTGTTTTGTTTGAGGCTACAGACAGCCTTATTCAAACTCCAATCGTAATGTTCATGCATAGATTGGGCACCCAGTGCCTCGTTGACTTTTTCGTTGTCCCGTCCGCCGACCTGTTCAGTAATAAAGCTTCCACCTGGTTTGAGGATTCGCTTGAGTTCCGCAGGAGAAAATGATTCATATCGGTTGATGACCAGATCAAACTGATCCCTTTCAAACGGCAGTCGCTCATCATGGTCAAACGAGCGAACTTCTATACCCAGTGGTTCAAGATGTCTTTCAGCTACAGGAATGTTCGGCGGATAACTTTCAGTCGCATAAATATGTTTGGGTCGCGGGGATAATTCAGACAAGAACTCTCCTCCCCCCGTACCCATGTCGAGCATGGTATCCGCACCCTGCATGGCTTTCTCGACCAGTGACTTGTAGCTCCAACTGGGTGATTGCTCTATCCAGCGATCATGTAGTTCAGAAAAATCCCACCCTGCAAAATCGCACGTCAGCGCTTCATCAATTAGATCTTGTGCGTTCAATATGCTTGCAATCTTTACTTTATTCATCTCAACCAGTTATGTTTGTGGGTGTAGAATCGCCTATTCAACGCTCCAAACATAGACTAATCGTCTCAAACACTTTGGTTCCCAATAAATCAGTTTAGTCGTTTCCTATCAAACCTACTCGATAGGCTGAAGGGATACTCTTACTCCATAGTTACAATCAAGAAACCTCCTGTGCAGCCATCATCTCTGATGTACCAAGAAGCGAGAGACGCCGCGATGACACAATTCAGGGAAACCATCAAACTCGATATACATTTTCTGAAGGGTCTGCCCCCGCTGGCGCCAACTGCCAA
Organism: Gammaproteobacteria bacterium; assembly: GCA_030066355.1. Lineage (GTDB taxonomy): Bacteria > Pseudomonadota > Gammaproteobacteria > Chromatiales > Chromatiaceae > JASJBU01. Next base: position 10,524 of record JASJBU010000114.1, on the reverse strand, counting down.
TCAAATGATCCGGCTCTTATCGCAAGATGACGTCGATATCGATGAGATATCTCGGGTCATCGAGCAGGATCCTCAACTCGCGGCCCGACTCATCGGTCTGGCGAATGCGGCCTACTTCGGCCAACCAAGACCCGTTTGCAACGTAAAACGCGCTATCGTCCAGGCTCTGGGACTACAACTGGTCAAATCCCTGGTGATGGGGATCGTCGTACATGGTGTTTTCGATGCGGTACGCTGTCCGGAATTCAACCTTGAGGCCTATTGGCTGAACGCCCTTGCCACGGCAGTCCTCGCACGACAAGTGGCCACCCGGATACCAGAGGCTGATCGGTCCGTTCCGGATTGTGTTTATCTGGCCGGACTGTTCCATGATCTCGGCAAACTCTTACTGGCACACCTCTATCCGACAGACTACGCCGAGGCCCTGCGGGCAAAGCGGGAGAATCCGGAGCTATCGGCAGCAGTGATGGAGCGCCAGTTCGTTGGTATAAGCCGGGCGGAGGCCGGTGCCTGGCTGGCGAAACGCTGGGCGCTACCCGCGTTGATCGTGGATGTCCTGTCATCGCAGCAAGATGCTGATGATCAGTGTCAGCTTTCCGTGATGGTGCGACTGGTAAATCACTGTCGTGATCAGTTCTTGCAAGCACAACAAAGTGGAGAAGTGCTGGTGCTGCAAGGAGTCGATGAATTTTCGGTCAGTAATGCAGATGCGGAAGATATCTCGGCAGTATTTAATCAAACCCTGGATGACCTCAGGGCCCTTGCAGGGATGCTGGCGATTTGAGCTTGGAACTTGGCATAGAGCCCCTTGATGGACCCGGAGGATTTCGCTCGGTCGTTTTGCACCAGATCGTATCAAGATCGACTGAGCGAACTCCCCATGAGCACCCGGTATAGGGAGTTTTTTGACTTCTTTACCAATACACTTCCTGAACAATCAGTAAAGGCATTCAGCATACAACACAGGACGGGCTGATTGATCGCACCTAAGTCCAGCCGGTTGGTGTTGAAATTGTTTTTCTACAGATTGCCAGTTCCCAACCAGAAATCCAGATTCTTGTCTAAAAGTTGTCCCCAGGGCATATAATGCGAACCATCGCAGGAGAAATTCAGACCTACCATGCCGTTGTATATATTCAACGAACCCGCACGAAGATAGATGGTTTCGTCCATGAAACGCAGGTTACGAAAGGTCTGAAAGACTGCTTTGATCTCATTCAGGGGAATCTCGGCATCCTCCGGATAGGCATGATTCGGGTAGGTCAAGACAATCCCGGGATCGGTCAGATCCTCAATGTCCAGGATACGATAACGCAACGGATCGTCGATGAACCACAGGGTGGCCCGTGAACTGGAAAAATGCAGCTTGCCGTGAAACACGCCATGTTCATCAATCAGATTCAGTAAAAGATCGAACACCTCATCGATGCGCTTATCCATCGGACTTTCAACCCGCTGCTGATTGAATAGACCGCCGCGTATCGCGGGATCTCCTTTCATCTGCATCCACTGGTCGGGCTGTTTGTAGACTTCTCGGGTCAGGGGCAACTCGCGCAGATCAAAGTCTGCTCCCAGAAAGCCGAGTTGATTTCCATGTTCATTGGTAATCTGCTGGATAGCAGTCAGGGTAGGACGTCGCGTGTTGCGACTCAGATAGGCATCGGACAAGGCGAATGTCTCGCCGGCCAATGATTCTCGTAGATAGGGGCGCCCACTACGATCACGCCCAAAGTAATCGGGAACCGGGCCAGTCAGGCAAATGTTATCTGTGATCTGTTGGGCCTTGCCATCCAGCACGAACAGAAACTTACAGGTAGGCAGTGTGTGCAATCCTTCGATCAGCTGCTGTTCGAGTTCAACACGATTGGGCCAAACATCCCGACATTGATACGCCAAGCGCTCCATGGGTGAGGATAGCAGACCACGCAGTAATATCCTTTGTCGCGCGACTGTATCTTTCAACACCTGCCCCATGCTGCCTCCTTCTCAACCTGACGCTTCATCGAAGTCAACCCATTCAACCGCGATTGGTGCGGTTCATTAGGCATGCCATGGGTCATGGGTCTGGCCGCATCTGCCGATGTTAATCAGTATTGCCCCTGCAATAACCTGATCCATTGTACCAATGGCGTTGATACCGGCTCCAGCTTACGTCGCATCAGACTGCCGATGGCATCCGTCCTGCGAAAGATGGGTCTCACCACGCCATAACCCAGACCTGACAAGGCCCGTAGCGTTCGCAGCTCATCCTGCAGGCCTGCGGTGTTGGCTAGACAAACCAACAGGGAGGGATCTGTGTCAGGCTGTTCGATCCGTTGTTGCGCTTCCTCGGCCAACTCCTCCATGGTCAGATTCGGGTCTCCCTCGGATCGAATCGCTGCGAAGTAGCCACGCAAGACATCTAACAGGATGGTCACAACATCCTGATTGGCGGGTTTCTCCATCACCTTCGCTACCGTGTTGAGAAAGGCCTGCCCTGCAGGTGAAGAGACCCGCAGAAGGGTCTTGGCATACGGGTTTTCTGCAGCGGCCAATTCATTGAGTGCCTGCTCATTTTGCGCCGAAAATGATCGACCCGCCACTTGCTCTGGCAGATCGTCCGGGATGCTGGCAAGAAACCCGAGATAGTAGGTCGGCTTGCGACTGCAACGCATCCAGAGTTTCTGTTTCTGTTGCTCATCGATCAATCCGGGCTGCAGAGCGAGACGCAGGCTTTCGACAATAATCTCCGGCTCGCTCTCGAAGGGCAGGTATTCAATCAGGAAGTCCGCCAACTCCGGGCCCATGCTGCCGTTGACCACCGCCGGGTTTTGCAGCATACGGCGTGCATTGTCCGGATCTTGTGAGGTCCACCAGGCACGCCGTGCCAGCTCATCCGTCAGTCCCGCGGCACAGGCCACGGCTACCACCGCCTCCGGTTCGCCCAGCAGCAGCAGCTGCTCGAGATTTTCGTCCCGGGTCTGACCCATGCGGGTCCAGCGTTGCAGATAGACCGGATAACCGCCAGGTGATCCCAGCACATTGCCGGACAACAGTTCGCGAAGGATTTTCAGGTACTGATCATCCCGGCAGTTGGGATTCAACGGGATCTTCGCCTCGCCTTTCTCCGAAAGCCCGTACAGGGTCATCGAAGATTCGTCAATACGAATCGCTCGGGGCTTGTTGGCCAGTAGAACGTTCAGACGTAATGAATCTTCGCTGGATAGTTCCATACCGCTGAAGGTACTCCCGGTGCTGGTCAAGAATTCACCGTGGTTGACTGCAACGGCGTAGGTAAGATCAGATAGATATCAAACCATCAGCTGTTGGCCGCGGGAGAGTAATTGGCGTCTTTGGGATTGATGAAGATGAACTGTTTCTCACCATCGTCCAGTTCCGCATAATCCATGATGGTTTCTTCCAGAAGCGGCACCTGCTCGGGCTCCATTACGATGGTGATCCCCTCAGAGTCGAACTGGATATCGTCATCCTTGACCTCATCGAAACCCATCAGATAATCAAAGGTGCCATCTTCTTTTCGGTGTGCCGCAAAACGCAACGCCATGCCTTCGGTACCACCCTGTTTAGCTGCCTGCTGAACCTGTTCCGCTGCTTGTGGTGTCAATTTGAACATGTTTCGTCCCCGTTACTCATCATCATTCATCTTTTTACAAAGCTCGACATGAGCCAGAAATCGATCGACCCATGGGCTCTTGCCGGTACCACGCCGGTGGGCGTAACTGGCGAGCAGGTTTTTGTAAACATAACCGTCGTGACTACCGTCTATCCCCGTGCCCCGTTTCACGGCGTAGCCGAAGGTTGCCGATGATGTGTCCAGTCCCTGCAGGGAAGTGTGGTGAAACTCGTGTGCATTGAACAGGCCAGTCGACGCCTGCGTCCCCGTCGGCCAGGGAAACCCTGATGTCTCCTGCAACCGTACATAACCCCTACCCTGGGGTTTGTCGTGCATCACCACGTCCGCCGGTATCACGCCCGCCATTTTACATCTTTTCGCTCCCCAGGTCAGACTTCTGGCCAAATAGATCAGTCCCCCGCATTCGGCATAAACCGGGCCATCCGCCTCGATAAAATCAGCGATCGCCCGCCGCATCGTGACATTCTGTTCCAATGCCTGCATGACGGTCTCGGGAAACCCCCCACCAAGAAACAGACCATCCACCGACGGCATCTGTCGATCCTGCAAGGTATCGAAGCGCATCAAATCAGCTCCCAGCTCATGGAACCTGTCCAGGTCATCCGGGTAGTAAAAGCCAAATGCCTTGTCATTCGGCAGGCCGATTCTCAATCCCGCATAGCGTTTCTGGGGTGATGCTTGCGTTTTATAGCCTGCTGCAGGCTCTGAGGTTTCTGCGATGCTCAACAGCTTGTCCAAGTCGACACATTGCCTGACGGTATCCGCCAATCGTTGGATCAAGCCTTCCGCATGCTCCTCTTCGTTGCTCGGGATCAGTCCGAGATGCCGTTCGTCGATATTCAACGCGGGATCCCGTCGCAGCGCGCCCAGAATCTTCAGGTCAGTGTAGTGTTCGATGACCTTCTGAAGTTTTGATAAATGCCCGCCGCCCCCGACCTGGTTGAGGATGACCCCGGCGATTCGGATGTTGCTGTCGAAGGCCTGATAGCCAAGCAGCAACGGGGCGATGCCCCGGGTCATTCCTCGGGTATTGATCACCAACACCACGGGAACCCCCAGCATGGCCGCCAACGCCGCGTTGCTGTTGCTGCCGCCGACATCCATGCCATCGTACAGCCCCAGATTTCCCTCGATCATACCGATTTCACTGCCGGCCATGTGACGTGCATACATTGCCCGTATCTCCGCATGACTCTGGGTATGGAAATCGAGGTTGTAGCAGGCCCTGCCAGTGGCGGAGCTCAACCACAGCGGATCAATGTAATCGGGCCCCTTCTTGAAGGTTTGCAGGGAGATGCCGCGCTCCCGCAGGGCACGGGCGATACCGATGGAGAGCGTGGTTTTACCGGAAGACTTGTGGGCTGCCGAGATAAACAGACAAGACACGGTTTATCTTAGAAACGGTAGTTGGACGGGTTGAAGGATATGTCGCCAGGGGTGCAGAACAAGGCGTAAGGACGAGGAATAGTCATTCCATACCGAGGAGTTGCAACGCAGTCAAGGGCCGCTGGAGATGTCTTATTCAGCCCGTAGCGTGAATCACCGACTAGATGAGTAAACATCGTGAAATGAAACATCATCATTGTAATCCGATACTGTAAAAAACGGAGCGGTCAACTGCCGTTTCCAGAATTATTATTCTGCTGGGAAATGCAAAATCCACCATCAGCCGGACTGATGGTGGATTGCCGGGTTCAAACTGCCGTTACGAGCAGGCCGCCATCAGGCCTCCTCTGGATCCTCCAGGGATTCCGGGAATACCTTGAACATACGTGCACCGATCGCAACCAGGGCCAAGGCGATCGCGATACCGCCCACGCCCAGGGCACCCTCAGCAAAGGTTGGCACATAAGAACTGACCACGCCGTCGTAGAAGCTGCTCTCCAGGACCTCTTTACCCGGGAAGACAGTCATCGGATAGGCCTGACCACCGATTACGATCACATATAGCTGGAAGAAGCCACCGATCAGAACCGCAATCGAAGCCGCGGCAATCGCCCAGCGGGACTTGTCGAAGGCCGGCGAATAGATCAGGAACAGCGGGATCACACCGCCCACCAAGACCTGGCCGAACCAGAACATCTGAGTGTAGACACCGCCATCCAGAAGAATGAAGCGTTCAATCCCGTGATGCTGGGTGGCATACAGATTGGTCAGATTGAAAACCAAAGTGAAATAGAGCACCGCACCTACGAAAACGCCCAGCAGATTCTTCAGTTTCGCCAAGCGCAATTCACCGATCTGCCGGTCGCTCCAGAGATAGGCAGCGATCAGGGTGACGATGAAGAAGGCCAAACCATAGCTGAAGGACATGATGACGAACATCGGTGCCATGATAGCGGCGTCATAGGCCTCTCTGGCAACCAGAAAACCAAAGATCGAACCGGTACCGGTGGTCAATGCGATACGCCAGAAGAACGCGATGAATCCCAAGGGCCGGTAGAGCTTGTTGACGCTGCGATCCATCATAGTCCAGAGATACACGGCAACGATACCGATGAATCCCGAATAGAGGATGACGTTCCAGGCGAAGATCGACTTGAAATTATACTCAGTCATGGCAACGATCAGCCGGTCCGGTCGACCCAGGTCGAGCACCAGCACAATCAAGCCACCGACCAGCAGACCGATCGCCAGCAGACTCGAATAACGGCCCAAGGGTTTGTACATGGGCCCTCCGAATACCGAACCGATAGAGGCCACATTCAGGGCCCCCGAAGCAGCGACGATCAGAAAGATCGCAAATACGTGCGGCAGTCCCCAGACGACCTGGTTGGACATACCGGTCACCCAGTGTCCACTGTGCTCCATATAGTAAGCCGAGCCCAGGCCGATCAAGATAAAGGTTGTCAGCAACGCGAGCCCCATCCAGAAACGAACCGGCGTTCCGCAGTAGAGCTCTCGATAGTACATCTTACTCAACATGGTAAAGCTCCCTACTTAATCACAGATTCAGGTAGCGGACACCGGTATTCAGCTCGAGGTCCGCCCGGATCTGGGTTGAATTATTGCTCTTCAGCACTTGGCTGATGCGACTCTTTGGATCGTTGAGATCGCCGAATAGGATCGCCGCATGCCCCTCTTTCTGACAGGCATCCTGGCAGGCGGTGGTGGTCTTGCCGGCATCGACCCGATGCACGCAGAGCGTACAGGATTCGACACAACCCTTACCGCGGGGAGCATTGACCGACTGATCCGCCAGTGCCTCGTGTATGAAGGATCGAGCCTTGTAGGGACAGGCCATCATGCAATAGCGGCAACCTATGCAACGATGACGATCCACCAAAACGATGCCGTCCACGCGCTTGAAAGAGGCATTAGTCGGACAGACATCCACACAGGGCGGGAACTCGCAGTGCTGGCACAGCATCACCATACGATTGATATGGCCGGTCTGCTTGTCTTTCAATTTGACCGTGCGAATCCACTGGGCATCGGTGGCGGGACGATCGAAACCGGTCAGATTGTGCTCGTCGTTACAGGCATCGACGCAAGCGCTGCAGCCGTCCGCACACTTGTTGGCATCGATGACCATACCCCAGCGCTTTTCACTGGATGCCCCTTTTTTCTGTTGCGGATTGCCGGCAACTGCGTGCAGGATCAAGCCGGGTGCGATGGTCACAGCACCAGTCGCAGCAATCACACCACCGATGAGTTGTCTACGGTTCATACCCGGCTGGTCACTCTGTTTACTCATGATCAGTCTCTCTTCTCAGGGGTCGTGCGATGACATTGGAAGCATGCCGGGTTGACCGCGACATAGGCATGACAGCTGTGACAGAACTGGTCCTCGGAATCCACCGGCAGATATTTACCTGACGCATCTTTCGCCGCATGACAATCGATACACCCCGCCAAGCTGTATTGACCGGTCCGGTCACCATCAATGACCACTTCGTCTCTGCCGTGCTTCATATAATCCATGTGATTACGGCGGATATCGCTGGTCTCTGCTACGCACGACTTCTCTGAAGCCGCTTTCGAACCTTTAGTCACATAAGTGCTTTGCGCTGCGGCCTGCATAGCGGGGATCGCCAATGCGGCCCCCGCAAGCAAGCCCAGGATGCACTTTCTGCTGAAGAAAGAACTACGCATCTCAGCTCCTATTCACCAAGCCCCATCTCGATATAACCGGTCGGGCAGACATCGGCGCAGACATGGCAACCGATGCACTTGGTGTAGTCAGTATCAACATAGCGACCCGTGGTGGAATCGGTCTTCTTGACGCGGAACACCGCATCCTGGGGACAGAACACCACACAGTTGTCGCACTCGAAACACATGCCGCAGCTCATGCAACGTTTGGACTCGTCAACCATCTGCTCTTCACTGAGCGGCATCAGACGCTCGTGGAAGTGACCCAATACCTCTTCTGCGGTGGGTACGTCCTCGGCGCGCTTGTTGCGCGGGGTGAACTCGAAATGTCCCAGGAATAGATCCGCGGAGGGAATAACTTCCTGAGAGGAACGGTCTTCATAGTTGTGTACCGCATACTTAGCATTCGAGGTACCGCGCAGATCGCCTTCTTTATTGTCGAAGTGCTCTGGATCCATACCCGCTTCATGCAGCTTGTTGAGCAGGTCGAAGTGATGTACGTCGACCTTTGGACGCTTCTTCTGTTCCTCGTTCTTGAGGTAGTGATCGATACTGTCGCAGGCGATCGAGGCCTGGCCGATAGCGGTGGTCAGCAGATGGGGACGCACGATGTCGCCCGCCACGAAATGACCCGCTTTACCCGGGACCTGATAGAACTTGTCGGCATCGATCAGGTTGCGATCGTTGGCCAAAGCCTCCAGTCCAGTCATGTCACCGCCCTGACCGATGGCCGCCACGATGAGATCGGCCTCCAAGACTCGCTCGGTACCCTCGGTGGGGATCGGGGTCATACCATCCATGGTGCAGTCACAAACCTTCAGCGCGGTGGCACGGCCGTCTTCGCCCTTGATGACTTCCAGGGGCATTACGCCATCCAGAATGGTCACGCCCTCGGTGGTGGCATCGATTACCTCGTGTTCTGCCGCCATCATCTGATCCTTCTTGAACAGGGAGGTCAGGGTGACATCGGAGCCCTGTGCAGCCGCAGTCATCGCAGTATCGTGCGCCACGTAGCCGTCACGCACCACCAGCTCCGGATGATCGGTCGGGTTCTCGTGCTTTACGTGACCCAGACGTCGCGCAACGGAGACCACGTCGATGGAGGTATCACCACCACCGATACAGATCACCTTGTCTGCGGTAACCTTCATGCGGCCTTCATTGAAGGCCTTGAGGAATGCCACACCGGTAACACAGTTCGGGGTATCCTCCCAACCGGGCACCGGCAGACCACGGCCGGTCCAGCAACCCAGGGCCCACAGCACGGAGTCGAACTCTTTCTCCACGTCTTCCATGGAAACGTCGCGACCAACGCGGGTCTTCATGCGAGTCTCGACACCCATGTCCAGGATGCGCTGGATCTCGCTGTCGAGTTTATCGCGGGGAATACGATATCCGGGGATACCGTAGCGCATCATGCCACCCAGGCCTTCGTTCTCGTCGAAGATGGTGACCGCATGGCCCTTGCGACGCAATTGATAGGCCGCCGCCATACCGGCAGGACCACCACCGACCACGGCTACCTTCTTGCCAGTATCAGCACCGGCCTCGAACTTGAAACCCTTCTCGATGGCGGTATCGCCGATGTACTGTTCGACCGAGTTGATGCCCACATAGTCCTCGACGTCATTACGGTTGCAACCGTCCTGACAGGGGGCGGGACAGACCCTACCCATCATGGAGGGGAAAGGATTGGCATCGGTGGAACGTAGGAACATGTACTCATCACGGTCCATGCCTTCCGGGGGCTTTTCCATGCCACGACCTATGCCCAGCCAGCCACGGATATCCTCACCGGATGGGCAGCTACCCTGACAGGGAGGCGTCTTATGGACATAGGTCGGACATTTGTGCGAGGTATCCTGCACAAAAATTTTTTCGGCCCAATCGTCCCACTCTTTCTCGCCATCCTCAAAGCGGCGCCAGGTTAGGTCTTTGTTCATCTCTTCGCTAGGAGTTGCCATTTTCTGTCTCCAATAACTGTTTTATCTTGGTCGTTCTGCGCGATTCCGGCAGTTGACATTTAGTCTTTGTACGCTGGTCTAGTCAGCTACTCGTCATCATCCTCGCCATAGCCTGGCGCGTCTTCGGGTGCGGTCTTTCTGTTCAGGACGATCGCATTGCTCACCAGTTGATGCACACTGACGATCTGGAACATATCAAAACCGTAATACGGAAATACCTTGGTGAACTGGCTCTTACAGATGGCGCAGATCGCCGCCAGGTGGGTCACACCTTTCTCTTCCATGACGTTCTTGAACGCAGTCATGCGCGGTTGTGCGCCTTTGACACGCACCTCCATCAGGTCATCGGTCAACAGACCTCCACCGCCGCCACAACAGAAGGTTCGATCATGAATCGTATCCCACTCCATGTCGTGGTAGTTGTTGACTACCGCCTTGATCACGTTACGCGGAATATGGAACTGTCCGCCGGGTGTGGGCCCCATGCGGGAAGCGCGTGCCACGTTACAGGAATCATGGAAGGTGATCGACATATCGTCGTTTTCCGACTTGTCGAACTCCAGGGTGCCCTTCTGGATTTCATTCCAGGTGAACTCGCAGATATGCTGCGGGACCGGATAATCCGGATCGAGAAAATCAAACGGGCCCGCCAACGTATTCAAGAAGCTGTAGGCGATACGCCAGGCGTGGCCGCACTCACCGAACACGATGCGTTTGACACCCAGTTCCAGGGCGGCCACGCCTGGCGTATCGCCTACAGCTTCTTGAATACGTTGGCGGGCCCGTTTGATTTTCTCGATCCGGATTATCCGGTCCCGCAGCATATCTGCG
>JASJBU010000113.1 GCA_030066355.1 Gammaproteobacteria bacterium | reverse complement strand
TGTTGCGATTGTCAATTATCAAACCCTAGTGGAGTATTGAACGAGAAGCGTGATCAGACAATTCACCAATCTTTCCATAAGGCATCAGGTCACATGGGTTGCCGTGATGACCACAATTGCTGTGCTGGTCAGCACCTTGGTTGCCTTTGTCATTGGTGATGTGATTGCCACCCGTAAGGCCATGGTGGATTCCGTTACAGGATTGGCACGCGTCGTAGGTGTCAACTCAACAGCGGCTTTGTCTTTCAGAGACCCCGAAACCGGCACAGAGATCCTTAAGGCGCTCGAGACCGAACCCGGTATTTTCAGTGCATTGCTTTACAATGAAAAAAAGGAACTATTTGCACAATACACGAGCGACCTGCCACATCACAAAAAGTTACTCGAAGATCTAAAAGACCACGAAAGCTTCTCATTGAAACAAGCATCTAGCCAGCATGAAATACCATATACATTTCGTGATAACTATCTGTTAATCCAGCGGCCAGTTCGGCTCAATGGAAAAACCATTGGTAGTTTACGCATCTACACAGACCTTACCCGGCTCGATAAGGATATCAATAGACAGTTGATGATAGCCGGTTTCGTACTGGTTGGTGCGTTACTCTTGGCATATTTCTTTGCCTTCCTGCTGCAGCGCTTTATATCCAAACCGATCCTGCAACTGGTGAGTAAGATGAACCTGGTGTCCGGCAACTCAGATTACACGGTGAGGGTAGTTAAAACACATGGCGGCGAGTTGGGCACCCTCATGGAGGGATTCAACTCCATGCTGGATAGAATTGAAGAACGGGAGTCTGAACTCAAAGAGACGTTATCTGAACTGGGCCAGGCAAAAGAACAAGCCGAGCAGGCGAACGTGGCGAAATCCCAGTTTCTCGCCTCCATGAGCCATGAAATCAGAACACCCATGAATGGGGTTCTCGGCATGGCTGAACTGATGCTCGGGACCCAACTCTCCGAGAAACAGAAACATTTCGCAGAAACCATCAACCGCTCAGCTGGAGCATTACTGGCCATTATCAACGACATACTGGACTTCTCAAAGATAGAAGCCGGCAAATTGGAGTTGGAAAGGTCCGAGTTCGATTTGCGCTCGCTTGTCGAGTCATGCGTAGAGATGTTGGCCGAACCTGCACAACGTAAAGGGCTCGAGATCACCTATAAGCTGCCCACAGATCTACAACATCTGCATATCGGTGACGAGGGGAGAATCCGTCAGGTGTTGGTGAATCTTATTGGAAATGCCATCAAGTTCACCAACCAGGGCGAAGTCGCCATTGGATTCGAGGAATTTGAAAATTCTCAAACGCGAACGATCTATCGAGTGTATGTCAAAGATACCGGTATCGGTATTGATGAACAGCAAAAGGAACGAGTATTCGAGTCATTTACCCAGGCGGATAATACCACGACTCGCCGTTTCGGGGGCACTGGACTGGGCCTTACGATATCCAAACATCTGGTCTTGCTGCTGGGTGGGGAATTAAAGGTCGACAGCAAACCGGGTGAAGGTTCTGAATTTTGGTTCGATCTACCATTGGATAAATCCTCAACATCGACCATAGGGACACTCGTCGACCCTGACCTGCTGGAAGGGCGACGCGTACTGATCGTCGACGACAATGCCACCAATCGAGAGATACTAGAATATCAACTTGACGACTGGGGGATCGAGTATCAGTCTGCCGCAGATGCCCGCTCCGGGTTGGCATATCTGAATGACGCCAAGACCGCGGGCAAGCCGTTCGGTGTCGCTATTCTGGATCAGAATATGCCTGAAATGGATGGTGTCGATATGGCTCGTGTGATTAAAGACGAAGCCCAATTGACCCATACCGATTTGGTATTGCTGAGTTCTGTTTGCGATGTAAATCTTTCAGAGAACGAGAGTAAGACCTTGTTCTCCCGATATTTGACGAAACCAGCTCGGCAGTCTCAGATATACAATTGCCTGGTCAGCTTGTTTCACAATCGGATGCTGACGACGCCCCAGCAGGAAACCAATAGCAATTTAACATACTACGATGCACAGGTACTGGTTGCAGAAGACAATTTGGTCAATCAAGCCGTTGCAATTGAAATGCTGGGGGCAATTGGTTGTACCGTTGATATGGTGGAAAACGGTCAACTTGCCATCGCTGCCATAGAACAACAAGCCTACGATATCATTTTTATGGACTGTCAGATGCCGGTGCTCGATGGTTTTCAGGCAACTAAAGCGATACGCCATCAGGAATCCGAGTCTGACAGGCATCTACCAATCATTGCGCTGACCGCCAACGCTGTTCAGGGCGACAGAGACATCTGTATTGCCTCTGGAATGGACGACTATCTCGCCAAGCCGTTTACCATGACTCAACTTCGCGAACTGCTTGACAAGTGGTTGGCCGATAACTGTAAAACAAAGAAACGGATTGCTGCCAGGGAAAGAGAGGCATCGGCTGAAGCCCTGCACGCGATGGCTGTCAGTGACGATGAACTCAAACATCTTGATCCTACTGTGATCAAGCAGCTCAAGTCTATCGTCAGTGGAGACTCGTCCACTTTTATCCGAAATATTCTGACTAATTATCTGGGCAGTGGCGACAAGGCACTCAAGGACCTCACCGGTTCAGTCAGCAGCGGCAATCTGAGAGAGACCGGTCATCTCGTGCACAGTTTGAAATCCAGTAGTGCGAATATCGGTGCACAAAGGCTGTCGGAACTTTGCCGCCGTCTCGAGGAAAAGACAAGAAACCACAACACCTCAGACATCCAGCAGGATCTGACTGAAATCGTTGAGGAATATGCACGAGTAGAAAGTCTACTGCGTCGCCACTACTCAGAATTTCTTGTCGATCAGGTTACACAAGAGGATGATCCAGAGGAACTGTCCCACTGCTCGGCCTATGTGGTTCTGGTGGTGGATGATGACAGCAACATGAGACTGGTGGCAAAAAATGTCTTACAAGAATACGATTTTCGGGTCTGCGAAGCTGTAAACGGCCATGAAGCGGTCGAAACATTCAAGCGTGTCGTACCAGACCTTGTCCTGATGGATGTAGAGATGCCAGTCATGGGCGGCTTTATGGCCTGCAGCTTAATTCGTGATCTCAAGGGAGGTGACTCCGTACCCATCCTCATGATGACCGGCCATGATGACATTGCATCGATAGACAAAGCCTATCATGTTGGCGCGACAGACTTCGTCACCAAGCCCCTGAACTGGGTCATCCTCATGCATCGCCTGCGTTATATGATGCGGGCAAAGAATACACTTTGTCAGTTAAAACACAGTGAGGCCCGATTGGAGAGCGCCCAGAAAATGGCGGCTATCGGCGACTGGGTATACGACTACGTCAATGAATCATTGACGCTCTCAAATGAAGTTTACCGGTTGCATGGCATGTCTCCGGACGTCACGATTACCCATATCGACCAATTGTTTGACCGGGTGCATCCCGACGAACAAAGCTATGTCCGAGCCATCTTTCAAAATGCGTTGGAAAGCCATTCGAATTACGATCTTGAGTATCGGATCATGTTACCTGAGGGGGGAGAGCGGATCATATCGACGCAAGGTCACATAGAGGCGGACGAGGAAGGCAAATCAATCAGTATTGCCGGTACATTTCAAGACGTGACTACACGCAAGAAAGCAGAGCAGCGCATTTCCATGCTGGCAAAATATGACAGTCTTACCGAATTACCCAATCGGCGTTTCTTCAAAGAAAGTCTGACTTTGTCTATCGAACTGGCGAACACCCAAAACACAAAGCTGGCAATACTGTTTATCGATCTGGACAATTTCAAACAGGTCAATGACACCCTGGGGCACAGCTCAGGCGATCAACTCTTACGCTCCGTATCAAGGCGCTTACAGGCCAGTATTCGGCGCAACAGGCAGCAAACAGACTCGAAAAGCGATGGCTCTAAACAAGCGATCGCCCGTCTTGGAGGAGACGAGTTTGTAGTCCTACTCACCGACGTGAAGAACAATGAAGACGCCAAACTCATCAGTAATCGCATTATTGAAAATTTGTCCAGACCGGTGATACTCGATACGACTGAGGTCAGGGTGACTGCCAGTATCGGGATAGCCCTGTTTCCCGATCACGGCAAAGATCCTGAAACGATGATTCGCAATGCGGATATGGCCATGTACCACGCAAAATCACAGGGTAGAAACAATTGTCAGTTTTATTCCAAGGATTTGAATGTACGGGCGATGGAACGCTTGTCCCTGGAAGGTGCCCTGCGTAAGGCCATTGAAAACCAGGAATTCACCCTACACTATCAGCCTCTCACAGAACTCAGCAGTGGGCAGATCATTGCCGTCGAGGCGTTGCTACGCTGGCATAGCCCGGCACTGGGCAATATCACACCAGCCAGATTCATACCCGTGGCCGAGGAAACCGGCCTGATCAATGATCTGGGTAGCTGGGTGTTTCGTGAGGTGTGTAGTCAAATCAAGTATTGGGACCAGAACGGCTTCGATGTCCAGAAAGTCACAGTTAATTTGAGTGGTGTCCAGTTCAAAAAAATCAATCTGGTTACTCATTTGACGCATATCCTGGAAATGGAAAGCATCGAGGCATCGAGAATTCAATTGGAATTGACAGAAAGTGTCATCATGAGCAGTGCCTCCGAATCTATAAAGCTTCTGCATCGATTGAAAGATGTCGGATTCAGTCTGGCTGTTGATGATTTCGGTACCGGGTATTCGTCTCTAGGTTATTTGAAACGATTTCCTATCGATGTTTTGAAAGTCGATCGCTCCTTCGTCAAGGATATTCCTGATGATCCGAATGATGTAGCTATCGTGGAGGCGGTAATCGCGATGTCTCGAAAACTCGGGCTCAAGGTTGTTGCTGAAGGTGTTGAGACAGAGGAGCAAATGACATTTCTCGAAAAACTGGGATGTGACTATGTTCAGGGCTTTTTAATCAGCCGGCCGGTGCCTCCCATAGAACTGGAAAAACTGCTTTACTCAAGTGGGCAAGAATACCAGAGTCAAAAATGAGGTATGGCTCGAGACCCACTGAATGATGATATTGCCCTGAGCAGAGATGACCCACTGGAGATGAAAATTCCCATTCAGCGTGCCCCACAAAGCGGAATTCCCGAGAAGATACGGAGCAATGCAGTGCCATTTCCGAAACAGCTAGGATACAACTCCCGCTCACGCCCCTGACCTACGGACTTGAACGCCTCACTCATGTTCAACTGATTGCCTCCTGCAAACGAGCCGGAAATGATCAGAATGACCCGCCGATACATGCTCGATCCCCATTTTTTTCAACCGCTGATACTGGGAACGAGTGTAGATCATTACGTTGGGCTATCTCGGCTGGCCAGATAGTTTCGCCAACCGCCGTACCTGGTGACCTCCTCAGCGCCCTCGATGCCGTAGGGCTGGCAGATGAAGCCGCAAACCCAGGCCCCGTTTGCCAGCTCGACACGGCCCAGGCCCAGGGGTGCGGGAATGCCCGCGAGAAAATCACCCACTCGGTCCAGAGGCAGGGACCAGACTTCCACCTCGATCGACTCACCCTCATCACTACGGACCAGCCCGGGCCGCGGTGGCGGTCCGCCGGGCAAGGCGAACAGTCGATAGCTGTCAGCGGTGCGGGTGGACTGCAGCAGCCGGGCGCCCCGCTCGGTGAGCTGGTGGTTCAGGGGCAAGCTCGAGAGATGGGCGCCGCAGACCGCGATGGGCAGGCTATCGGTCGATGCTTTTTTGGGGTCGGCGGCGGGTGGCAGGGGCAGCCCAGTGGCACCGGCCCGATCGGTTAGCGCCCGATGCAGCCGATCCCCCAGCCAGGCGAGTGAGGCGTCGTTGAAGGCCGGGGCGAACAGGGTCACGCCGAAGGGCAGACCGTCGGTCTGGAAGCCGGCAGGCACCGCGATGGCACTCAGGTCCAACAGGTTCATGAAGTTGGTGTAGTAGCCCAGGTTATTGTTGAGACGGATGGGATCGACCTCCACCTGATCGATCCGATAAAGGGTGCCGGCAGTAGGGGTGAGGATGACATCCACCTGCTCCCAGGCCGCCTCGCTCTGGCGACGATAGTCCATCAGCCGATATTGGGCGTTGAAGGCCGCCACCGCAGAGGGTTCCGCGCCAGGCAGGATGATATCCCGGGTCACCGGAAACAGGGCATCGGCCCGATCCTGGAGAAACGGCTCGATGGCGGCATAACGTTCACTGACCCAGGGGCCCTCGTAGAGCAGCCTCGCGGCAGCAAGGAATGGCGTGAAATCCAGCGCTTCCGGTGTCCCACCCAGCTCGCTCAGATGCTCAACTGCCTTGGTGAACAGGGTCTTTGCCTGGTCGTTGCCGAAGAATTCCAATTGTTCCGTTCGCGGCACACCGAAGCGAAAGCGTTTGGCGTCGAAGCCCGCTGTCACCGCCGGTTGCTCCCGAGCGTAGGGGTCTTCTCGATCGAAAGTGTCACAACTGGTCAACACCCGGGATGCGTCATCACTGCTCAGGGCGAAGATCGACACGCAGTCCAGGGAGCGGCAGGCAGGCACCACCCCCCGGGTGCTCAGCAGACCACGGGTTGGCTTGATTCCCACGATGTGGTTGAAGGCGGCGGGCACCCGGCCGGAACCGGCGGTGTCCGTGCCCAGGGCGAAGCTCACCAGTCCGGTAGCCACCGCCACTGCCGAGCCGGCGCTGGAGCCACCAGAGATATACTCGTTATCGAAGCTGTTGCGGCAGGCCCCATAGGGGGAGCGGGTGCCCACCAGGCCGGTGGCGAATTGATCCAGATTGGTCTTGCCCACCGGGATGGCGCCGGCCTGGATCAGTTGCTGCACCACAAAGGCGTGATGCTCCGGGACATAGGCGTAGTCGGGGCAGCCAGCGGTGGTGGGGATGCCGGCCAGGTCGATGTTATCCTTGATGGCAAAAGGAATGCCGTAGAGCGGCAGTGTCTCGTTGGGCTCGGGAGGCAGGATCTCCAGGTAGGCCTGGATCTGCCACCAGTCGAGCCGGGTGATCCAGACATGCCGCTGTGGTGCCTGCTCGATGCGCTGCTGCACCTCCCGCAGGACCACCTCCGGGGTGAAACGGCCCTCCCGGTAACCCTTGGCCAGGTTCTGGATGTCCAGACTCAGGTCTTGCAGATCCATCATCAGGCCTCCTCGATCTCCATCACCAGCAGGGCCTGGCCGGCCTTCACCGGACTGCCCTGGGCACACAGGATCTCCTTGATTACCCCGGCCTCGTCCGCCTCGATGGCAATCTCCATCTTCATCGCCTCCACCACCATGAGGTTATCGTCGACGGCCACCCGATCCCCCGGCTTCACCGGAATCGACCAGACGCTGCCGGTGACCGGCGAGGCCACCGCCAGGCAGCCCGGGGGCAGGTCGAAGGGAGCGTCCGAGGCCGAGGCCTCGTCCGGCAGCTCCGCTGCATAGCTGGCGTGAGCGCTGCGCTCCCAGCGCTCCCGCTCCGCCTCGAAGGCGGTCTGCTGGCGCTGCTTGAAGGCCTGGATGGTCTCGGCGTTGTCCGCCAGAAAGCGATTGTAGTCGCTCAGCTTGAGCAGGGTCTCCTCCACCCGAAGCTGGAAGCGCCCCTGCACGAAGTCCTCGCGCATTTGCAGGATCTCCTCCTGGGAGACCGGATAGAAGCGCAACTGATCGAAGAAGCGCAACAGCCACTGTTTGCCGTCGCGAAAGTCCGCGGTCTGTTGGTAGCGGTTCCACATCTGCAGCGTGCGCCCAACGAACTGATAGCCCCCGGGGCCCTCCATACCGTAAACGCACAGATAGGCACCGCCGACGCCCACCGCGTTCTCCGGGGTCCAGGTGCGCGCCGGGTTGTATTTGGTGGTGACCAAGCGGTGGCGCGGGTCCAGCGGGGTCGCCACCGGCGCGCCCAGGTAGACATCCCCCAGCCCCATCACCAGATAGCTGGCGTTAAACAGGATCTCTTTGACCTGCTCGATGGATTCCAGGCCGTTGATGCGGCGGATGAACTCGATATTACTGGGGCACCAGGGGGCCTCCGGGCGCACCGACTGCATGTATTTCTCGATGGCCAGGCGGGTCGAGGGATCGTCCCAGGAAAGGGGCAGGTGGACGATGCGGCTGGGCACCGCCATCTCTTCGATGGCCGGTAGCTCTGCTTCCGCGGCGATCAGCCTGTCCAACAGCTCCCGCTGGCCGATGCGACGGCTGTCGTAGTGCAGCTGCAGGGAGCGGATGCCAGGAGTCAGGTCGAGGATGCCATCGATTCCGGCGTCCTGTATCCACTGCATCAGGGCGTGCACCCGGAAGCGCAGGTTGAGATCCAGCACCAGGGGGCCGTATTCCACCAATAGATTGGCGTCGCCCGCCTGGCGGTAACAGATCGCGAGGTCCTCCGCCCCCAACCCATCCTGGTGAAGGACCGGGCTGAGCCCTGGACCGACCTCGAGTGCCTGCAGGGGTACGGCGGGTACGGGGGTCAGGGTGGCGATGGCCTGCGCCTGGTCCCGCGCCAAGCGGCGGGCGGCGTCGAAGTCGATGCAGCGGAAGCGGATGGTATCTCCTGGCCTAAGCTGACCAAGCTTCCACAACTCCGCCTGGACGATGGTGGCCGGGCAGACGAAGCCGCCCAGGCTGGGACCGTCCAGACCGAGTATCACCGGCATGTCGCCAGTGAAGTCGATGCTGCCGATGGCGTAGGCGTTATCGTGGATATTCGAGGGATGCAGCCCCGCCTCGCCCCCGTCCTCCCGGGCCCACTCGGGCTTGGGGCCGATCAGCCGCACCCCGGTACGGCTGGAGTTGTAGTGCACCTCCCAGTCGGTAGCGAAGAACATCCGCATGTCGGCATCGGTGAAGAAGTCCGGCGCCCCGTGGGGGCCGTACATTACCCGGATGTCCCACTGCTTGGCATAACTCGGGATCATTGCGGCCGGGATCTCCCGGCAGTCCCCGCCCAGGACTGCACTCTGGTTGAGGCGCAGCACGTCGCCCGTCTGCAGGGTACGCCCGGCGTGACCACCGAATTGGCCCAGGGTGAAGGTGGCCTTGCTGCCCATGTAATCCGGCAGGTCCAGCCCCCCCTTGAAGGCCAGATAGGTGCGGTTGCCCGCGCCCTGGATGCCGCGGAGGCGCAGGGTGCTACCGGCCTTGACGGCGATAGGCCGCCAGTAATCCAGGGGCTCGCCGTCCAGCTGGGCCTGCATGGGGGCGCCGGCCAGGGCGATCACTGTGTCGCAGTTGCATCTCAGGGTGGGTCCGCTCACCGTCAGCTCCAGGCCGGCGGCGTCTGCAGGGTTGCCCAGGGCCCGGTTGGCTAAACGGAAGGCCAGATCGTCCATGGGTCCGGAGGGGGGCACGCCGATGTCCCAGTAACCGGTGCGCCCAGGGTGGTCCTGCACCATGCTTTGGGTGCCGGGGGAGAGCACATCGACGGTGAGTGGCGTGAACGCCAGACCGTCCAGGTAGCGGGTGTGGTGTGCGGCGGCGAGAAAGGTCCGGTCTGAGAGGATCTGGCGCAGATAGGCCAGGTTGGTCTCGATGCCGTACAGGGCGGTTTCATCCAGGGCCGCGGCCAGGCGCGCGATGGCGGCGGGCCGATCCTCTGCTTTGACGATGACCTTGGCGATCATCGGGTCATAGAAAGGAGGTACCTCCATGCCGTTCTCCACCCAGGTATCGATCCGCGCGTCGACAGGGAACGCCACCCGAGTCAGCAGCCCGGAGGCGGGCTGGAACTGTTTGCCCGGGTCCTCCGCATAGAGGCGCACCTGGATGGCGTGACCCGCCGGGGCGTGGCGATAGGCGGCAAGAAACTCACGCTCCCCCGCCGCGGCGCGCAGCATCCACTCCACCAGGTCGACTCCCGTGACTTCCTCGGTGACCCCATGCTCCACCTGCAGCCGGGTGTTGACCTCGAGGAAATAGAACGCCCGGCTGGCGCTGTCGAACACATACTCAACCGTCCCGGCGGAACGATAGCCCACCGCCTCGCCCAGGCGCACCGCGGCTTGCAGCAGCCGCTCGCGCAGGGCCGGGTCGATACCCGGGGCCGGCGTCTCCTCGATCACCTTCTGGTTGCGCCGCTGCACCGAACAGTCCCGTTCGCCCAACGCCACTACCCTACCCTGGCCGTCGCCGAAGATCTGTACCTCGATGTGCCGCGCGCGCTCCACATACTTTTCCAGGAAAATCCCGCCCTGGTTGAAGTTGCTGCGGGCCAGCCGCTCCACCGAGTGGAAGGCGTCATCGAGCTGAGATTCGTCCCAGCAGAGCTGCATGCCGATACCGCCGCCCCCGGCGGTGCTCTTGAGCATCATCGGATAACCGATGCGCAGGGCCTCGGCCCGGGCATGCGCCAGGTCATCGAGCAGGCCGGTACCGGGCAGCAGGGGCACGCCGTTGTCCTGGGCCAACCTGCGTGCGGTGTGCTTGAGGCCGAAATCCCGCATCTGCCGGGCGCTGGGACCGACGAAGGCGATACCCTCCGCCTCACAGGCCTCGGCGAATGCGGCGTTCTCGCTGAGAAAGCCGTAGCCGGGATGGATCGCCTCGGCACCGCTCTCCAGGGCGGTCTGCAGGATGCGCCTGCCGTCGAGGTAGCTCTGCGCCGCCGGGGGCGGGCCGATACAGATGGCCTCGTCCGCCTGGCTGACGTGTAGTGAATGGGCGTCGGCCTCTGAATAGACGGCCACCGACTGGATACCCAGCCGCTTCAGGGTGCGTATGATACGGCAGGCGATAGCGCCGCGGTTGGCGATCAGGACTTTTTTGAACATGGTCGTACTGGGCCTGCGGCTCCTGGAGCCTTGGTCAGGCGTTTCCTCTGGGTGGGCCGTCCCACCGGATAAGGACTCTGACGGGTCGTCCCGCCGAGGTAGTCGAAAAGCTCATGCCGCATCCCAGATCAACACCTCCACCGGGGTCGGATTGTAGGCGTTGCAGGGGTTGTTCAGCTGGGGACAGTTGGAGATCAGGATGATGACATCCATCTCCGCGCGCATCTCCACATAGCGTCCCGCTTCCGATATGCCGTCCTCGAAGGTCAGGCCACCCTCGGGAGTGATCGGTACGTTCATGAAGAAATTGATATTGCTGGAGAGGTCACGCTTGCCCATGCCGTCGTCCCACTCGGCCAGGGCCAGCAGAAAGCTGTCCCGGCAGCTGTGCATGTGGCGCTTCTCCAGAGTGTAGCGCACCGTGTTGCTCTCCGCCGAACAGGCCCCGCCCAGGGTGTCGTGGCAGCCGCAGGTGTCGGCGACAATGGTCAGCATGGGGCTGCCGACGTTGCTGCGTAGCACGCTGCCGGTGGTCAGGTAGAGGTTGCCCTGCTCGCGGATGGTGGTGTTGGCATCGTAGCGCTCATCCGAATCGGCAGCGCTGTAGAACAGGGTGTCCACCGCCTGATTCCCTTCCAGGTCGAGGATCCTCATGGTCTGTCCCTGTTTGAGGGTGCGCATGAAGGGCTCCCCGGCGGGTACCACCTGGCGAAAGCTGGCCTGTTCCGCGTAAAGGGGGCTTTCGGTGAAAGTCGTCGTCATCACAATCTCTCCCACTCAGGCATACAGCCTTTCGGTGTTGATGAAGGCCCGCTGGTTCTCCGGGCATGCGTTGCGGCAGACATCGTCCATCGGCGCCGGTCCGGTGCGGCGGGCGCTGAGCAGGACCGGCCTGGGGGCATATTCGCTGCCCGGGTCCATGGGATGCGGGCAGGTGGAGAGCAGAACCAGGGTGTGCATCTCGAAACGCAGGTCGATGGTGTCGCCGGACTTGCAGTTGTCGGTCACGAACCGCATGTTGCCGGTCTTGTCCACCACCACCTTGCTGAACAGGTTGAGGTTGGCCACCAGGTCCCGTTGATCCAGGCCGTACTTGCCCAGTTCGTTCAACAGGCTGTCGAAACCGTTGCGATGGTAGGCGTTGCGTTTCTCCTGATAGCGCCCTTGACCATATTTTGCCTCTACCATGGCGGCGTTGGAGACCCCGCAGATGGTGTCATGCCAGCCGCAGCTGTCCGCGGTGATGGAACAGATCACCCGGCCCATGTCCGAATAGCAAACATTGCCACGGGTGAGAAAGGCGGTGTGCTGTCCCTTGAGGGTGTCCGCCATGTTGTAGCGTTCGGTCTTGTCCTCGTAGTTGTAGAACAGCATGGAAACGTTGGCGCCGCTCTCCTCGGCGGTGATCCGCAGGGTGTTTCCACGGCGCAGCACCCCCGACCAATGGGCGCCGCCGGGGACCCGCTCTTCCCAGAGCTGGGTCACCAAGTCAAGGGTTTGAGTAGAGCTTTCCGACATTCTGAATCTCCCGATCTTGATGATTTCTATTGGTTGTCTTTTCCGGCAAGGGGTGTACCGGCGGCAGGATTGCGGTGGTCAACTGCAGTTTGCCGGTGATGACCCCCCGGCAGGTGACAAACTGGTCGGCGATCGCTTGCAGGCGCGCCGCCGGTCCCTGCACCAGGATCACCTCCAAGGTGTGGGTATGCATGAGATGGATGTGCAGGGAACTGATGACCTCCGTCAGGTGAGCATGCTGCAGGTCCGCCAACTGCTTCTGCAGGCCCGGGGTGGAGTGGTCGTAGACCAGGGTGATGGTGCCGGCCATGATCTCCTCGCCCCGCTCCTGGCTGTATTCGGCCAGTTGTTGGTTGATCATCTCGGCGATCGCCCGGGAGCGGCTCTCGAAGCCCCGCTGGTGCACCATCCGATCGAGCTGTGTCAGCAAGGACTCAGGCAAGGATACGCTGATCCGGCTGACACCGGATCTGCCCATGGCTTTCATCTTCCCTCCATTGTCGGCCCGAGGACCATTCATTCCGCTCAAAACACGCTCTCCACTTCGTCATCCAAGGAAACCATGCGTACCATGTTCAGGTGATCGGCGCTGCTCTGTTCTTCGCTCTGCGGCGGATGGATCAACGCCTCCAGGCGTTTCTTGGTGGCGAGAAATTCCGCCGACAGAAACTGCTCGGGTGAGCGGGGCTGAGGCACCGGCACTTCGATCAGTTCCTCCACCTCTCCCGGGTGGGCCCTGAGCACCAGGATGCGGTCGGCCAGGTAGATCGCTTCGTCCAGGTCGTGGGTGATGAACAGGATGGTGATATCGATGTTCTGCCAAATCTCCAGCAGATAGCTCTGCATCTTGGCCCGGGTCTGTGCGTCCAGGGCACCGAAGGGCTCGTCCATCAGCAGGATGCGCGGCTGGTTGGCCAGCGCCCGGGCGATGGCCACCCGCTGCTTCATACCGCCGGATAACTGATGGGGATAGCTATCGGCGAACTTGTTTAGACCGACCAGATCGATCCACTGCATGGCCTCCTGCTCCGCTGTGAAAGTGCCATGGCCGGTCCGCTCCAGGCCGAACATCACGTTCTTTTTTACCGTCAGCCAGGGGAACAGGGTGTAGCTCTGAAATACCATCCCACGGTCCGGGCCCGGGCCGTGCACCTCCTCGCCGGCAATCAGCATCTGGCCGGACGTGGGCGTCTCGAGTCCTGCCAGGATGCGGATCAGGGTGGATTTACCGCAACCGGAAGGGCCGATCACACAGACGAATTCCCGCCTATGGGTCTGGAAGTTGATGTCCTTGAGCGCAGTGACCTGGCCCTGATGGCTCTCGAACTCTTTGTTTAATCCCTTCACCTCGAGCACGACCGGCCGCTGCTTCAAGCGCGTGAAACGGTCCCTGACCTCAGGCGATTGCTCCAGGTAGCTGGGTAGTTCGAGATGATGCATGAACCGTCTCCGTCAGTTGCGGGCAGGTTGCCGTTGCCAGGGGAAGATGCGTTTGCCGAGCCAGGCCAGCAGCAGATCGATGGTCAGACCGATGATGCCGATCATCATGATGGCGGCAAAGACGTTGTCGAAATTCTTGTAGCGGGCCTGCTGGGTGATGAACCAGGTGATCCCCGAGCTACTGCCGATCAGCTCGGCAACGATCAGATAGGTCCAGGCCCAGCCCAGCAGGATGCGCATGTCCCGGTACAGATCGGTGCTGATGCCGGGTATCACCACCCGGAACAGCAGGGAGAGGCGTTTGGCCCCCAGGGTCTGGGCCGCCTCCAGCAAAGCCGGGTCGAGCTTGCGGGTGGTGTTGGCCACCACCAGGACCTGTTGAAAAAAGGTGCCGATGAAGATGATCGCGATCTTCGGTGCATGGTGGATGCCGAGTACCGCCACTGCCAGGGCGCCGAAGGCCGGTGCCGGCAGGTAGCGGAAAAATTCGATGAACGGTTCGAACAACCGGGACATGAAGTGGTAGGTGCCCGCCAGTATGCCCAGGGGCACGCCAATCATTGATGATATGACAAAGCCCCAGAAGATCACCTGGATGCTGTCCCACAGGCTCTCGTGCAGCCACTTCTCGCTGCGTCGCTTGGGCTCGGTGGTGAAAGCGGTGTAGAAGGCGATGGCCACCTCGTGGGGTGCCGGCAGGTAGATCGGATTGGCGGGGTCACCCAAGGGCAGGGTCTTGCCCTGCTGTTCGGCGGTGAGGGCTTCCTTGTCGAACACCTCCCGGTCCACCAGCATGCCCGGTTTGAAATATCCAACGCCGCCAGGTTCGCGGATCTCCACCTTGGGGTGCCAGAGCCAGGGTACGTAACTCACCAACGACCAGATCAGCAGCGGCAGGACGAAGCTCATCACGCCGATCACGAACCGGGGCCTGGGCCCCAGCTCCTTGCGCACCGCGAACCAGGAACTCATAGACATAGGTGACTATCCCGTCGGCTGCCAGCCCTGGATCAATCCATCAGGGAGAAGTCGATGTAGCTGTCCACATCCTGTGCCTTGTCGTAGACCTTGTTGGTCACGTTGAAGTCGTCCGAGATCTTCGAGGAGCCGTAGACCGACTTGAAGCCTTCCGCCTTGGCCAGATGCGGTTTGACTTCTGTCTTGCTCAGGATCTTGGTGCCCTTGATGAACTTCTTGTATTCTTTCGGCGGTAGGCCGACCCGGGCGGCCATGATCTTCACCGCGTCGTCATGGGTACTTGGGTCCTGGATGTAGCCGACGATGCGATACCAGACGTCTATCACCTTCTTCCACTCAGCCCGTTTGGCCGACAGGCTGGAGGGCGAGACACACAGGGCATCGTAGATCAGGCCGGGTTCATCGGCGCTGGTGTAGAGTGCTTTGGAGCCGGGGACCTGATCCAGGGCGGCACCGGAGTTGGGCTGCCAGGCGACGATCGCGTCCACCTCGCCGGAGGCCAGTACCTGGGGAGTCTCGTTGGTCGGCACATTGACCAGCTCCACGTCCGGCTCGCTGAGGCCGTTCTTCTCCAGGGCGTTCAACAGCAGCAGGTGGCCGACGAAACCGATCTCCACACCGATCTTCTTGCCCTTCAGGTCCTTGATCGAGGCGATACCCGGCTTGCCGATCACCATGTCGTTGCCGTTGCTGTAATCGTTGATCAGGATCATTACGCTCTTCGCCCCGGTGGCACCGGTGACCAGGGCGTCGCCGTTGGTCATGGTCACCGCGTCGAGCTGGCCGGCGGCGAAGGCATCCATTGAGGCCACATAGTCGAACCATTCGAATTGCACATCGACCCCGGCTTCCTTGAACCACTGCTTTTCGATGCCGACCTCCCAGGCCACCCAGCCGGGCCAGTCGCTGTAACCGATCTTCAGGGGCTCGGCGCTACTGAGCGTCGAGAGGGACAGCATGAGGGCCCCCATGAACAGGCCTAGAGTGGTGTGAATCAGGTTTTTCATTGGAGGCTCCTCATCGAGTATTACGATTTGTTGTTCAGGTAATACTGAAACAGCAAAGCCCGTGCCATGGGCTGACTGCATTTAGTGAATATCGATAAATCAGTTGGTTATAAAAAAATTAGAATGCTGTGATGGAGCCAGATGCGCCTGACTGGTGCTCTGCGCACCAAAATCATGCAAATTTATAGGTCTTCGGTCGAGTCACTGTACACGTTCAGTACAGAAACATACGTATGACGGTATCAGGACATCACCGATCCGTTTGCCGAGTGGCTCGACCTGGACGAATGACAAAATCTTGATAATTTCGGGATATCTTCATGCAGAAACTTGATTAAGCTACTACACAATTCTGCCCTTTCCCTGACATGAAAGAACGGTAAACCATGCATAAAAAACACACAAACAAAACCACCTTCAGCCTCTTTTTCGGATGTCTCTTATTACTCCAGGCCGGTTGTGTGCCTGCTGACAATGAGCAACCCACAAGCGGATCCGCAATGCTGGACTCCATCGTGTTGGGCATGGGCTGTTTCTGGGGTGCGGAGAAACGCATGTCAGCGCTGCCGGGTGTGGTCGAGGTAGAGAGCGGCTATGCCAACGGGGAGATCGAAGCCGATTATCGGAAGATTATTGCCCATGAGAGTCGCTTGCGTCTGGGTCTCTCCGCAAAACGTAACCACGCGGAGGTGGTCAAGGTTAGTTTCGATAGATCCGAGACCGATCTGACAACCGTACTGGTCGGATTCTGGGAGAACCACGATCCAACCCAGGGGGACAGACAGGGGAATGACTTTGGATCCAACTACCGCAGCGCCATCTACACGCAAGACGAACGGCAACTGGCCGTCGCCCTGCACACCCGGAAGATCTATCAACAGGCCCTGGAACAGGCGGGCTACGGAAAGATCACCACGGAGATCGCCCCATTGCACAACTACCATACTGCGGAGGATTACCATCAGGATTATCTACTGAAGAATCCCAACGGCTATTGTGGCCTGGGTGGTACTGGCGTCAAGTATCCAGGCAGCAACACCGGTGACACTCATCAGTTGTTACCTGCTCTACCCCTTGAGTTCGGTAAGCTCGATTTCGATAGGGCCACTTGCCCTGGTGGTACTTGCCAATCATTGTGACAACAGCTCAATCAAAAAGGCGTCGCCCTAAGGTGGCAGGGCCACCTATTTAATCCATTCGTCTTGTTTAGCTGATATTTTTCTGTCCACCTTTCGTCCACTGAAATTATTTGAGTCAGCGGCCCAAGAGCGCAACATGGCTGTGAGAGCGAATGGTCTCCTATGAAAACGCGAGGAGTAAACCGCATATTGGCATTGGGTGAGACAACCCTCCAATTCAGCTCGATGTAACATCACTCTGCCGGATGATGATGAGACCTGTTTGGTGATTGCATACAGAGCAAGCCATCTCGCTATTATTGGCTCCCCGCCCTAACATGGTGTCAATCGGTAATCTTGCGGCATCCGTCTCTGTGTCAGTCCAGAACTCCTTAAAACCGAAGATAGACAGCTGAACCGACATTTCACCAGTTGTGCTGGATCAACAGAGAAATTGCATGCGAATCAACCACTCATCTCATCCTCGATGGTTTCAGATGAAGACCTCCACTAAAAAAGCACACTGGATTTACTCTGCTCCAAGCCCTGTGAATCTGAGGGACTACAACATAGAGAGCCTGTAGGTGTTCACCAGTATGGTCATCAGCATTTTACAGGGGTGGACTTACCCCCTCAGGGTGCTGTGGAGAACGAATCATTATTTTTCTTGACAACAGCGGAACTCAAAGTAAATGTATTGTCCAAATTAATTAATTTATTTTTGTACAATTATGGATTTTTATCATACAATTGTCACAGGTTTGATAATCGGATTAAGTTTTTGTCCTCATCCCTGACTACTCTGCCTGGACAAACCGAGTATCGACAAACA
>JASJBU010000008.1 GCA_030066355.1 Gammaproteobacteria bacterium | reverse complement strand
ATCCGGTGACTCGATGGTGCCGTCCGTCGCCCAGTCTTCTGTGCTGTAATGTTCGTACCAGTAGCTGAGCTTGTAGGCGATGTTGTCGCTGTAACGATAGCGAGCCCAGAGTTCCAGGCTGTGCAGATCTGACTTGACGTCAGGGAATTCCTGTGTTTCGAGTGGTTCAAAGATACCTTCACTGATCACGTTGCCGTCAGCATCTAAAAATTCACCAGTCACTTTATGTATACTGGCCTGATAGCCTGTCATATCGATCTGCCCTTTACTGCGTGTGTAGACCCAATCCAGTCCGGCATCCCATTTGTTGGCCAGTTTATCTATCGTGAAGCCCAAGCCAAAACTGTTGCTGCTGTCTTTCAGGTCCGCTTCCCATTGGTCAAAGGTGCCCTTTTCAATCTCCTTGTTCTCGTTGGCATTATTGGATTGGAACTCTTCATAGTTGTAATAGGCATGGGCATGGATGTTATCGGTGATATGATAGTTTAAATTCACCAATCCAGATTTCTGTTTCGATTCAGTGAGACCAATCTCCGATTCGGTATAGTCGTCCTTGAGATATTCCGCGGTCAGGCCCAGATTCAAGCGGTAGTTCGGCATGTAGTTGACGGAGGCGCCTATTTTGTCTCTGTCGAGGTCCGCCAGGTAGGCAATGCGCAGATCTGGATTTTCATGGGCGCGGGTATAGTAGGT
The DNA here is from genome assembly GCA_030066355.1 of Gammaproteobacteria bacterium. Taxonomy (GTDB): domain Bacteria; phylum Pseudomonadota; class Gammaproteobacteria; order Chromatiales; family Chromatiaceae; genus JASJBU01. The sequence continues at coordinate 20,593 of JASJBU010000008.1, read as the reverse complement.
GCTGCCCGTGCGCTTTCCGGTTTCTCCATAGAGGTCCAGATTCAATTGTGATGTGGGTCTGACCTTGAATTTCGCCGATACAATATGTTCCCTGGTGGTCTTCACCTGGTCGTCATCATGATCGCGTTGGTTATGGTTGTATTGGTAACCACCGCGCAGGCTCATCTTCGAGTTGAAGCGGTAGTTGGCGGCCAAGTCGAGCTTCTGCTTACGGTAGCTGAGCGGATCATTGGTACGAGGGTTGATCGGGGGTTCGGCTTCACCCTTGCCGTCACCCATAATATTGTCAGCCAGTGTGTAGTAATAGGTATTACTGGAGGTCGTGTTGTCCCGCTCGTCATAGTTGTAGAGGGCACTGAGTCGCAACTGACGCGAGGGGCGTGTGGTCAGCTTCAATTGCCCACGATAGAGCCAGACCTTACCGTCCAAGGACTCCTGAGGCAGGGCGTCCAGCGAGTTATCTTGTTGGTCGGGATAGACTGGGTTTCCGTCGTTGTCCGCGTCGACCGTGTCGGAGACACTGTAGGGTAGAAACGCATCGTCCTGTGTCAACAGGGAGACGGATGCCAGCGCCGTCAGGCGGGTGGTCGGTGTGAACATGTGGCCCAGCACCGTGGAGAGCTGGTGCATCTGGTTATCCGGCTCCAGGGAGATGCGGCCGGGTCTCAAATGCTCACCGTAGGGATCGTAGTTGGGCAGGGGGTCGGTCCAGCTCAGGGATGAGTCATTGTTGTAGAACATTGAACCCTTGTAGGCCAGCTCGAACTGGGTCTGCTTGCCATGGTAGGTCAGGGCCGCATCGATTTTATCGGTTTCGTAGTCAATGGGTTCGGGCAGCAAGGCGCCGTTGGTCCACTTGAAGATATTGTTGATAGTCGAGGATCCCATGGCGGCGCCTATCCAGTCGGTGCCCTCCAGGGTCTCGTGTGACATGCTACCACGTAACTGCCAACGACTCTTCAAGTGCAGTTTCGCGCCCAGCCCAATCCGCTCACGCTCGGTCTTCTGGTCGAAAGGCAACAGATGGGCATCTAGGAGTTCCTCAAGCCTGGGGTCGAGTAGTGGAGCGTACACATTGTTAACATAACTATTTAACTTTTTATCATCTGTGGGATCCGGAATTGCCGGAGGAGGTGGTGGTGGAGGGGGAAATCCATAACCGTCAGGCAGTAACAGATGGGTACTGCCTGGGTTGATGAAGGGCGTGGTTGCCGTGTCGTTTTCATAGTCCGGCGTCTTGTCATACTCGATAAAAAACTGCTGGGTGCCCTGCACGCCGGCATCGAATCGCAAATATCGGGAATCCAGACCCAGGTTGGTACCGCGCAGTTTCCAGAAGCCCGCCCCTTCACTGAAACTCTTCGCCTTGATATTGCCGATGATGTAGGTCCCTTCATCGGTCATACCATTGAAGCGACCGAAACGGTAAGAGTCGTTTTCGATGTTTCCCAGACCGATCTCCACCTCATTGACAGAAGGTTCCGCTTGAGGTCCGGTTGTGTCCGCGGCATGGATTACTCCAGGTGTCAGAATCAAAGAGATCAGAGTGGCAAGGAGTGTTCTTGAGTTCTTGTTTGACATGGTCTCTTCTCCTTATCAACGCAGCAGATTGGGGCCAGACGGATGATTCGAGCCGTGCACCTTGTGGCAATTCGCACAGTTCCTACCCAGGAAGCTCCGGCCACGTTTTGCGTCCTTGTCCCACGCGTCGTAGAAGGTCCGGATGTGACCGGTGCCGTCCGGGCCGATCTGCGCATGGCACTGTTGGCAGAGGTTGGTGCCCTGTTTGTTCAGAAGAAAGTTGTGCATCGAACCATGGCTGCGGTGACACAGACTGCAGTCCTCGGTCACCGGATAGTGCTCCCAGAGATATGGGCCGCGTTTCTCGGCATGACATTCGTAGCAGTTATCGTTGATGCTCAGCTGAGTGAGCATGGCCGGGCCATTGGAGCCGTGGGAATTGTGGCAGTCGCTACACACTACCTTACCTTCGCGGATGGCATGGGTGGAACGTTGATAGGTTTGGGCTCGGATATCGTTATGACATTCGTAGCAGACCTCTGCCTCAGTCTCTCTGTCCATCACCTTGCTGGGTTTGTGCGAGTTGTGACAGGCAGAACAGGGGACCTCTTCGATTTCGTGCAGGCTGTCGTGCCAGTTCAACATCGAACCGCCCTGATGGCACTGAAGGCACATGGTGTTTTGCGCTTCCACGGGCGACGCCTTGGCTCCGGAAAATGCAACCAATGCACTCTCGACGGTTGCGGGGTCTTTGTCGCCGGCCGCTATATAGTTGATGATGTGCTTCTCGCCGGGTCCATGGCAGGACTCGCAGCCGTTCATGGCAAAGGGTGTCCTTGCGTCGGCCGATTGACCATGGGATTCCCGAATGATCTGCTTATGTTGACTTTCATGGCACTGCAGACAGGCCTCCACCCCGACGTACTTGCCTCCGGCTTCAGCCAAGGCCTCAAGACTGTTGGGATCATCGGAGTCCACTGCCGCAACAGTGGCTGCATGGAACAACAAGAAAAGAATCGTGAGCAGATAGGTATAGACGCGCTGTGAGGAACGCATAGTTTGTTCCCTTCCTTATGTACTGTTTTTTCAAGAATCCTGGAGAAGCGGGGCGCCAGGAAGTTAGTTTTTGTATGTAAAAAAGCAAACAGGCCCAGACGCAATGACTTGCGGTGGGCAGAATTTACAGAGACGCCATTAAGCTGGATTAGAGAAAAAACTTGGGATTCACTGCGGAGGACCCGGGGTTTCTCATTCGCTCCTGCAACGTCGTTGTTATAGTTTGTTTAGTAGTTATCTTCCCGCCTGTCAGCCATTAGTAAAGAAAACAAAACGCCATGTCAAATTTCACGATCAAATGGTTAAAGAAAGCAGGGTTATCCCTTATAACCAATTGTCGGGATTAGGGAATTATCCATATCTCTGGCAGTAAATTAATTCCGCTAGGCCTGGCAGTTTGCGGGTCATCTCGAATGACTCTGGTGAAATGTACCGCACATGGCAGATCAGGAATGGGTGTTTATTGACGCGAAGCGATCGGAGGTGCCAAGAAGATCTCTGACAATCTCTGCCTGAAGGCTGTCTCGTTGCTGGGGTGAGTCCGCCGCAGGATTCCCGCATCCTGCAGCAGGTCGATCAGCTTTTGCGGGACGGTTCGGCTGTCTCCGACAATCTCGGCATGTCCGGCTCGCACCACCTGCTTCGCCACCACAGGGGCGTTGGCATGGCTCGGCAGGGCCTGTTCCTCCAAGCTGAAGACATAGTCGTCCTCGAGACAGCGTGCTTGGCGCCAAGCACGGCAGCTTTTGCGCTCATCGGTCTTTACCAGCAGGTGCCTTTGCACGCCGGGATTGAGCGACCCTGGATTACGCATGAAGTCGGAGGCATAGGTGATCTCATACCATTTGTCGCCACTGATGAGCATGCAGATGGGAACAACCAGCCCGACACTGATGAGCCGGGCAGTGGTCGAGGCGCAATGATCTGCAGCGGAGATACCGGAAAAGGGTGATGAAAGGGTGATGAGCTGTTGCGGACTGGAGAGCAGCGCTGGTGCGGCAGGGCCGGAATCGCGCAACGCATGACGGGCGATCAAACCACCCTGACTGTGACCGATCAGAGTCATCGGCTGGTGATCCAGGGCCTGGGACAATCTGTCGAGGGCCAGCCGAAGGTCGTGTCCAACCTCTTGCAGACTGTCACGGTCGTTATACTCATAACAGATGGCCTGTTGACCCTGCAAGGCAAAGACCTCGGCCAGAGAGCGGAAACGCCCGGATGACGCCAGACAGCCATGTACCAACACCACTACGGGCTGTTGGGAATTGAGGCTGAAACTGCGATCCTCCTGTGCGGTACAGGGCCCCAGCCCAGCTATCTCGAGGGTCAGGTCGGGTGGTGGAAGTCGGCCCCTGTCAATGGGTTCCAAGGCCCCGTCGTCCCTGGGCAGCTGGGCGCAGCTAGCCAACATGAGCAGGCTCATCCCCAGCGAGGCCGTCAAGATACCTGTCGATCGATCATTCACTGTGTTGCCTGTTGATACATGGAGTTCATCAGCCTTGGGCTGTGCTACTGTTGGACCTGTAACTCGATGGTACCACTCACGTCAACCCGTATGGACTGACTGCCGGCCTCCAGACTGGGAGGAGCGACGGCTGCCTCCATCGCCATCATGCTGGCACGCATGCGCACCGGTTGAATCGGCTGGCCCGAAGTGTTGATGTTCATCTGGACCAGACGGTACTCCTGACGCCCCAAATGCTGGGTGACCTGGGCGGCACGTTTCTGAAACGAGCTGATGGCCTGGCCAATCAATTTCTCCTCGGCTGCCTCTCTTTGGGCGGGTGAGATGCTGTAGTTGAGTGATTCCAGGGCCAGGGTGGACTGCAGCTGACTCAGCAGTTGACTCAATTTAGGCGAGTCCTGGCTCTCGATGCGGATGGTCTGGCGCACCCGCCAGCCGGTCACCCGCTGTTGGTGATAGGTGGGGTAGGTCTGGTAACCCAGGGTCTGCAACTCGATATCCTCAACCTGCTTGACCAGGGCCACCACCTCGCTGATCTTCTGGTTGACTTCGTCAGCGAGCCGCGAGAGATCGCTACCCTCCTGTTGCGCGTAGAGCTGAGCAGTCAGCGTGTCGTTCTCCACCTGCATGGAGGCGTTGGCGGAGAGCTGTACCTGGTCGTAAATCACGGGTTTGTCTCCGGCCCTGAGCAGCGGAGAGCAGAGTATTAGGGCGATCAACAGAACCGAAGCGTAACGAATGGGCAGAGAGATCATGGTCGTACCTTGTTGGTGAAGACGTTGACTTTGATGAAGTGTAGATCGGATGAGCACCCTTGCGCGATGCATGAAGAGAACCTGATAGAGGGTTGATCATTGCAGATGTGCTCTCGTCAGACCTCGTCAGCCAGCATGTTGGAAGCCGATCGGCGCTCAACCGACTTATCCTCGGCCAGCAGCATATAAAAGGCCGGTTGTACAAACAAGGTGAAGAGAGTGCCTATGCCCAAACCGGTGGCGATGGTCAGGCCGATGCTGAAGCGGCTTATTGCACCGGGTCCCGCTGCGGTGAGTAGTGGGATCATGGCCACTACCAGGGAAGCGGAAGTCATCAGGATGGGCCGCAGGCGGATGCTTGCGGCCTCTACCACAGCATCATGTTTGTTCAACCCCTCATGCAGCTGCAGCTTGTTCGCAAACTCGACGATCAGGATGCCGTTCTTCGCCACGACTCCGATCAGGGTAATCAGCCCCACCTGGGTGTAGATGTTCAACGAGGCGAAGCCGAGACTGATGAAGGCCATGGCCCCGGCCAGGGACATGGGTACGGAGATCAGGATGATCAGGGGGTCTCGCCAGCTCTCGTACTGTGCAGCCAGCACCAGATAGATGACAATCAAGGCCAGTACGAAGGTGGTCATCAACGCGCTGCCCTCCTGGATGAACTGGCGGGAATCGCCGGTGTAGTCGTAACTGAAGCCTTTCGGAAAGATCTCGTTGGCGATGTTCTGTAGGCTGCCTAGAGCCTCGCCGATGGAGACCCCCGGCTGCATGACGCCTTCCACGGTGAGTGCGTTGAGCTGCTGATGCTGGCTGCGCTTGGCAGGCTCCACATCCTGTTCCAGGCGCACCACGCTGGACAAGGGGATCAGTTCACCACTGGTGGTACTGATGCGATAGTCGTTCAGCATGCCGGTGTCGAGCCGGAAGTTGCGCTCCAGTTGCGGGATCACCTTATAGCTACGGCCTGCCATGCTGAAACGGTTGACCTCGCCTCCGGAGAGCAGATTGGCCAGATTTCGGCCGATGTCGGCCATGGTGATGCCCAGGTCCGCCGCCCGCTCACGGTCCACATGGATGGTGGTAATGGGCCGGTCGAATTCGACGCTCTTGGACAGGAACATGAACTGGCCGGTCTGCATGGCGCGGCCGATCAATTGATCGCCGATCTCCACCAGCTGGTCATACTCTTGATCGGAGGTGATAACGAACTGCACCGGCAGGCCGCCCCCTGAACCTGGCAGGGAAGACATAGGAAAGAGCACCGTGTTGAGCCCCGCCACCTGGGAGACCGCTCCCTGTAGCTGGGGTTGCAGTTCCATCTGGCTGCGCTCCCGTTCGGTATAGGATTTCATCTTGAAGCCGCCGAAGATGGTGTTGCTCTCCATGCCCAGAATGTAGAAGGAGTCCGACTTTTCCGGATACTGGTCAAAGATCTCGTTCATCTGGCTGGCATAGGCGATGTGGTAGTCCAGAGTCGCGGTACGCGGAGCGGTCGCCATGAAGAACAGGATGCCCTGATCCTCGGTGGGGGCCAGCTCGTTCTTGCTGGAGATGAACAGGAAATAGATGGAGACGAGCACCGCCAGGGCGAACAGCAGGGTGATCGGCACCGTCTTCAGACTGCTGCTCAACACCCGCCGATAGCTGTTGGAGAGCCAGTGGAAGAAGCGTTCCACCAGCTTCTCGAACCTGCCTTCGTCGCTGCCGGGCTTGAGAAACTTGGACGCAAGCATGGGCGAGAGGGTCAGGGCCACCACCCCGGAGATGATCACCGCGGCGGCCAGGGTAAAGGCGAACTCGGTGAACAGGGTGCCGACCAGGCCGCCCATGAAGCCGATCGGTGCATAGACCGCCAGCAGGGTGGTGGTCATGGCGATGATCGGCATGGCCAGTTCCCTGGCGCCCTGGATTGCCGCCTCGAAGCGCCCCATGCCCTGCTCGATGTGCCGGTGCACGTTTTCCACCACGATGATCGCGTCGTCCACCACCAGACCGATGGCCAGCACCATGGAGAGCAGGGTCAGCAGATTCAGCGAGTAACCGAGCAGGAACATGATGAAGGCGGCACCGATCAGCGACAGGGGCACCGCCACCGCGGGCACCATGGCGGCGCGCAGCGAGCCCAGGGACAGATAGATCACCCCGAGTACGATCAGCAGGGCCTCGCCCAGGGTACGGTAGACCTCATCGATCGCGTCACTGATGTAACGGCTGGCGTCATATGGGATGATTACATTCAATCCCAGGGGAACATTGGCTTGTATCTTGGGGATCAGCTCGGTGACCCGAGCCGCCACATTCAGCGGATTGGCCCCGGGGGCCGGTTCGATGCCGATGAAGCTGGCGGTCATGCCGTCGCGCCAGGCGGTGGATTCGTAGTTCTCACCGCCGAGTTCCACCCGCGCCACGTCTCTCAATCTGACCAGGATGCCGTCGTCCTCCCGCACCACCAGATTACGGAAGCCCTCCGGGTCGGCCACGTCGGTGGTGACAAGCAGGTCCTCCCGCACATACTTGCCTTTCACGCCACCCGCACCAGACAGGTAGTTGTTGGCGCGCAGGGCTGCGGCTACCTGATCCGCCGAGACACCCAGGGCGGCCATGCGCTGGGGGTCGAGCCAGACCCGCATGGCAAACTCCTGGCCGAAGACCTGGGCCTTGCCGACCCCCTCCAGGGCCTGCAGTTGGGGTTTCACCACCCGCTGGATGTAGTCGGTGATCTGCGGCCGGGACATGTTTTCGCTGTCGAAGGCGATATACATCAGCGCCGTGGCATCGCCGGTGGTGGAGTCGATCACCGGATCTTCCGCATCCGCCGGCAATATGTTGCGTTGACTGGCTACCTTGGCCTGGATATTGGCAACCGCAGTGCTTGCATCATAGTTGAGTTTCATGTGGGCCTCGATCTTCGAGACCCCCTGGGTGCTGGTGGAGGTGAGGAAGTCGATGCCCTCGGCCTCGGCGATGGCCTGCTGCAGGGGCGTGGTAATGAAACCCTTGACCAGTTGCGAACCCGCACCGGGGTAGCTGGTAGTTACAGAGACCACGGTATTTTGGGTCTCCGGATACTGACGTACCTCCAACAGGCCGATGGAGCGCAGCCCCACGAGCAGGATCAGCAGGTTGACCACAGTGGCCAACACCGGTCGCTTGACGAAGATGTCAGTGAAATTCATTGGGTCTCGACCTTGTCGTCATCCAGCTCTACCCGGTTATCGATGCTCACGGATTGACCGGGGCGCAGCTTGTTGTGACCGGCCCGCACCACCTGTTCGCCGGCCTCCAGACCCTGCACGATCTCCGCCCGTCCGTCCTTCACACTGCCGGGTTCCACCTGCCGGCGGGCGACGCTCAGTTGTCCTGCCTCGTTCTCCGCCACTACCATCACGAAACTGCCGTAGGTGTTGTAACTGATGGCGGTCTGGGGAATCGTCAATATCGCCCGGTCTTCGCCCACGATCGTATGGACCTCGGCAAACATGCCGGGGCGCAGGGTCCCTTGGACATTGTTCAATGTGGCGCGCAGCTTGATTGAGCGGGTACCCTCCAGCAGCGCAGCATCAATCGCGGTCACCTTGGCCTCAAAGGTTTCGTCAGGCAGGGCCTCCACCGTGACCCGTACCGGTCGGCCGATGCTGATTTGCTGGAAATAGCGTTCCGGCAAGGTGTAATCGACATAAATCGGATCAAGGGATTGCAGCGGCACGATACCTTCGCCCGGATTCAGATACTGGCCTTGGTTTACCTGCCGAATGCCGAGCACTCCATCAAAGGGGGCGAGGATGGTCTTGCGGGAGACTACCGCCCGCTGCTCCTCAACCCGGGCCCGGGCCGACTGCAGCTTGGCCTTGGCCTGATCATAGTCGGAGCGGGAGACCGCCTTTTTGGGCAGCAGATCGGCGCTGCGCTTGTATTCGACTTCAGCGAGGCGCTGGTCGGCTCGCAGGGCGGTCAGGGCCGCCTGATCCACCGTGGCATCGAGTTTGATCAACGGATCACCCTGTTTGACCTGATCTCCGGACTCGAAGAGGATTTCGCTGACGATGCCGGCGGTCTCGGAGCTGACCTGCACCCCATGTACCGCCACCAGGCTGCCTACCGAGCGCAGGCTGGGTTGCCGTTGTTCAAGTGTCACCGAGGTTGCCGCGATCACTGTCGGCGGCATCGGTTGGGCCATCTGCGCCTGCATCTGCATGGCCTGCTGGTTCTTCAGGTAAAAGATGCCACCGAAGATACCGCCCAGCAGTAGCAGGAGTATGAGGAAACGCTTGAATATCATTCTTATCGCTCCAAAGGGATCTGTCATCCGGTAGTGAATGATACGCGCAAATGCCCGAGCAGTCGTCTTGACCAGCTCCCGGGTGAGGGTTGACCGATTGAAGATCGGTAAAATGCCCGAAGCTTGAGGTGAATATACCGCTCTCGGCCCGTCGAATTTCCCACCAATGACTTGGGAAATTGATCCGCTCGGCGTAAACTCTGCCGCTTTGTGTCTTTGCAGTACCGGTTTATCTACCGGCGGAAGCAAGGCATTGCTCAGAAGAAGAGGGTTTAAGCCCAAGAGGGAGGAGCCGTACCGATGGCCTACAAGAATCGATTACACCGCAGTGAACTTGCCGTACCCGGCAGCAATTGGCGCATGCTCGAGAAGGCCCCTACTGCGGGGGCGGATCTGGTGTTCCTGGATCTGGAGGACGCGGTGGCGCCGGACGACAAGGAACAGGCGCGCCGCAACGTGATCAAGGCACTGAACGAGTTCGACTGGTCGCATTGTTCCGTCTCCGTGCGTATCAATGGCCTTGACACCCATTACTGCTACCGGGACATCGTCGACGTGGTGGAGCAGGCGGGAGACAAGCTCGACACCCTGCTGGTGCCCAAGGTGGGCAAACCCTCAGATCTGCAGTTCGTCGCCCTGCTGCTGGAACAGATCGAGGCGGCCAAGGGCTATGAACAGATCAACCTGCACGCCTTGATCGAGACCGCCATGGGCATGGCGAATGTGGAGACGATCGCCCAGACCTGTCCGGATCGACTGGAGGCCTTGGTGTTCGGGGTCGCCGACTATGCCGCCTCCACCCAGGCCCGCACGGTGAGCATGGGCGGCCCCAATCCCGATTACCGGGTGCTCGGCTTTGCCGATGAGGCGGGGCTTCGTCCCAGCTATCTGGGTGACCAGTGGCATTTCGCCATGTCGCGCATGATCGTCGCCTGCCGCGCCTACGGGATCAGGCCCATCGACGGGCCGTTCGGGGATTTCAACGATCCGGAGGGTTACCTGGCGGTGGCCAAGGCCTTCGCGGCCCTGGGCGGGGAGGGCAAGTGGGCCATCCACCCCACCCAGATCGAGCTGGCCAATCAGGTCTTCACTCCAAGCGACAAGGAGGTCGAGCGGGCGCGGCGGATCGTCGCGGCGATGCAGCAGGCGGCGGCCGAAGGTCGAGGTGCGGTCAGTCTGGATGGCCGCTTGATCGATGCGGCCTCGATCCGTCAGGCCCAGGTGATCATCGAGAAAGTCGAGCAGATCGAACAACACACGAAATAAGCGCCTTACTCTGGAGAGGGCGGGAGCGCTGTGAGGAGAGAACATGGACATTCATGAATATCAGACCAAAGAGCTGTTCCGCAGCTACGATATCCCGGTGCCGGACGGGCGGGTCGCCCATTCCGGCAAGCAGGCCCTGGCGGTTGCGGAGGAACTCAACGGTGAGCGTTGGGTGGTGAAGGCGCAGATCCATGCCGGCGGCCGGGGCAAGGCCGGCGGGGTGTTGATGGCGGATAATCTGGAGGCGGTGGAGCAGCATGCGGACAAAATGATCGGCATGACCCTGGTCACCAAGCAGACCGGCGAGGCGGGCCGTCTGGTGCAGCGGGTGTTGGTGGAGCAGGCCCATGCCATCGCGCAGGAGTTCTATCTGGGTCTGGTGATCGACCGGGCGACCCAGCGTATTACCCTGATCGCCTCCGCCTCTGGTGGCATGAATATCGAGGAGGTGGCGGCCACCAACCCGCAGAAGGTGATCCGTGAGGCGGTGGACCCGGCCGTCGGACTGCAGGATTTCCAGAGCCGCAAGATCGCCGCGGGCATCGGCCTGACCGGCAAACAGATCGGCCAGGTGGCGAAGATGCTGAAAAAGCTCTACCGTTGCTTCCGCGACAAGGACGCCCTGATGGCGGAGATCAATCCGTTGGTGCTGACCAAAGACGGGCAGTTCCTCGCCCTGGATGCCAAGATGTCCTTCGACGGCAATGCCCTGTACCGTCAGCCGGAGATCACCGACCTGCGGGATTTCGACGAAGAGGACCCGAAGGAGGTGGAGGCCTCGGGGCATGACCTCAACTATATTGCCCTGGATGGCAATGTGGGCTGCATCGTCAACGGCGCCGGGCTGGCCATGGCGACCATGGACGCCATCAGCCATTACGGCGGTCGCCCGGCTAACTTCCTCGACGTGGGTGGCGGCGCCTCGCCGGAGAAGATTGCCAATGCCTTCCGCATCGTACTGGAGGACCCCAATGTCATGGCGGTGCTGATCAACATCTATGCGGGCATCAACCGTTGCGACTGGATCGCCAACGGTATCGTGCAGGCGATCCGCGACCTGGCTATCGAGGTGCCGGTGGTGGTGCGTCTGGCCGGTACCAATCTCGAACAGGGTTTGCAGATCCTGCAGGGCTCGGGCCTCGAATACATCCAGGCCGATCACCTGAGTGACGCGGCGGAAAAAGCGGTTAATGCGGTAAAGGGGGCAGAGTCATGAGCGTCTTGGTCAACAAAGACTCGAAGGTGATATTTCAGGGCTTCACCGGTCAACATGCCAGCTTTCACGCCGAGGAGGCGATGAAGATGGGGACCAACGTGGTGGGCGGCGTCACCCCGGGCAAGGGCGGCAGCACCCACCTGGGAAAACCAGTGTTTGATACCGTGGCCGAGGCGGTTCGGGTGACAGGCGCCGATGTCAGCGCGATCTTCGTGCCGCCACCCTTCGCCGCGGATGCGATCATGGAGGCGATCGAGGCGGGCATACGGGTGATCGTGGTAATCACTGACGGTATCCCGGTGCAGGACATGGTGCGGGTCAAGCGCTATGCGCTGGGTCACCAGGCGATCATTGTCGGGCCCAACACCGCCGGGGTGATCACCCCCGCTGAGTGCAAGGTGGGCATCATGCCGGCGCATATCTACCGGCCGGGCGGTATCGGTCTGGTGTCCCGCTCCGGCACCCTCAACTACGAGGCGGTGGAACAGATGAACGCGGAAGGCCTGGGACAGTCCACCAGCGTGAGTATCGGGGGCGATCCGGTCAACGGCTGTGACTTCATTACCATCATGGAAGAGTTCCAGAATGATTCCGCTACTGAAGCGGTCCTCATGATCGGCGAGATCGGCGGTTCCCAGGAAGTGGATGCGGCCCTCTGGGCTCAGCAACACATGACGAAACCGCTGATCGCCTTCATTGCCGGTGCGACCGCACCGCCGGGACGCCGTATGGGGCATGCCGGGGCGATCATCTCCGGTGAATCCGACACGGCGCATGCCAAGATGCGGCGTCTCGAAGAACTGGGTGTGCATGTGGTGAAGAACGCCGCGGATATCGGTAAGACAGTGAAATCCGCAGTGGATTCGCGCATCTGATCTCGAGGGTGTCGGCAGTCTTAACCGGCAAATGCCTTGACGAGCAGGGAGAGACCGCTGCCCAACAGCAGGGCGCCGATAATGCGGGTCATCTGGGCTTGCGTGATGCCCAGATGCACCCGATGACCGGCATACAGTCCGAACGCCATCACACCCAGTCCCAGCAGACATGCGAGTAACATGGCATCCTGGCTCAATAGACCGGTCAGGGTGAAGATGATCACACGCAAACCCCCGTCGATGAAAAACAGGCCGGAGAAGGTTGCACGTAATTGCAGCTTGTCGTGGATCCGGTGGCTCAGATAGATGACATAGGGCGGGCCGCCAGTGCCGAACATGCCCCCAACGGTACCGCCGGTTATGCCGGCGGGCAGGGACCACCAGCGGGATATGCTTCTGTCCCCATGCAGGTAGAGCAGACTGCGAATACCAAATGCCATGACGAACAGGCCGAGGCCGATCAGCAGGGGTGGTTTAGGCAGATTGACCAGCAGGAAGATGCCCAGTAACAACCCGACTAGCGTGGTCGGTAACAACCAGCCGATCTCATCCCAGCGAATCGCACGGCGATCCTGGCGCCTGATGCCCAGGGCCAGAGAGGCGCTGAAATCCAGCACCAATACCCAAGGCACCACGAACTGCAAGGGCAGAAAGTGCGCAAGTAGCGGAATGGCGACCAGTCCCGAGCCGAAGCCGGAGATGCCGCGAATGAAATACGCGGTAAACAGGATCAGTGCGGCTGAACCGATAGTCAGGGTATCGATGGGTTGACCCCGCAAGGCATGGTAATGGCGAACGGGGCATTATAAGGCACAGGTTGTGCTCGAAATCACTCGCGATTCAACCAGTGGATCCAATGCCAATCGATAAGACGATCCGGTCCGTTGGAGGTCACTTTATCCAGAGCTCGACCCGGCGATTCTTTTCTTGACCTTGAGCGGTATCGTTGGAGGCTACCGGCGCCTTGCCTCCGTATCCGCGGCTGGTTGCGACCCGTACGCCCTTTTCTGCCAGATACTTCGCGACCTGGTCTGCACGCCTCACCGAGCGATTCAAGCTGTTGGAGCGCAGCCCTTCAGGTTTATCCTCAGCAAACCCAAACAGCAACAGTCCGCTCATCAGTTTGCCGTTATCCTTGAGATACTGATAGACGCGGTCCGCATCCCGTTTTGCTTTGTTGTCCAGGAAGACAGTACGTTCGGCAAACCGCATGTTGACCGAAAGGCGTTTTGCCCCCTCGGCCAGCTCGCGCATCTCCTGGGGATAGTGCTCTCCAGGCGTTCTATCGCTCAGGAAGACCTGCTGAGTGATGAAGCCGACTTCTGCGATAATACGCTGGGCAGCAGCTGAATAGACAAAGTCGATAAACTCCAAAGCCAGTGGATTGGCCGACTGTTTGTCTGGGGTATACATGTAGAGGCGACGGGACAAGGCATAATCCTCGGTGGCGACAGAGAATCTGCTCGGAGCGATGGCTGGCGCTTCTCCATCGGAGATAGAAAGTGCCTTTGCTTGAAGGATATAGGGCAGGCCGACAAAACCTATGCCAAAGGGATCATCGGTTACCACTGCCGAGAGCTCGGCGTTATCGGCAAACCGTTTTGCCTTATTCGACATTTCAGCTTGCTTACCCAGCACCAGCTTTTTGAACACCTCATAAGTGCCTGATTGGTCATCCCGGGCGTAGAGGTTGATGGCCCCAGGTTTTCCGCCAATCTTTTTCCAGTTGTTGATCTTCCCTGAAAAGATGTCCCGTATGGTGGATTTATCGAGCTGATCGAGCGGATTGTTCGGATGTAAGATGACCGCGATGCCATCCAGGGCGATGACATGCTCACTCGCCATGGATGTCATTTGTCCTAAATCAGATAGGGCGTCGATCTCTTTCTGCTTGATGCGACGGGAAGACATGCCCAGGTCCGCAGTACGCTGCTGCAGACCCTTGAATCCAAAGCTGGACCCTTTGGCTTCGATGGCCACCTCAAGGCTGATCCCCTCCGAGTTTTCTGCCTGAAGGGTCGTCAATTCATCTTCTTGTGAAATCTTTGGCGTATCGTAACCTTTCTCCTCCAGCCAGGCCTCAGCAAGTTTGGGTGCCAGCTGGGCGCCAACCGTATTCGAACCCTGGATGCGAAGTTGCAGGTTGGCTGCCTGAAGATTGGAGCTGGCTGTCAAGAAAGTGAAAAGGACGAATGTAAGGAGATACCGAGTGTGCATCATGACCCCTGAAAAAAGATAGGAATTATATTCACATTTGGTGAAAGATAAACCGCATGCCCATTGATTTTGGGTTGCAGTGGTTCTCATTTTGGGCTGTCAAACCGACATTCAACCAGTCGAACAGGTGCAGTGTTCTGGATATTTCGGCAGCGACCGGCACAAATTGATCTTTCAATGGGCCTGGAAACTCCACTGCGTACTGAAAGCAGGTGACAGGCGTCTAATCAAATCTGATTTGGGGTGCTCGGGTGGTAGCCGCTGCCTCTGTTGGGGGTGGCGCCGTTTCGATGATTACTGACCTCATTGCGCAGAAACTCCGCGGCTGCATTCAGATACTCGGCCGCAAGTGTACAACCGTAATTGACAAAAACCTCCGTATCCAGCTGATAGTTCGCCCCGGTAGACCAGTTGGCCCCGTTCCAGGTTCGGGTGCATTTCACTGCGGCAACGATACGGTTGGCGGGAATGCTGGGGATTGCCAGTTCATGGGCGAAGAGCGGCCAGAGTGCATTGCCGGCCGTGTTGCCAGCGCTGACCCCGGCAAGACCATCCTGAACCTGCATGCCGTGGGTGTTGGTAAGGGCATTTGCATCGAGGCCGACGACGTAGATGTAGGTATCTGAGGTGGCCGGATCGTTGGCATCGAACCTGAGGGGAAACATGGCGGCGCCACCCAGGCGGGCCGATACGCAGACTGCGGATGAGGGTTCGATGTCGCCGGCGCGGTTTGCCCCAAGTCGACGATATTGGATCGGTCCGGCTCCTACCATCCTTCTCGAGAAACCATTGGCAAACATGTTATCCGGTGCAAATGGTGTGCGGGTATCCCCCCGAAAACAGATTTTGATGGCCATGTCGAGTTCCTTTTGTCGGCTTGATTAAGCTTAAGAATAGCCAGGATCTTGGCGTCTGCAAAATCACCAGGAATCCAGATGTGTATTGATCGGTGTCAAGAGACCCTGCGTTTTCCGCATGGGTGTCATATATCCGGTTTTTTTCGCAGGTGTAATTGCAGTCGAACTTTCAGAGCCACTCCCAAGACCATCATCCCGCCTATTATCGAGATGAGCAAGATGTTGGCCTGGCCGTTGTACAAAAATAATCCAATCTGAAAAACTACACTCAACCAGAAAACAATCACACTGACCACCCACAGGGTCTTGAGTCTGTCCCTTTCCTTTTTCCAGTGCGTGAGTTGCTCATTCCTATCGGTTGGTGCGTTGTTCATCTAATACCATCTGCGTCAATCTCAAAAGAGTTATCTCAAACGATTTCGAGAGAAATGTAAATCAAGGATCAGTCTTCATGATGTTCACGGAGTCTTACATCAAACAGATCCGCAAGTATCTGAATTCGAGCACTGTCGGTGTTTATTTCTTATCTGACGGCTATCGTCGGGATGCCGTAAAGCAATGAGCCGATCAGGAAGATCGTTAGAAAAACAACCGACCCCCAATGGCTGAGCTTGAAAAATACGACTTGTTGGATCGCCCGGAACAACCAGAAGATCGCAATCAGTGCCAGCAGGTTCCGCCCCAAGTGGGTTTCGAGCATCTCCTTGGGATGCAGGAGAGAAACATAGCCAAATATCACAAACACAAAAGTGAGGCTCAGATTCACGACCTGCATGATTGCTCTATTCAAAAAGGACAGGGACGACAGGTCATCGGCCCAGTTGAAGATACGCCAGAACAGCAGATGGAAGATGGCAAAGGCGAAACAGTAGATCCCGCCTATGCTAACGAGTATATCCATCCTTCGCAGGGAGTATTGTAACGGTGTGAGTCAATGCTTGAGTTGTAAGTATGGGTTCACTCTGGTTGACATGGCGCTTTTCCATGAGATGCTCTGTGTTCCCGGTCTCAGGCCAGGATTCGTAACCGGAATGTGTAGAAAATTGCTATTTATCCATCTTGAGTATTGTTCCCAGTTCCAGGTGTTTTACATGATACTTGCCTTCATACTCTTGGATTTTATAGATGCTGTTCCTTGCCAAAAAGACGCCCATTTTTGCTTCTTGTCGGATAAAGATGATGTCACCTGCTTTGGCCGTCAAATCTGTGGCCGACCAATTTTCTGCCTTCGATAGTATTTGATGCTTACCTGGTTCAAGATTGAAATAAATATACTGATTTGCACGGGTATAACCCATTTCTGATACGGGTTCCTTGTCATCGACGAATACATTGAAACGGATAATACCCCCTAAACTCGTGGGTCTGACGATGTAAACGATCGCTTTCCCATCTTCGGGTAATCTGGGTAGTTCAAACCCGACAATATCCTCCTTCATTTGTGCGGGGGGTGGTAAGGACGCACATCCAGTGAAAATCAATACAACCGTGATGAGTATGAGTTTGATTGGATTGTTCATCGTTATTTCCTTTGATCGATGATTGGTGCAGTCGTCAATGGACGCTTCGGCGATCTGCCGCGTGCAATATCCATCTGACATGCTAATCGTTAATAATCTAAATTCAAAGCCGTTCCACACGTAATTTGAGAATTGCCCGTTCGGTCGCCTCGCTAACAATAAAACGCCAACCTGCATCGACGACGCTTTCTCCCTTTTTGGGAATACGCCGCAGGCGGGCTTCGACGAAGCCGCCCAGGGTGTAGAATTCTGTGGCCGGCAGGTTGATCTCCAGCAACTCGTTGACCTCGGATACCGGCACCCGGGAGTCGATCAGGAATATCCCATCCTCCAGGTTCTCATACTGACGCTTGCGTTTCGGTCGATACTCGTCGAAGTCGTAGCCCACGTTGAGCTCGCCCACCACCTCTTCCAGGATGTCCTCCATGGTGATGATGCCGATGGCCGAGCCGAACTCGTCCACCACTACCGCCATGTGGTCATGTCGCTCACGCAAGACCGGTAACAGTTCATCGATCTTTTGCAGTGGCGAGACATAGAGCGCGGGCCGATTCAGTTCCAACAATGACTTTTCGGAGAGTTCCTCGTCCATCAGGTCCCAGAGGGTCAAGGTGACGATCCCGATGACATTGGCCACATTGCCCTCATAGATGGGCAGGCGGTTGTAACCGTGATCCCGCACCTCTTTGATGGCTTTGGCCGTACCGTGGCTTCGATTGACCGCGCGGACTTCGGCAAGAGGCACCATGGCCTCCGCGACCGTGGTGTCGGCGAAACGGATGGCACGCTTGATACGTTCCCGGTCGAAGACATCCACGTTGCTGCTGTGCGCAGCCATTTCGACGATACTGCGAAACTGTTCCCGGGTGATGAACAGGTTGTTCTCATGGGGTCGGCGCCCCGCCAGCCTGGCGGCAAACCGCGCGACCATGGAGAACAGCATGATCACCGGGTAGAGCAGGGCCTTGAAGGCACGTAGTGGATAGACCACGATCGGTGCCAGACTGTCCGCCTTTTGTTGATAGACACTCTTGGGGACGATCTCGCCAAAGGTCAAGAGCAGCGGAGTGTAGATGAGTACCGCATACAGATCACCCCGTTCTCCGAACCAGCGGATCATCAGCAGGGTGCCCAGGGTGGTCAGCAGAACGACGGAAATGTTGGTCCCCACCAGGGTCGTGGTCAGCAGGACATCGGGTTTTTCGAATAGTGTCAGCGCCAGTTTGGCGCCTTTGTGCCCCTGGCTGGCCTTGGCCCGGAGACGAATCTTGTCGGCATTGACCAGGGCGATCTCCGAGCCGGAGAAGAAACCCTCCAGCAACAGCAGGGCGACCATCGCCAGCAGGATGAGGATCGATTCCATGATTTAGGCCTCCGCTTGTTCGTCCGGCGCCGGTGCGCTTTCGCCGGACGTAGACTGCTGGGTCTCTCCGCGTGCGACTCTGACCCGCACGATGCGATGTTCCCGGATCTCCAGGACGGTGATCTCGAAACCTTCCACATTGACCTGATCGCCCTCCACAGGCAGACGGTCCAGATGGCGGAACGCTACGCCGGCAATGGTGGTCATGCGTGGATCTTCGATACCGAAGTTGGTCAGGTCGTTGAAATCGGTGAGCTTCATCTCGCCCGGTACCTCGTAGACGTTCTGGTCCTTCTCCTGGTAGAGCTCCACGCCAATCACTTCACCGGAGAGATGGCCGAAGATGAAGGTCAACACATCCCGCATGGTGACGAAGCCCTCGACGCCACCAAACTCGTTCAGGACGATCGCGGCGCGGGTGTTGTTGGTCTGGAAGAACTCGAACATCTCGTCCACTTTCTTGGTGGGCGGTACGATGATCGGTGGATGCAGGATATCTCGCAAGGTCAGGCTGTCGAGGTTCACTTCGTCCAACTCCAGATGCAAGATATCCTCTACATGCAGAAAACCGATCACGTTGTCCCGGTGGGTCTCGTAGACCGGAACCCGGGAATGGCGGAAGGCGCGAAAACGCTCGATAATCTCGTTCAGGGGTCGGCTGCTGTTGATGAAGTCCACCCGGGTGCGTGGGATCATGATCTCCACGATCTCGGTGGCCCCCGCATCCAACAGGTGATAGATCAAGGTGCGCTCGGTATCGTGCAGTTCCCCTTCATTGGAGATCTCGTCCACGATGACGCGAAATTCGTCCAGCTGCAGGATGTTTTCCGGCGCCTTTTCGCTGCCGACGATCCAGCTGGTCACCCGGTCCGCGACTCCGCGCAGCAGCCAGCGCAGCGGGGTAATGAATTTCACCCAGAGTGCCATGGGTGCGGCAACCACCGCAGAGCTGATGCGTACCGGGTTGGAAACCGCCACGGTCTTCGGGGTGATCTCGCCCATCAGCAACAACAGGGGTACCATGACGATGACATTGATCAGGCCGGCCTTCTCCACTCCATAGAGCGTCACCAGGATGCCGGTCATGTTTGCCACTGCCGCGATATTGATGAGTTCATTGCCACAGAGGATGGAGATGATCAGCCGCCTGGGCTGATCCAAGAGGGCGTGCAGGGTGGCCGACTGGGAGTGCTGGGTGCGGCGCAGTTCCCGCAGATCGAGCCTCGAAAGGGAAAAGAGCGCCGTCTCCGAACCCGAAAAGAACGCCGAGCCCATCAACAACAGGGCTTGCAGCAACAAGCGCCAGACGAGCTCCGGGTCGGACAACAGGGCGCTATCAAAATAGAAGAATCCGCCAATCGCATTCCCGTATTCAACCAGCAGGGAAAGGGTCGTCTCCAAGGCTCATTTTCCTGTAGCGTCTGAATTCGCCGCCCTATTATCACTAGCTTGTGCCGTTAATAAAACCCCAAACTTGGATTCCCTTGCGCATCAGGAGCCTGTGTCGGGTGCTCTCAAGGCGAGCAGCGAACCTGATTATCAGTCAATCACATCCGACCATCCTGCATATTTTCTTAAAGCTTTGTGAAATCTCGCCGTAACGGATGTTGCACTGTTCGATTATCACGATCAAACCATAAAGGAAACACCATGCGTAAACTATTTCCAAGTGTTCTGCTGGTTCTTGCCCTGCCTTGGGTTGCGCTGGCTGGCACGATCAAGTATGAAGGATCATCCACTGTCGGAAAATTCATCAATGACGCCGCCGCGGTCTACACTGCAGCGGACTTCAAGGTCAAAACAGCCAGCGAGAGCTCTGGCGGCGAGAAGTGTGCGGCGCGTGGGGCCTGCAGCATCGGTGGGGTGGCGCGTGAGGTCAATCCTAAGTTTCTGGACAAAGGGGTGCATGCCACTCTGATCGGAAAAGACGCGATCGCAGTGATCGCCAATGAGACAAATCCGGTCGGCGATCTCAGCAGCAGTCAACTGAAGGATATCTTCAGCGGCAAGATCACCAACTGGTCGGCGGTTGGTGGCCCCGATCTGCGTATCCAACCCTACATCGTCAAGAAAGGCTCAGCGACGCGTAAGGTGTTTCGTAAGGTCATCATGCAGGGTGACGAGTATCAGGGTACCCAGGTCATCACTCCGGATGCCAAGATCGTTACCAGTGTTGTGCGGCAAGCCGGTGCCATCG
>JASJBU010000112.1 GCA_030066355.1 Gammaproteobacteria bacterium | reverse complement strand
GGTTCCAGTAAACCGGGAAATTCTCATTACAACTTTACAGAGCGGGCAGGCAGTTAGTGATGAGGATTATCCAAAAGTGTGAATTTTCTACCCGGGGAGCTAGAATTAAGCGTACATTTCAACTTTAACTTTTATGATGGATGATGCAACTCTAGCTCGATCAAGAAGATACCGAATTGTTATCGCCCTCGGAATGCTCATCTACTCGGCTGTACTGTTCAGCGGTGCCATCGGGGAACGCGAAATAATCACTCGAGTCAATCCAGACAACGGGCTTAAAAGCTGGCTATTCAAAGACGAGAATCTGTCGATCGAATTCCTGCAGGTTCCTCCGGACTTCATTCGCGCCAGTTATGCTGCTCGCGGACTGCCGAAAGCGCTGATTGAAACGGTTGCTACACAGTGCGTATTCGGCAGCATCGTACGCAATCTCGCTGATCGCCCTATCTCATATTCTGTCGCGGATTGGCGATACCTCACTACCGACGGCTTGGAACACAAGATCAAGACCAAAACCCAGTGGCTGGATGAGTGGCACGGCATGGGAGTACGTTTCAGCTGGTCGATACTCGCTGATGATATCACCTTTTCGAAGGGGGACTGGATTCAAGGCTTCACGACTATCTCAGAGCCACACGGCAGTCGCATCGGGCTGAAGATTGTCTGGTCATACGCAGGAAAACACTATGCAAAGATATTACCTGATCTGGAATGTGCTCCGGCATCTGAATAATCTGCCAGTCGCATTAGCGCTCGGTTGCTTTCTCATGCCGCACTATGTCGGGGCCGAACAACCGCCGCTAAGCTACAGTATGACAGCCCTCCCAGTGCCACAGGCGGCGGCGGATTTCACGCTAGCGGATATGGACGATGAGACCTATACACTGAGTCACTATCGGGGCAAGGTTGTGATGCTCAATTTCTGGGCAACCTGGTGCCCACCCTGTCGGCGCGAGATGCCATCCTTGGAGCGTCTATACAACAAGCTCAAGGACCAGGGCTTCGTAGTGATAGCAGTCAATCAGTTCGAAGATCCGGATCTGGTCTTCGAGTTCACCGGTCGTCTCAGTCTGGTGCCGACCTTTCCAATCCTGTTCGACCGTGACAGCCGGGTGGCGGAGAAATTCGAAGTCAAGGGTCTACCCACGACTTACCTGCTGGATAAAGAGGGTCGGATCCGCTATCGCGCCATCGGCGGCCGGGAATTCGACCACATCGAGATCGAAGGTATGATCAAGGAGTTGTTGTAACTCACCTGCCCCGAGGTGACTCCACGTTATTATCAGAATCTAACCATAACCATATCTATGTTAACCATTGCCACTGAGGCTTATCGGTATCAAAAAGCCGATAGCCCTGTCGTTTATATATACCGGCAATCCTCATTTATCTTTCGAATAACTTATCGCGTCCAATCTCAAGTTTCCTCGCAATAGACTTCAAAAATAGCGGTTATTACTACAAAAGTTATAGTTTGTAGTCAATGTGAAACCGCTTGTTACAAAAATATTCTTTCCTGAAAAAATATAGAAATGGATAAGCCTTAGACTTGTTTTCAAGACAAGTGGTAAACGGTTGAGGAGGTGAGACCAACGGAAAGTTGTAGGCCAGTATTTGACTTAATCTCAATGGAAGCTCAAGGAGAGTGAGAAATGAAAAAATTGTACGTAATATTAGTATCCGTTTTATTTGCGCTTACATCTTCACTCAGTATGGCCGCAGGAGGCCATCACGGGGGTGGATCAGCCCATCAAGGATCGGAGGGTGTGAAGCCTTCCCCATATGAAACGCCCCGGGGTTTCGGAGACGGGTCTTCTTATTACGAGGCAGACGCGCTTAATCGCCTTTTTAACGAGATGGCACCTGGTGCATGGAGCAATGATCACGAGGATGGCAAAGACAAGCCATCGTCTGATAATTAGTCCATAACCTATTCTAGATGGGGAAAGACAGTCTATTTTCTCGATGTGTTGTCACAGAATAAATGTCTGACCCCATTTAAATCACTGGCTTCCCTATGCTATGCCGTTCTAAATCACTTGTATGGATGAATTGTGAATATTTAACAAACTAAGCTGGTAATAGATTACATACCCAGCAAAACCATCGTCTTAAAATAATAATCACAAAGATAGTTATCAATCGCCGGTAAAAGCTCACGGTAATTCGATAATATGTACAGTGAATGGAGAGGGACGATGAAAACTAATTGGCAAAATACCTGTTGTTGGCCGGAAGATCCTGCATGGCCGGAGCGCACCGGTAATGATCCTTATGATATCAATGGTATGGGGTTACATCACAAAAACCTTACAGGTTCTCGCTCCAAACATATATGAACTCAAAACCTTTATTGTAGTGTGTCTGATGGTTTCGTCATGGATACTCGTAAGGCTTCAAGCGCCTCGGTAGGCATACGCTCCATCAACTGCTGAATGTAAGTGTCCGCACCTTTGCTGCCGTTGGCGTGCGCCAGCATCAACCACTGTAAAGCTGCGGACTCATCTTGTTTTACGTGTTTACCGCGCATTGCCAGCTTGCCAAGGGCCAATTGCGCTGCCGCTACATTTTGATTGGCCGCTTTGTGATACCAGTCGATAGCCTGGTCCATATCGACTTCAGATTCGAATAAGCCGAACCGGTACATTGTCGCCATTAAATATTGGGCGCTGCCCAGGCCGTTGTGTGCGGCTTTAATGTACCAGTGACGGGCGGTGGAGAAATCCTGCTTCACACCCACGCCATTGGCATAGATCGAACCGAGTGACTCCTGTGCCTTGGCATGATCCTGTTCTGCGGCCTTCACCAGCCAGTCGATAGCTGTTGGATAATCCTGCGGCACGCCTTCACCATTGCCATATATTCGGCCCAGCTCGAACTGAGCCTCTGCGTTGCCACGCTCCGCCGCTTTTTTCAGGCGAGTGTAAGCGGTCAACTGGTCAGGGTTTATGCTGGCTGTTATGGGTTTGTCATTCATGATGTGATTCAACTGACGTATGGGGGCAATACCTTACCATTGAATGACGGCCTTTAAAAACCGTGTCTGAGTAAGATGATGTGAAATCGCACATAACGGCTATACCACCCACTCTACCGAAAATATTACGTCAGGGAGAGCAAAAGGTATCTGGGCCTCGAGGTATCAGGGATGCTCTTTGGGAGGTAGAACAATTGGACAAAAACCTCACCTATCCCCAATCCGTCCTTTCTATTCGATGTACAACTCATTTTGTGGGTCAGGTAAATCGTAAAACCCGGCTTAGTATCAAATTTACAGTGTTGGCTGTCATGGAAAAAACGGTTTCAGGAATTCCTGTCTCTTCTGCTCAGAAACTAATTTAGCAGAGTGGATATGTAATAAATCATACTTATCGCTTAGATTTAATACTTTAAATCTTATTTACTATCGTTTTATTCCCATAAGATATTTAGGTTTTATAATCCTAGGGACACGCCTTACGCCAAGGAGAAATACACAAGCGATAAAAAAGCATCATCATTAATCTCGATCAATATTGTTCAACTGGACAAGCATGGCTGCATCAGGAGCATGTGTATATTGAATGCAGGTCATATCCCGTTACCTGCAGATGAAAAAACAGTGGATGACAGAGAAAGTGGAATCATGGCAACCAAACTATTTTCAGTTGCCAATCATGGATGGCCAGGATCATCCTGATCCAATATGACAATTAATATGGAGTGGAACATGAAAGTGACACAGTTATGGACAAAATCGACAATCGCCGGCGTTATGCTGGGGCTCAGCGTAATACCGCTTGTTGATGCAACGGCAGATGACAAACGTAAGGCAGTTTCGCCAGATGAATCTGTAATGGGTATGACTCAAGGTGACTGGGGGGCAGCCTGGTGGCAGTGGGCCCTGTCAATTCCGGCGGATAGAAATCCAATACTTGATCCCGATGGCAGTTTCTGTGCTGAAGGGCAGGGCTCCGGCCCGGTCTTTTTCTTGGCTGGGACCTGGGTTGAGCTGGATGAAGGAGGGCGAACCTGTTCGGTGCCCGCCGGTCAGTTCATCTTCTTTCCTCTGGTCAATACAGAGTGTTCAGAAGCGGAGGACGGCACTGATTGGTATTGCGCCACTGAAGCCGCCTGCCGGGAGTGCGCAGGGCGTAATGCGAATACCTATGATCCGGACAGCCTTGTGCTCATTGTGGATGGCAAGAAACTCAAGGATCTTGACGAACACCGCTTTCAATCAGCCGCCTACTATTTCACCTTGCCGGATGACAATATCCTCGGCGAAGATGAAACGAAGAGCATCTCGGTGGCGGATGGTTACTGGGTGATGCTCAATCCCCTTCCTCCTGGAAAGCACACCATCCACTTCGAGGGTGGTCCATACGATGGCAGCTGGCTCCAGGACGTGACCTATACCATCACCGTCGAATAGTTTCAGGCACTTTATGCAGTGACGCCTTTGGATAAATCCGTTTGCGATTTCACCCAGAGGCGGTTCATCAACATGCTGTGCAGAAAGAATCACGCATGGCGATTCGTACGGATCAATTAAATGTCAAAGGAGGTTATAAAAAGGATAAGCATCAATCTATATACATCTTGTCCTAGCGGGTTCGACAGGACAATCCAACAAACATCAACGATATCCAGGAACAATTGTGGGAAACCACTTGGAGGTTCAAATGAATAACAACTACTTCAACCCGATACGCCTCTTGACAGCAGCATGCGTCTGCACCGCCTTGACCCTACCGGTGTCTAGTGCGATTGCAAAGGACAGAGATCACCATGGCCGTGCCGAGGCGGTCAGCCCCGACGAAGTCGTTGCCGGTATGAACTACGGTGGCTGGGGCGCTGCCTGGTGGCAGTGGGCCGTCTCCATCCCCATCGAAGATAATCCCCTGACTGCAAGTAAAGATACCAACTGCTCGGAGGGGCAAGGATCCAGCCCTGTATTCTTTATAGGTGGTGCGTTTGGAGCAGAAGATGAGGTAATCGAGACACCGGCAATCTTTGAAATTACCCGTGAATGCGTCGTGCCCGTGGGTAGTCATATTTTCTTCCCAATTATCAACGCGATTACCCACAATGCCAATGAGGATGATCTAATTGAGGTCGAGGCCGCTCAGCGGGAAGATGTGGCAAGTTCAATCAGCAACCTTGTCGATGTGGATTCTCTGGAGGTCACTGTCGACGGCAAGAAGGTCGAAGACGCCGAGAATCTCAGTGACTTCCGTGCCCAGTCACCCAATCTCCCCTTTACGCTACCTGAAGGTAATGTCTTTGAGGATCCTCCTGGTCGCTATCACGGCACCGCCGATGGTTATTGGATGATGTTGGAGCCCCTCTCCCCCGGTGAGCACGTGGTAAGATTTCTCGGTAATGCCGTCTATGAGGGTGAGGTAGTCTTCGGCCTCGATATTACCTACTACCTCACCGTTGAATAGCACTTCGCACCAGGCACCAGTTTGACTATCGGTTGCGCGGGCATGGGTATCGGCATGATTTACTGGACTCTCGAAGCACGCGCATACCTTGAAACCTGGTGCAGAGTCTAAAACGATCGACTGTGGCGAGGCGGCCTGTTGCGGGTTGCCTCGCTTGCTTCCAGCTAGCTCACGCGATTTTATCAATGGATGGTAGCGATTTGAGACTCAATGAACCAACTGCAAATCAGTAGTCTAGGGGCTCTGTATACTTACATGAAAGATGTTCTGCCTACACAGTCGGCTGAAACGCAATATCCACTGCTGTTGTGAGAACTCGAAAGGCTCCAACAGGGTGATATGAAAGAGATCAGAGTGACGATATGGACAGGACTGAAACTAAGAACAACCCATCCTTGCCGCTAATCGAAATATGGGTTCGCTTGATGTGAGTCAATACAGCAATAACCTTGCTAAGATTATGCGCGATGGAAGCCTTGATCTTGTTCTGTCATGATTTCATTGGTCTTTTGGATATTCTGAGGTTTTGCGAAGAGATAGCCCTGCCCGTAAGTACAGCCGATACGATGCAATATATCTAACTGTACTTCGTTCTCAATCGCTTCAGCTGTTGTTTCAAGACACATGATTTGTGCTAGCTGCACAATCATGGTTATAAGGGCCAGTGCCTGATCGTCCTTGCCCTGTACGTCGATTGTGGATACAAAGGTACGGTCGATCTTGAGCTTGTCGAGCGGAAACTGCCGTAGGTAGGCAAGCGATGAATACCCGGTTCCAAAATCATCCAATGCGATGCGAACACCGTTCTGCCTTAATCTCTGTAAAGTAGAAATCACGGCGTCTCTATCCCGCATAAGCGTGGATTCCGTCAGTTCAACTTCCAATCGGGTGCTGCACAGACCACTGTTCTGCAAGGCGTCATCAACCACCAGGTAAAGATCAGAATTGGTAAACTGAACAGCTGATACATTCACCGTCACCCGTATTTCGTGCGGCCAGCTAGCCGCATCCTCACAGGCTTTTTCTATCAGCCAGGCACCCAGCGGGATGATCAATTGACTTTCCTCAGCTAAGGGTATGAATTCATCCGGCATTACCAGTCCCCGCACCGGGTGCTGCCAGCGGATCAGGGCCTCGAATCCTGCAAGCTTGCCCGTAGCGAATGCTACTTGTGGCTGGTAGTACACTTGGAACTCACCGCGTCGCAGGCCTTCCTTCATATCACTCAACAGTCGCAGTTTGTGCTGCGCCTGCACATCCATCTCGGGATCGAAAAAGCGAAGCGTGCGTCCTCCTGCCGCCTTGGCCGCATACAAGGCCATATCACAGGCTTTCAACAGGCCCTCCGCATCATTAATGTCGGGAGACCTAAAACCAATGCCGATACTGACATACACATCGATACGGTGTTCACTGATCGTCAAAGGTCGTGCGAGTGCCATCTGTAAGCGGATTCCATATCGCTCCGCGTTTTCGCGTGTCAGCACGTTTGTATGGATCACGGCAAATTCATCACCACCCAAGCGTGCCAGCAGATCCTTATCGTCAACTGCCGAACTCAGGCGTCGGGCAACATCCTGCAACAAATGGTCGCCTGCTGCGTGTCCCAGCGAATCATTGACCGTCTTGAAGTTGTCCAAATCCAGAAGAAACATGGTGATTCCGGTGTTGTTGAAATGCTCAGCCAGACGTAGATTGAACTGATGTCGGTTAGCCAACCCCGTCAAAGTATCGATATTAGCCAGTCGAATCATCTCCTGTTCGTGAAGACGCGCTGTGGTGATGTCGGAACCGACACCGCGCCATCCCTCTATGCGCTTAGATGCATCGAATAAGGGCTTGGCCGTGAGGGACCACCAACGCTGTTGTCCATTGACTCGGACAGGTACAACAAGATTGCGAAAGGGAATATCTCTGGTCAGACAACGCGCTAACTTATCGACCATCATCCGCTCATTGTCGTCGGGTTTCCCGAGTAGTGAAAGTATCACCCTAATCAATGAGTAATCCCGCAAGTCGTTGGATGGTACGCCAATGATCTGCGCGAGGTGCGCCGGTACATGACGTAATCGTCCCTGGTGGTCAGTTTCCCACAACCAGTCGCTGGCGTGTTCTTCAAAATCATGCAGCAGCAGGCCGACCAGTTGACGCTGACGCTCGATTTCAGTCTCGGCCATCAATCCTGACAGAAACATGCGTGAGTTCACCAACACCGACGCGACCAGAATAAGGCCATAGAACCCCAAGAGTCCGGCCAGATACGCATAGGTCTCCCAATGGTTCATCACCAGTCCCAGCCCTAAACCCCCGCAGAAGATCAACGCCCATGCCAATCCCGCTTGTGGCAGGAATGCGAACAACCAGGTACCGGTGGCAATAAAGGCGCCAATCACGGCCGTTAACACCAAACGTCCCTGTTCATCCGTGACGCTGAAGAGATAAATGGCCATTCCAACATACAAGGCTGCCGCCGCAGCCAGGTCGGCAGTCAATGACCAGACAGCTAGATTGGATACAGGCGACTCATTGGGAATCGAGCGACAACGCCACCACAAAGCAATATTCGCAAGGCCAATGGTCCACAACAACGATGCCCAGATCAGCAGAATGCTCGAATCAATATCATTCCAGAAGAGAAGGCAGACTATCAGCGAGGTGATCAGGTTGCCGAGGCTGCTCAAGGGCAGTTGACGCACCACAGCATGGTATTGACGAGCCTGGTATTTCGCGGCCAATTCATCGGAGGCGGAAGGGACACGCCAACAGGCCGACAATTCGCCTATCAGCCATTGCAGCCAATCACTCAGTGAACCGCGTCTGAAAAACATGACTCAATCTTCATCTCATCTGCTTACATAGTGCTCACCATGTTATGACAGATTTCACTATTTGGATAAACATAATTCATTTCAATCCAAACCCGGATCAGTGAAAGGCCAGTAGCAGCACAATTCGAGTATGCAGCAGTCTTTTACAGGGTTCTGTACGATCTTGAAGACATTGTCATGCTCAGGGGTGATATCCTAATCATCTCTCCACGAGTTTCTCTCATGGCTGATTTAAGCATAATTGCTGAGAGAGTCGTGTCGCCTTTTCGAAATTTATCGGTGCTTGGGTGATACTGCCGTGGTTGGTTTTGATCACATCGTTCCTACATAAGAGGGGTGAATTTGAAGTGAAGGGACGCTCCATGCCACTTGTTGTGCTGCACAAGTATTAACAAACTGCTCTTTCATTCAATAAGTTGTCATCGTCGATTGGCTTATCAATTTGCTGAGATCCCAGGTTCCGTAACATACTGACATGCTTATGCCCGCTTATGAAAGATGTATCAATTGTGGTCAGTCACCAGCTGTTTGTCGAAGAATGGTTCTCGTAATTATTGGGTATCATGGAGGCGCAAGGGCCAGATAGATTACTCGCCTTCGGAATTCGATCGGTAATTCACTTTACTCCCCGTTTTTGATGGCGACTTGTGTGGTTTTTTCCTGGGCTAATCTCAAGGCTTGGGTTTACGCTGCTGGCCAGCCATGTTTGCTAGCTTTGTGGAGAAGCGAGAGTTTAGCAACCGCTGGTTTAGACTCAGAGCCCGGCAGATATTCCAGACAAGCCTGAATATCCAATTCAGTTCGTAGCAAACTCATACAAATCGTCAGCCTAGTAGGCTCATCCGTCATGCGTACTATGTATAGCGGATGTGGAGAATGCTTCTGCTTTGGTTTAGTTTGGGTGTTGTGCTGATAGCGACTCTTGGGGTGAATGTGCAGGGCCGTCAACCTTTTCCGCGCGCCCTTATTGGGTTTGGTTCGAAAAAGCGCAGGTTGTCATCAGGTATGTCTCTGCCAGAATGTGGGAGGATTTATTCAAGCTACCCCATAAGGTACCCGTGCGCTGACAGGTAATATGGATGTACTGGTCGTATCAACGTCCAAGCACGACGATAACCCGTGCAACCGATTCTGTACGCTTGGTACATCAATTGTGTTTCCTGTGGGCTGGGGCGTGGCTCTGTGCGAGCCCCGACGTTGGTTGTCCGCGAAGACTCAAGGGGCTCTAGGAACCGCCAGCCATTTCCAGGATCTTAACGATTTCTCCATGACCCTCACTGGAGGCCGCGGTCACTGCGGTCCAATCGTTGGCATCTTTGACGGCAACGCTTGCATCGGCCTCCAGCAGTGTTTCCACGACTTTGCGGTGACCATTCCATGCGGCATACATCAGGGCAGTCCAACCCTCATTGTTCTTTTCATCAATCGTCGCACCAGCCGAAAGCAGGACTCTTACTATATCGCTATGACCGTTCCAGGCGGCTGCCATTAGGGCAGTTTTTCCATCATAGTTCCTAATGTTCACCTCCGCACCCTGGTCAATCAAGGCGCTTACCACCTCAATATGGCCGTGGGTAGCCGCAGACATTAACGCTGTCCAACCCCCGGCTAATTTTGCATCCGGCAATATGCCTGCAGCCAAGAGCATGAGTACCGTTTCCAAATTGCCTTGCTCTGCGCTGATCAGAAGGGCCTTTTCAGTAAGCGGAATCCGCCACAACTCTAGCTGCTGCATGGCTTTGTTTCGGGTTTCGGTCGCTGCCCAATCTATCGCTCGAGAAGCTCGTTTCTCGCTTCCTTGATTAGATTGTTTGCTGAACTCACGCAGTCCGGCCTTGGCAATCGAACTCGAGGGGTCAACGCTCAGTGCCTTACGATAATAGTTTTCCACGTTGAGCCAGTCGTTCTCCTGTTTTGCCTGGGCGGCCCAGACCAGGTATTGCTGGGTGATCGATTCGATGCCACTCATCGCCAAGCTGTTGTTGGGATCGATCTTCAGTACCTGGCGGTAGATTTCTAGTGCGTTATTACCGACTGGCGTGGTCAGATGCCGCGCGGTGATCAATTCAGCTGCCCGCTTCAGTAATGGTTCAATCTGAAATGCCGGGTCGGGCAGATTAGATGCGGCTCGATTCGCCGTCGTACGGTCTTGCCTGGGGAGCGGTTTAAGAGGAGTCGAGCTATGGACATCACGGATATTCTCTGGTGCTTGATCTTCCGTAAAGGAAACCATGCGGTTCTTCAGCTCGTTGGTTTCGCGGCTCAACGTGTCAATTTGACCGAGATGGGTTGTGATTTGCGCTTGTTGATTTTCGATCCTGATACGCGCCTGCTCCAGTTTCTCACGGTTCCGGGTGAGTTCAGCTTCGGTCTTTTCCAGCCGTTCCAGCGTGGTCAGTAACGCCTTTTCAAACTCTTCTAGTTTGGCAGTCGAGTCTGCGGCGACCTGGACTTTGGTAGAAGTGTTTGGGGGCGCCTGGAGCTTCGAGTCTTCCGTGAACGTGGAGCCCGGCTCCTGCCGAGAATCGGGGATCTTACCATGGGCCGGTTCGGTAGCAACTTCCAGTGCGGCGATCTCGATCAACTCCAGGCGTCCTGTCTGGTGGCTGGCGTCGATGCCCTGGGGAGCTTGCCGCTCAGTCAGCTTAGCTGGTGTTTTGGCCGGCGGTGCAGACAGGCTTTGTGTTGGTTCGATTGGTGATGAGGTGATTTGAGCTGTCTGCTCCTGGGTTAACAATTCAGCCTGTTCCGGTTTCTGCTTCAATATGGGGTAACCCAGGAACCAGATCAGTACAGCGATCAGCGCCACTCTGCCAAGGCCAAGCGATTCCGCGTAATCCCAAATCTTGAGTTGTTTTTTGAACAGGTGAAATCTAATACCACTGGCTCGAATGGCCCCTGATAAGTCAAGTCTGATCCGTCCCCTCCAGATATCTCTGGCCGGCTTTCGGCATGCTCGCAGTGTTGCAAGGATCGACTCCCGCAGCTTGCTCAATCCCATGCGCAGTGCATGCTGGGCGGCTTTGCTGGATTTCAGCAGTGCAAGGCTGAAGCGTTTGTTTCTTGCTACTTGCTTCTCATGCCAGGACAAGCTTTGCTGATCCTGAGGTCCCGTATCTTCGTCTGGCGATTCGGTCAAGTCCGTACTGAGTTGAATCTGCGAAGCCTTTTGTAGAAAACTATCCATATCACCCTGTTCGTCTCGCAACTCATGGATGGTCTCTTCCATCACCTCGGCCGATATCCTTTTCTCAGACTTGGCATAGGCGGTTACCAGCGCACGGCTGCAGAGTATGTTGATTAGTCTGGGCCTGCCCTTGGTATATCGGGCGACCACCTGCATGGCCTCGTGGGTCAGAAGATTTCCAATCGGATTTCCAACCATGCTGAGTTGTTGACTGATGAAGTTCGGCACCTCCTCCCAGGGTAACGGCGATAGTCGATAGTGGCTGTTAAGCCGGTTCTTGAGTGCAAGCAACTCTTGCTGCTCGAGCAGTTCCGCCAATTGGGGTTGTCCGGACAGAATCACCTGAAGGAGGTATTCCTGATTTGAAAGGGAACTGGTAAATCGCTCTATTTGCGCCAGAGACGCCACAGGCATGTTTTGCGCCTCATCTATGATGAAGATCACGGTGGTATCTGTTCGTGACTGCTCGAGCAGGAAGCTGGTAAGGGTTGCCCCACAGCTAAACGCTTCAGCCTCCAGACCAAGCTTGTTGCAAGCCAGTTCAAGAAAGTCTTCAAAGGTCAGGTTGGAATATTCGAAATAGACGCAGTGCAGGCCTGCGTCCAGATTTTTCATCAAGGTCTTCAGCAGTGTCGTCTTCCCGGCCCCGGTCTCTCCGGTCAACGCCATATAGCCTCTGCGCTCGGAGATAACCTCGTACAGTTTGTCATAGGCCTCGCGATACATCTGATTCGAGTAGAATAACCGGGGATCCGGGGTCAGATTGAAGGGGTTTTCCTGGATTTCGAAATAACGACTCAACATCGACTTTTTTCTCCTCCCCGGTAGTTTATCGGGCCGACTCTCTTTTGGTAATCTCGGTTCCTGCCTGTCCGATGATCACCTCCACCCGCCGATTCTTCGCTCTGGCCGAGGGATTGTCTGAGCCGTCAGGGTGATTGTTTTGCTCGATCGGAAATTGCTCGCCATAACCGCAGACGCTTATCCTTTCGGCGGTGATTTGATTGAAGATCAATTCATGCGCCACCGTCTGAGCACGCTGTTTCGATAGATCCAGGTTATAAGTTGGGGCGCCAAGGCTGTCGGTATGCCCCTCTATGGCAATCGGGCGGTGCGAGACCAGCGGGTCTGCCAGGACCCGAGCCAGATCGCGCAGCCTTTTACGATCCTCATGCGACAATGCCGTCTCGCCCGGGGCAAATGAAAGCTCTCTAAGATTGACAGCGACTCCCCGCACCTCTTTCGTGGCAGACAGGGAAAGCTGATGAAGTCGCATCACCAGTTCACTGTCGCTGAGCGGCAGGGTCCTAATCTGCTGGGCTCCATCGTCCTGTACTTCAACCTCATGCGTTTGAGCTTGCTCCTCCCAGATGGGAGTAGTACAGGCACCCAGTATCCATAGAAAGCAAAAAGCGACTACCGTCTGCTTCATTACGACACAGTTCCCCCGGTCTTGATCTTATTCTGGTTGTTAGCATAGAGAACTTCAGCTAATTACTCAACTATATCATAAAGTTAATTGAATATGCAGGAAATTTTGACAACTGACAGGGGTGGCTCATAGATTCCTGGCTGATGAATCGGTCTGCTTCATTTGGTTATGTCCTGCATGATCACCCTGCTCAGAGTGCTCGCGGGGTCTGTCCAGATAATACATAACCTAGAGAATGTTTGAGAAACGTTGAGAATCTTCAATGACCTCAAATCCCATCATGCGATATTTTAATCGATTGGATGTGCTCAATCGTCATCGATTGGTATGCGCTAGGATGTGGCGAAGAGCAATGTCCATCGATCGTCTTGTGTCTTGGCGTGGCGAGTGTCAAGCGCTGTTAATTTCAGTCCGATCTACAAGCCTTTTGGGAACTGGGTCAATAGGTGGTTTTTGACGGATTCCATGATGGGAGGTCCGTGCCTAGTTCAACCCTACCCGAGGAGACACCTCGTTTATGCTGAGGCACAGGACGGAAAATATTCCAGAAGAGGAGGTTCAGCCCCATGAAAAAAATCAACTACCTGAGCGGTTTGTTGATGGCAGTTACAATATTGTCGGTGTTTCACGGCTCGGCGGTTGCTGCCAATCGAGTCCCATTCAGCCAGGAGCCACCCTATGTGCCCGGGGAGGTTGCCGTGTATGCCACACCGGATAAGCTCAGTGCATACCAGATCCGCAAGGTGCTGCCCAACGCCGGCATCACGGTGGTCGCTGTGCCAGAGAAAAAAGAGAAAGACGTGGTTGCTCAACTCCGTTCACAAGGCAGGCGGGCTGGTTTGAACCGCATCCTGCGGGCCTCCGAGGTTCCCAGCGATCCACTTTATTCGCTCTATCAATGGCACATGACACGAATACAGAGTGAAGAGGCATGGGACCTGACCTATGGAAAGGAGGTCCTGGTCGCCGTGCTTGATTCAGGCCTAGCAGAAGACGGTGCCCCAGATGGAATTGCTTGCGTTGATTCAAACCGCTATGACATCGTCAATCAGGACAATGACCCTGACGACGGCAATGGGCATGGTACCCATGTCTCTGGCACTATCGCCCAGACCACCAATAACGCCATCGGCACTGCCGGCATGTCTCATGGCGCGTGCATACTGCCTGTTAAGGTGTTGGACGACAGTGGTTCAGGAACGAGCGCCGATATCGCCGATGGCATTTTCTACGCGGCTAATATCGGTGCCAATGTCATCAACATGAGCCTGGGCTACAGCTTCCGATTCCCTATCGACAGCGATCAGATCATAGATCCGGCCCTGGACTATGCCTATGATAACAATGTGACTGTCGTATGCGCTGCGGGTAACGAAGGAAGAGATCATGTAGGTTATCCCGCCCTGTACCCCACCACGATTGCCGTGGGGGCCACCGATTATGCTGACAAGTTGGCAAGCTACTCCAACAGCGGATTAGGACTTGATGTAGTGGCACCTGGTGGTGATGTGTATGCAGACTTGAATAGCGACGGATACCCTGACGGCGTCCTGCAGGAGACCCGGATAGATGGAGCCTGGGGTTACTGGTTCTTCGATGGCACATCCATGGCGTCTCCCCATGTTGCTGCTGTAGCAGCCATGCTGATCTCATATGGCGTGGCAGGTACACCAGATGAGGTCTATGAGACATTGACGTCCACTGCGTTGGACCTTGGGGATGCGGGCTTTGATCCCGTCTATGGTCATGGGCTGGTCCAGGCGCACGCCGCCCTTACCGGTACCGTGTCAGAGCCACCAGTGTGCACCGATGCTGACGGAGACGGTTGGTGCGTCGAAGACGGGGATTGCGATGACAACAACTCCAGCGTCTATCCGGGAGCCCCTGACTCACGGCGAGGCAGGGATCGCGACGGCATCGATAATGATTGCGACGGCATAATCGATGGTTGACTAGATGCAGGCGGTCAGGCGTCGTGGCGGTGGCTCATCTTTGCCATCCCGCCTCAAATCCTGACCGCCGCCAAATCAGCGGTTAATAGCTCTCACCATATGCACTCATACTTTTCAGGAGGATGTCATACAGAGGTTATGTTTTTGCGGGTTCATTGAACAAAACCTTGTTTGAAAACGGATCCACAACTTCCATAACTCTATCTCCCCAAGGAGCTGTAGTGATAACAGGTCGATTGTATTTGTATCCTTTCGACGTGATTTCTTTATGCAGTTTATCCAGCTCATTTGTTTTCACGAAGACTTTTGATCCCGGAGTACAGTCACCGGAATGTTCACTTAGATGAAAAACCAGATTGTCTCGAGAAACCTGCATATATATTGGGGTGTCGTGTTCATATCGATGTTCCCAGTCTAAGTGCATTCCAAGAAAATCCAAATAGAATTCCTTCGCTTTGTCTTCGTCAAAAATGCGCATTATCGGGATCGATTGAAATTCCATCATGGATTCCTATTAAACTTATTGATAATCGTCACAAGGTCTTGTTTAGCTGCTCTGAACGCTTTGTCATGTTCACTTAATAGATAAGGCCGCTAATGTAACAATGATTGGCCAGCGGTGTGTGCCCAAGCCATAAAGCAGACCCAGGAAGAATCCAGACGTGTTACCTATGAAAGATGGGTGGTAAGGTGGATTGCCGATCTACTTACGATGAGAAGAAATATATCCCTATTGATCCCTTACTGACTATTCGCTGCCCTTTTCCTCGGATTCCTTTGGTTGAGTAACGCATATAGTCGGTAATACTTTATTCTTCTCCATGCTCTTGGCTATTGAGTTGTTAACATGCCATTGGTACACGGCATATCCGAAAACCATCAGACAAATCAAAATGGCTGCAACGATGGGTCTATCATGACCCAAGTCATCGACATCAGCTTGTTTTGCCTTGGCTAGATCCTCCGGGTGATAGATACCTTTTCGTGAAAACAGGATCGTTGCGAAAAACATAGCACAGAGCGCAAGGAAGATATGTAGTGTGTAGGTGAAAGCGGTCAAATCGCAGACATTATCTATTTGCGTAGCGCTCCCACCCAGAATCGCAGCACAGGCCATCATCGCCAGAGCAAAGACATTGATTGGTGTCCTGGATTTGCTAACGGCGGACCATGCGTTATTTGCCGAAGGTTTTTTCTTGCGATCTTTTTTTATTGGGTAACCACATTTTACGCACGAAGATGCTTCATCGGAAACCATATGGTTGCACTCGGGGCATGTGACCAAACTCATTGTCTCTCCATTGTGTTGAAACTTTTGGCAATTTGAAGGATGGCGGTTACTTTGGGAATAATGGGGGACACCTTTTCCTTCTCGCGGCCTGCAAGATTCGTTGTCTCACACTGGCCGACGAGACCGACCCTATCCTAGATCATCTCAATAAAAAGGTGTTTCAACATGGCTTTATTTCATCGATCCCTGGCTCATGGAACACTATTCTTTTTTCCTATCGGAATGCCCCAAATGTTTTTCGGGAGCGATTGCATCACGGACAAGCTGCTTGAGCTCTGTTATTTCCGGAAATCTACCCTCCTTTTTACGAGACCAGACAACAACACCATTCGCAGAGACTTCAAAGATGCCTCCTGTGCCAGGTCTAAGAGTCAGCTCAGTTATTTCCTGATCGAAGGTAGTGAGCAACTCCTGAGCCATCCATGCAGAACGCAACAACCAACGGCATTGGGTGCAATAGGTTATTTCGACATGATTTTTCATGTTGCTTCCGATAAATGTTGCATCAGTCAATGTTTGTATGCACTGGAAGTATGACAGTCAATCGTGTCATAACCTATCAATAGTTACTGACAATCATGCAGCACAATTAGGCTGCCGCCTACTGCGCCCTACGTAGAATATCAAACCATCTTCTGTACCCTGTTACGTTTTTAACGCCTTTGCTCCGAATTTATCTTATCCTACAAAATTGCAGAGTGTCCGCAACAAAAGAGGTGCATCCACCGTTTTTTCTCACTCAGAGGCAAGCGGAAATCGATTAAATGTATATTTAGAACAAATAAAAAAATTTCAAGGCATTGATAAATATAACAAAAAATATGTCAGGGAAATTTGATGGGAAAATCCTCAACCTGGTATATCTCGTGCCTTTATATTAACAAAGTCAAGTCTGACCCGTGAATACGGGCTCTTATGAATGATTCAACATACGGGAGAATAGATACTATGAGTGCGTTGCTAAGCTGGTCTGACGAGTTGAGTGTAGGCATTCAGGAGATAGACGAACAGCATAAGGTGTTGGTCGCTTTGTTGAATGATCTGCATAATGCTGTATTGAGTCGACATGGAAGGGAAGCTGTTGGTCCAATCCTTGGCCGACTGGCTGAATATACGAGGATCCATTTCGCAGTCGAAGAGAGCCTGATGCGGATATTGGACTATCCTCGATACGAAGAGCACAAGGAAGAGCATGTTTCACTTATCAAAGAAGTTAATGAATTGCATAGAAAATTCAACGACGAAGGCCTGAATATTTCAATGAATTTGCTGCATTTTTTGAAGGATTGGCTCGGTGAGCATATCATCCATAGCGATAGAGATTATGGACCGTTCTTCCTGTCTAGGGGCGCAAAAACGAGTTGGAAGTCTAAATCCTGGTTGAAACGCCTGTTTCATTGATGCATCAAACTAGCCATGATCTAAATGCAAATATCAGTTATATTGCTCGGATGTATTCAAACCAGTCATATGCTTATATGAGCAATGAAATTGATTGGCTTAACACTACCAACTCAGGGGTTTACGTAGCTTAGGACTTCATACTTTTTCCTGATTA
>JASJBU010000111.1 GCA_030066355.1 Gammaproteobacteria bacterium | reverse complement strand
CAATAACGGATCATAGGTGCACGCTTTTCTCTAGTGAGCTTCCATTTTTCGTGCAGTATTTTACCAGGAATCAGACTATTTATATTGAAATATCAATACAATATAGTTTTTGAGCAGACTCTATTTAAATATCTCATTGTAAAAACTTTAATATTCCTCTACCAACGGCACAGGTCGCCGCCTTACAAAGGGCATTGATCATGGTTTATAAGTAAAATGATATAGGATCATTCCACATAACAAAACTCGCACCGATTTGTCTTAATAGTTATCAGCTTAAGGCGCGCAATAACTGTTGATGTTCGTCCAGCAAGCGTCCGCTTGACCGGTACCAACCTCCTGCAACAAGCTTAAGAATGTCCGCTATTGCTAAAGGTTGTCAGATGCCTACCCTCAAGCACCGACCTTTCAGTCTAGACAACAGTTCAGTGGGTAGGCATCGGACAACCCTTAACAACTACTGTCACTCCTAATCAACTCAGCAATGGCAGCAATGAGTCAAAGGATCGGACGATCAACTTATGATCACTGACCTAATAGTCACCGAAGACAGAGAACCAGGGCATCGTACTGAGGTTACAACTTTTTACACATATCCTGATCAGCCCTGACCAAGGGCTCCGGAACTGTCCGGAGCCCCTTTTCAGTCACGCTGGCCAGGCGTTGATCACTTTGTTCTCTGGCTACTCGTCTTCGGCCTCCATCTCCAGCTCACCGGTTATCGTCAACTCGGAGTCATCAACGGTGATATCCGCTTCGATATCGATCTCGCATTCAGCGACACCCAGTTGATCGGTGATGTACTCGGCCTTGAACCCCTCCTCGAAATAGCCGGGTTCGATGCCGGCGGTCTTCTGGATCCAGAGCGGCAGGTCGTCTTCGGGCTCGATCACCCAGGTGGTCAGCAGATCGACTCTGTTCCCGCTTCGGTCCAGCACGTTGATGAACCCGTCAGCCCGGATATCCCCGTCAAGCTCGAAGAACTCCAGTTCATCCAACTCTGCCAGCTGAACCCGCGGCGAATCGGCGAGGGTGATGGTGGACCGGCTCTCGAACGTCGTGACCTGGAGATTCGGGCTATCTGTGTCCGTTTGGGCGCCAGGAAAAATATTACCCTGGCCGGATGCATAGGTGAACTCGGTGCCGAGGAAGGTGTTCGCGGTATCCACTGTCTGGACCTGGCAGAGCACGTCTTGCGGCAATTCGCCGGCCGTGCCACTAGCCGTCAGCCTGCCGTTGTAGGTGAACCCGTCCGTTATCTCTTCATTGTAGACCGTCAAACTCCCCTGGATCGGCAGCCCGCTATCCACATCCTCCGGCACGGAAACTTCGATGCTCCATTCGCCTGTTATACAAGACCCCTTGGTGGTCTCGATGGTGGCGATCGCCGAGGCGGCGGCTTCGATCATACAATCCGCAAGGGCCTTGCGTGGATTCATTTCGACGGGTTCT
Source organism: Gammaproteobacteria bacterium (assembly GCA_030066355.1). GTDB lineage: Bacteria > Pseudomonadota > Gammaproteobacteria > Chromatiales > Chromatiaceae > JASJBU01. Next base: position 16,239 of record JASJBU010000111.1, on the reverse strand, counting down.
ACTTCTTCTGCCAGTGCGACTTGGAGGCTGCCAGCTCCAACACTGATTCCGATCACGAGTGATACTAACAATTTATTCATGATTACAACTCTCTTATTTTTTAGGTAGTTAGAAAATGCGCCTTGTCTTGATGCTTTGACGCGCAGAAAAGTCTAACAAAATGCAATGGTCTAGTGCGAATTATTTTCCTATTCATGGAGTCACCCATGTGAGCAACCCATCCCGTTTCGCGTCATATTTTCACCTCTCTAGAATGACTATAATCGAGACTGCAACCAGATATTCGTAAATAGCCTGCTCTTATTTTGCATGGTGCTTCGCTGAAGATGACAGGGGCAGGGTTGCTCTCGAACACACGACCAGTTGATAGACTATATAAACACCCCTGGCCTCGATAATATCCGTACATTATCGTTATCGGTCCTGCGACTTTTTCCAGCCGTCGGAGTATGCAGCTGATCGATACGATCAAGATGATTTCTTACTGGGCAGACACGGCGATGGCTAAAAGTCTAGGTGAGATCCTCAGCCATTCTGATGAGACAAGTCGCTTGTTGCAAAGCCTTTACACCACTGAGGTAGACCTTTTTTCCCGAACGAGGAAGAAGGGTAAGCGTCTTGCGAATTACCTCTTTCCAAGGCTTTGTGGATTCCCCATGATGGGGTCATCGCACATCAACATAAGGGAAATCCATAATGCAGCCGAGCGTATCGAAAAGACAGAGCTAGCGCCAGCGCTGGCTTGAATGCATCAACACCCTGCAGAAGTTAAACGGGCTATGTTCGAGTATTTTTCAACTATTAGGCGGATTCAGATCGCAATTGCCTTGGTCAAAAAACGACTACTCACTAATCCACTGACAGTTGTCATTGACAAACTCTGGATCTAAATCGATTACACCATCCCATTCTATTGGGTCAAAAGCAACTCGAACACGTATAAATGCACCATGTTTCTTTAGCCTTTAAAAAACAACAAAATCTAAAAAATGGTTTCATGACCAATGTACCGTGTACACCATTATCAAAATCGATCGAAAGCATATAGTCTTATGAAGGAGTTACATTCTTTACATAAGGATACATAGTCGTCACGCTCATTGAAGCGGTTGTATTTTGAATGGCTCCTCCCCAGTCATTACGAATTCCCAATCAGCCATTAATTCATCCTGATGGAGTTCTGCCCATGCTAAAACGAGCTTTGTATGTTTTCTTGGCAAGTTGCCAAGTATTGCTTCAAATGACCTAATGTCCACTGTCCATTTGCATTCGCCTTAATATACATAAAATGCAGAGGTGTATGTTCATTTGGATCGAAAAACATCCGTATAATTACTCCGTAGTAGCTCGTAATCGTTGTCATGTTACGCCTAACAAAAGTTAGATCTACAGGCAATGTATCATTCAATCCTATTATCAATGCATCCAGTTTCAGCACACAGATGATGCTATCTACACGCTGCTTATAAGCTCTCTGAAAAGACCTATGTGTCTATCACAGCCTTTACGTTTCTAACATAGTGCTTCTATTGATCACATCATACTCAGATAATAATAACTTACTGATCACCAATAACACTACCAGGACAACCTCTTAATTCACTGTCTCAAGAAAAGGTCTGGCCAAAAGTCTTGCCTTTATTGACTTCCTTAAATCCTTCAAAAAGTTATAAAGTTGGACATGATGCTGAACTTAATCCTAGCTTCGCGAGCCAACGAATCGCAGCACGCCAAGCTCCAGGCTATCGAAACAGCATTGGGCCCTGATACTGAAATATTCAATGAATACCATGCCCTGATCGTTCACCATGCAAAGGAGGTTTGCCTTACCCATCCGCGCTGTGATGCCTGCTATCTGAGCGCTGAATGCAATTACTTCAACTACTAAGCACACGTGACCTTGTTTCTAGCAATTTGTTCAGACCAGGATGACCAACAAGACAATGCACAGTCAAACTGTAGGTGATATTCAGGCCGACTACTTTCTAATCTGTGTAGATCGAGAAACACTTTGTAACAATCAAATGAGTTTTTGAATCAAATTAGAAACATCCACCAACTAATCTTCGGTAGGGAAGTGTGTACGCAGTATTTCATGATCGTAATGAGGATGCAGGTGAACCTCATTTTTTTAACGCTTTCCACAATAAACTGTTGAATGTTGATTGCATAGCGACGGAGGTTTTATTAAATGAAATATAGTAAATCTTTGGTTGTATTCTCTCCTGCGGTTTTTTTGGCCTTAGGCATGTCTGTTCCGGCCTTGGCGGATGAAGATGCCGGTAAGGCCTTGGAAGCGGCTACGGTCTGTCTGGATATGGTTGGTAAGATTTTTCTGATGCCCGATGCAGACTGTAATATTGCATCATCCAAACATCGCCTCGATTGGTATCCAGAGGCTCAATTCGTCTGTGAAACTGAAGAGGCATTCGATCCCGATCGTCCTTCTGCTCTCAAAGGCGGTATGGGTGGCAAGTTAGTAGGACTTGATGATGACGGGGAGGCAGTTGAGTTCCCATTCACCGCCAAGGTTGCTTGTGGTCGTACGGTTAATGCCCTGAGTCAGCCGGATGAGGTACTGGGCAGTTATTCCGGGGCGGCATTCTCCACCTCTATCACAGCAACTAAATTTGATTTTGGCTTACGTGAAGAGCCCCAAGGTAATACTCCCGAAGACAAACCGGACTTTGCCATCGCTTATGGTGGAGCAGGTTATGCCCTGGTGGATGAGGCCGGTTATCCCACTGGCCATATGACTCAGTCGCTGACTGTGAAAGAGCCCAAGAAGTTTCCCAAGGCACCGTTGAGTGGTGCAATCGGCATTGATGGTTATGCCATGTTTGAGACTGGTGCAACTATCAGCGGTCGAGTCTGCGGTTCCAATATTGATACCATCCTCGAAGCCCTGGCGGGTGCCGGTCCAGATGATGATGAGGATTAATCAACAGATCTGAGCGAAATAAATATTACAAATGACCGGCTAGACGATGGCAATCGACCAGCCGGTTTCAATATCTCATACCATCAAGGTTATCTGGTATCCGGTCAAATCAGTGTAATCATTGCTTTATTGAAAAGAGAAGATATAGACGCCCCCATTTTACCCGAATAGAGGGCTACCATCACTGTTGGATACCTCAAAGTGGTACGCTATGCCACTAAAATTAATGGTAAAAAGGAGGCGTCTACATCTTCTGTACTCCTCCACGTCTTTGACGAAGGACCCAGCGATGATCGAACGGAGCGGTTCCACCATATGTCGCTGTTGTGTAAAAGCAATACACAAATGGTGGATATATTCGCTTGATTTGAAGACTCACCACCTTTAACATCTTTTTGGGTTAAATTTCCCATTAGGGCCATTCTAAAAAAACTCTGTTCTCTCACTGGATTACGACGCTGTCCGCTACGACGATGCCCGAGAGTCCGGCATCACCGGTTAGAAGGCAACCGGGAAGCCATGGGATGACATGATATAAGCCCAACCACCGGAGCTGCTACTGGCACCTATTGTCGAGACCTTCCGGTGAAAAATACTAGGTTACGAGGCCATCCTGATGATTTACTTGGCTGCATTCCTCTGCATGATACAGCCATACAGGGACGCCTGCCGGAAACTCAATGCGAATGGAGAACGGAGTCATGTTGCGAAATGCTTTATCTAGTCTAGCAGTACCTGTAGTGTTTTTTTTCTCGTTATTTATTGGTGGTATGGGCCACGCCCTGGCGGCATGCGATCCTGAAAATAATGGTGATCACAGCGACTGTATTACCGAATATACCGGTCCCGAGGTCTGCGTAAGCTGTCATCTGGAAGATGCGTTGGAAATGCACGGTTCGGTGCATTATCAACAGCATGGTGAAACCGACTTCGTGACCAATATCGACGGGCTGGCCGGCGAGCGGGCATTCGACATCGGTGAGACGGGCATCAACACCTACTGCGGAACACACGAGAACTCGCCGCGGTTTACCTGTTCGGGTTGTCATGTAGGGAACGGTCGGTTCCCGATGCTGCAGCAGGAGTTCGCGGAACTGGACCCGGAATCACCCGAGGCACAGGCGCAGCTCGCCAACATCGATTGTATGATCTGCCACCAGGATATCTACAAGCGATTTCCCAATCCCGATGACGGATTTGAACCGCTGGTCTTCTATAACCTCACTTTGGACGAGTTGACCGGTGAATTGATGGAAGCACTCGGCAGCGAGGTTGTTCTCGGTGCGACCGAGCTCGATGTGCTTCAGGGCGTTCCGGTGAGCGACCCGATAACCCTGGATTTCGACTTCGTACCCTCGGATCCGACCAGGTTTCCGATTCTGGAGACATTGCCGGATGCCCTCAAGCTGCCTGATGGCGTAACGGCAGAGATGGCTGCAGTGGCCGTTCACTCGACGACCCGCGCATCCTGTCTCAGGTGTCACGCGAGTGCCGCCGGCGGTAATGGCTCCAAGCGGGGTGACATGTCTACCGCTTTTTTGACCCCGAGTGTGGAGGTCGATTACCACATGAGTCCGGACGGCCAGGACATGAGCTGCGCCGATTGCCATGATGCCGGAGGTCATCGCCTGAAAGGACGCGGTCTCGACCTGCGACCGAATGACGTCCCGGGTCTCTTCACCTGCGACAACAGTGGCTGCCACAGTGCCCAACCGCATGGTGACTTCAGCACTACCCAAGGCAGTAGCTGGGACAAACACGCGATGAAAGTGGCATGTCAGACCTGCCATATCCCAACCTACGCCAAAGGAGTAAAGACGGAGACCGCCCGGGACTGGACCAACCCGCACCTGTCACAGCACTCGTGCGGCGGACGCGGCGGCTGGCTGGGGCATGAGTACAAGGCTGGCGAGGGTGCCCTGCCGGAGGAGACGCTTGACCCAAGTAATCCAGACTACACTCAAGCCCTGATACCCAATTACGCCTGGTTTGATGGAACCAGCGAGGTCTATTTTCTGGGTGAACCGCTCGATGGGCTACCCACGGTGCCGCTAACCGACGAAGTGGCCGCCGCGTTCGAAATGACACCCGGTGCACCGGCCTATGTCATGGGTAAGGCGAATGGTGATGTCACCGGCGGCATCGAGACCAAGATCTATCCGATGAAGGAGCATTGGGGCAAACTGGGACGGTTGAGTGACCCCGATACCGGGACACAGACGCTGGTTGCCCATTCCACGTTCGAATTCTTCCGCACTGGAAGCTTCTGTCGGGCCGTGGCCGTGGGACTGGGCCTGATCAACATCGATACTCCTCCGTCAGCTGACGAGGCTTACTGCGGTGTTGCGGAGCCTGGTGATCTGGGCATGCCGCCGGGTGTCGATGTCGTGCCGGTTCATACCTACCAGACACTCAATCACGGAGTCGAGCCCGAAGATAACGCGCTCACCTGTCGTGACTGCCATGTAATGCAGAGCGATGGGCTACCACGTATGGACCTCAAAGGCGGGCTAGGTTATGGGATGAGGACCGGCACCAGTGCCGTCGTCGATACCCTGGTCACGGGATCCTTGGACGGCGATCTGGATCGCATCTGCAGCCAGTGCCACGAAAACGAGACGCAGGATAGGGACTTCTCCGTGGTGCACCGGCTCCATGTACGCGAAAAGCGCAAGGACTGCGCGGCTTGCCATGACTTCACACGACCGGAGCGAGACCTGAGCTTGACACGGGACGATTGAGGTTTGCGACAGGAAGCGCGTGGCGGCACGGCCCGGAAGATCGGGCCGCGCCCGCGCCCTGGGTCTGGTGACCGCGAATGCCGAGGTGCGGTTGTTTTATGGCAAACCTGTACTCATCGTGGTGTGGTTCGACCGGAGTTGGCAGGCGGGTGTGCTCTATTGGCTATCACAAGTAGATATCTGTCAGGCGCTAGGGTGCCGCCCTTGAGGAAATATCAAAGCGATGACGGACCCAGCATAGTCGAGGTGCTGTAATTTCACAACGGCGCAATCACCCCACATGAAGACCACCTGACTCTCCTGAGATAATAGACGCCCCGGCACACCGAGTTCTGAAGATACCCCGTTAGCGCTTGACAGCCTTCCCCCATGATTCATCACCATTGTGAACGAACAACTTTCCATCTGATTGAGCCGTATCTACGACTTCAAACCAACCTCTATCGTTCACAGGATCATACTCAGATGTACCTTCCCACGGGAATTCCACCTTCTTAGCATCTTTCTCGTTGTCATATCGACAATCAATAAACCCGCTAACGGTTCCAAATACCAACTCACCGATACCATCTTTGCCAAATCTAATATATCCTGGTTCTACCAAATCGAGATACTCCAGGAGTTCATGAGCCCGTTGCTGTGTCAGGTTCAACGCTGGGCGACCTTCCCCCTCGGAATACCAAACCCTTTCTTGCCCATTGTGGATGGCAGTTGCTGCAAACGAAATATGAAACGGCGCATACTTATCCATATCTTCGTATTTGCGCAACTCGAACACACCCGAGATCTCTATATCAAAGCTCAGTAACTTCATAGCATATCTTGGCACCTAGAATGTTCTGAAGACTTTTTATTGATCGTCTGACTTACAACAGATGGCATCATTTAGCCAGCAATAGATTCCTTCAGAAAATTACCGTCGCGAAAATCGTAGCGACTTCATATCGCACCACCACCGTTTCTATCCTGTTGATTTCCAAGGACAGTTTCCAACTGCACATTTCTAAGTCATTGAATACTCAGCTCAAAAATAGGATAACCCCTTGAATCACCGTCCCAGGATAAGGTTTGGCCAAGACTGCTCCCTAGCTGTATTTTTATCAATAATTCAGATAGTTAGAAGTCATCATTTGTCGATCGATACCATTTTTGGCGACATATTATTCAGACACAGCATTCGCAACACAAACACCGATCACGATGCGACACCATCTGAAAGCGTTATTGATGTGCTAACATGTGTACATTGGAATACATATGAGGTGAAATAATGTCTCAGTCAACCACAATGACTATTCGCCTGGAGCCAGAGCTAAAATCCAGACTGGATAAGCTATCTGCAGCCACACATCGCAGTAAATCTTTTCTTGCAGCCGAAGCGGTTCGTGAATTTGTTGAGATAAACGAGTGGCAGATTCAAGAAATAGAAAATGCCATCAAGGAAACCAATGCTGATGACTTTTCTACCGACCAAGAGGTCCAGGCTGTTTTCAACAAATGGGGTGTAAATGGAGATTAAGTGGCTACGGAAGGCGCTACAGAACTTGGATCAGGAAGCAGAATACATTGCTAAAGATGACCCCCAAGCAGCCCGGCTTGTAGTTCACCGTATATACCATGCAGTTTCCTTATTGAGAGACAATCCTTCTCTTGGCCATCCAGGTCGGTTGCCCGGAACACACGAACTCGTCATTCAAAAAACACGTTATATTGTGCCTTATCGCGTTCGACCTCGCCTGCAACGGATTGAGATCCTGCGGGTATTTCATGCGTCGCGCAAGCTTCCTGATCGCTGGTAAAAAAACATGAGGCATACCGTGGAGTTCGTGGCTATAACGTGGTGCCTCCCCTATTATCCGGACCACCTTCGCTGGGCGGCTTATATAGTTGCACAGCCGTTCCAGCTTCTTTCGTTCATGAACCAAATCTATAGTAATCTGACCACTATTACTTAATCAGAGTACCCTTAACAAAGTGTCCGATATTAGTTGACCACAAAAGTCAGTCACATCTGGCATATCAAATGTAAATAGTGCCCCGCACGCAGCGGGGCTAGTCATTGTAACTTTTATAATATAGCTATTGATTTTTTACTACCACCAAATTACGGCTTTTCCATCCTCTCCTGAAGACCCAGTTTCAGGAGCAATTCCAAGCTCACAATATGCTGTTCCACCATCTCCTCCTCCACCTGCAGAATACGTCATCATGAGCTCAGGTATTTCATATGTAGAGGCTGGTCCTCCTGCTCCACCGGAGACACTTCCAGAATATGATATGCAAGTTATTGATTCAGTCCCATTAGCACCATCCATTCCAGCAATATTTCCAATTCCACCGCCACCACCAGCCCCGTGTCCTCCTTGTCCACCTCCAGCTGTTACAATAAGACTTGGAAATAATGGGTGACCTAATCTCACGATACTCTGTTGGCCGTCGTATCCAGACTGACCTAGGTTGCCGCTTACGCCACCGGGGCCACCAAAGGCACCATGTCCAACTCCTACTGAAATTTCTGACGCATCACCAACGGGATAGTTGTTTACGACTGACAGCCCCCCAGCTCCACCGCCTGCACCACTTGAAGCATAGGTAGTGAAATCAATTGACGCTGCCGCCCCTCCTTGACCGCCACCGCCACTACCCCAAATAGCAATATTGATATGTGTCACTTCACTTGGAATAGAAAAAGAATGGCCACCTGCGCCTAACTCAGCTCCATTGCTAATTAGGGTACAAGCATCATCAATTAAATTATCGCAGTCGTTATCGATACCATCATTACAATAGTTTGGATATTCTGGAACAGGTGTGACTTCACCAATACAGGCGCCCCATATTCCATTTGAACAAGTTTGAACACCTGCGCTGCATTGCCCAATGTCTAAGGTGCCATCAGGTCCTGTATAACATGCTCGTACTTCACCATCTATACATACTGTTGTTGTACAGTCAGAATCTGCGGAATCTATTGTTCCATCACAATCATTATCAATACCGTCAGTGCAAGTTAGACCGATCTCATCTGTAGGAATGATTTCTCCTTCACATTGACCCCATACACCATCGAAACATGTACGAACGCCAGTTTGGCATACACCAACATCTACAGTTGCCGGATCAGCTGAATAGCAATTAACGTAATCACCTGTCATACAGGTGATTGAAACAGCACCTAATGGGATGGAAACATCAATTTCTTCATTTTTCGCTGGTGCGTTTCCGGCTGAGATACCTACCGTCCATGTTTCACCAGCTTCAACCTGCATCGTTCCTAAACCACACGAGATCAAAGTAGATTGAATAAGACAGTCTTCTGCGGGCAAGACGAAGTTACCGATTGATACTGTTAGTTCTCCAAATGCATCAAAGTTGACACCCTCAAGTATCATAGTGTTTGGAGAAGGTGTAATGTCAATAATTGCTCTATTGATTTTTAATTCGGTTCCTGCAAAACCTGATAAGGATATTAAACACAAGGTCAAAACTATTACAGGATGTATATGGTTGAATCTGGCAGTATACATCTGCTTTCCTCCTGAATGTAGTGTTAAGTTGGCACGCGGATACAGCCGGCAAATGGCGACCAGCTGGAGGTTCTTCTGTTCTATCTAGAACATTTGTGTCAATTTCTGAGACGCGGATCTTCAATCAGACTGACTTGTAGTTACTCCTTCGGCAACTCCAAGACCTGCTCTCATGAATCGGAAGCTGCTATTATCGACGATTAGAAATTCCATTAAATCTAGTCATCGCCTTCGGCCTCTGACTCTTCGCAGATATCAGGCAGATTCGAGTCACCAAGTAGGTTTCCATCACAGGAGTTGTCCTCGAATTCGTTGTCTTCAGCAGTTTCAGATATATAGAATCCGTAGCCATTGTTATGATTGGATTGATTGTCCTCGAACTTATTACCGATAGACGGGCCGGGGCCGTTATACGCTGTAAAATCGTCTGCAGAGAAACCATTAACTTTATTACTGCTGGCAATATTTTCTTTGAATTCCGAATCAAGCACTTCGCGTATCGCGAAACCATGGCGACCATTGTCCTTGAACTGGTTATTTGCTATCTTCAAATCTTTCACCCATACCAGATTGACGCCATCCTGCCCATTTTCCCAGGCACTGTTATTGATCAACTGCGTACCCTCGCTGTGATTACTCAGAAAACCACTGCGACCATTGAAAGAGGAGACATTGCCTTCGAAACGGTTTCCGACACCGTAATAGTCCATAAATCCATCAAGAGAATTCTCGATCGCCGTGTTATCTCGGATCGTGTTGTTCCAGGTTGTTGGTGTCTGTGTGTCTTCATCGATTAGGGAAGTAGCAATACCGAGGGTATTGTTATACGCATGGTTGTGTTCGAGCAGATGACCTTCTCCACCAATGATGGCAAAGCCCGCGCTGTCGTTGTTGCTGGCGGTATTCCCGATAAGTCGGTTGTTTTCACCACCATTAATGGAAAACCCATCGCCCACTTCACCTTCTTGATCACTCTGACCTCTGGCATTACGGGCATCCAAACCTTGGATGGTGACCCTGCTTGCATTGATAATAACACCGAAATTCTGACCCAATGCATTGACAATAGGATTAGCGTCTTTTGATGCCTCCATGATGATCAGGTCATCCGTTTCAACGCTGAAAGGTTTATAGGTACCAGCACGGACCAAAATGGTATCGCCAGGCAAGGCGGTATCTACCGCATCTTGAATTTCGCGAAATGCGCTTCGATCTTTTTTGTCAACATAGAGTTCATCGGCATTGGTCACGTATGTAGTGACCAAGGCAAGCGCGGATAAACAAAGTGTTATTGATTTTTGTTGCATTTCAAGCTCCATATGAATCATTTTGATATTGATGAACAAATAACAGCGAAGGGAGTAGCAGGACTCGCTACCAGTATTGACGTATGTCGTACAACCAACAGGCCTAAACTCATCCTGATGCAACTCCTTTGCTTAAGTGTTGTTAAGGGTAGATAAACGATCCTCATAATGCCGTAGCTACGGCAATGAGATTATAACCTTACACTATTTACAATGTCATGAAACCAATGTCATCAATAGTCGTATTACGACCGCGCCTTAACTACAGAAAAAACTTATCTTATTAATTACTTAATTACACAAAAGCACGAGAAAACTCAGGTCATCTTTGCCAAATGATACTATTAAGCGAGAAAACGATTTCTTCGAAAAAATACCGTCGCGATTTTCGATGCGACTCCAAATCGCACCACCACTGTTTCTATCCTGTTGGTTTCAGTGGATAATTCCAACATGCACATTTATAACTCTTTGAAATCACAAAGCAACAGTAGGATAACCCCTTGAATCACCGTCCCAGGAAGAGGTTTGGCCAAAAGGCTTCCTCAATCATGTTTTTCTACGGTTACCAACGGGATAGAAGAAAGGCAAAACAGTGTGCCGCCATTTTTGCCCACACTGACTTAATGAAGTTGCGCGAAGACTTCCGGATGTTGTTCCGCTATTCGCAGCAATGCTACAGCAGGGCCTTGTGGCTCCCTGCGGCCCTGCTCCCAATCCTGAAGAGTACGCATGCTGACACCTAACAGTGCAGCGAAAGCTGATTGAGACATCTTTAGCTTTGTACGAATCACTTTGGGCGGGGAAGGTTCTGAAAGCTCTGTGACCTTCAACTGAATTTTGCCCTTTTTATATTCCTTGATGTCGTTGATGCCAGCTAATATCTCAGCACCGATATCTCTCTTACTCATGATCGATCGCCTCCGCTATCTGTTTCAAAATATGGCCGGGTATCTTTGCGCGCTCTGACTTGCTATAAATCGTCAGCATCCAGATTTCATGATCCGGCCGCTTCCAGTAATAAATTACCTGAACACCGCCACTCTTTCCTTTACCTTCAGGTGCCCAGCGGACTTTCCTGACTCCTCCTGAACCTCTGACAAGATCTCCTGCATCCGGTTTTTGCATGAGATAGGTCTGTAATGCCCGATAATCCTCATCAGGTAGATATTTTGGGAGAAGCTTGGTAAATGTCGTAGCTTCAATGAATATCATAGAGGCCAATTATACGGCAATGCCGTATATACGCAACTTTCTTCCGAATCGGCAGTGATGCAGTTAATGACAGCTATGCGGAACCAGACTGCCATATGGATTCTAGGATCAATGAGTACTATCGACCCAAAACAGAAACACGGTCAACCAGTTCGAGTGTACGCAATTGGACGCGGTTCAATCGGTTGAAGCGGTCAAAGGTTGCGGCACCCAATCTCCGGCAAGCTAAATGGCTAAAGAAATGTGGTGAATAGATTCAATTCCAACCATCTGAATCGTGTCTGTTTTTTTTGTATTGCCCCTATGCTAGCTTAGGTGTTGTCGAAAAGATGGTAAAAACCAATGCTACAACTCACTGCGACTGATGCCCCATTGGTACAAGCCGGATTTTTTAAGCCAGTAGTCGAGACGCTTGAATCTGCTGGGGTATCCACGTTCACGTTGTTGCGGCAAGCATCGTTGCATCGTTTCGATCTGTCTGTCACCGAGAACTACGTTCCGGTCAAACTGATGTATCGCTTGTTCGACAAAATCAAGTGCAGCGAGGGAATCGACGATTTTTTCAAGGTTTTCGCGCGACAAGTCAAACTACAGAGCCTGAGCGATTGGGGCGAGACCTTGGCTATTGCACCTGATGTGTTGTCCGCCTGCCAGATCGCGGTTGAATTCGACAATGTGGTGCAAACCCATGAACGCATGCATTTCAAAATCAACGGGCCGGTCAGCAGACTTTCGCAGTATTATCAGGACCAACCTCAAGCCGGGCGAGATTACGCGGTTTATCTCAATTTCTGTTTAATGTTGAACGGTTTTAAGCTGGCGGGTGGCCCCGGGTGGTATCCGCTCGAAATTCACTTGCAAAGTCACGAGGCTCCAAGTTTCGACTACCTTCTCCCACCTGGCTACCAGACCAAAATCTACCTAGGACAACCCATGACTTCGGTAGTATTCCCGACCTCGCTGCTATCCCGGGCAATGCTTGCTGACGGTCGGCGTGAGGTCGGTCGCAAAGAGTTTATTAAACCGCAATCTCTGAACCAGATTATTGAACTATTAATGGCATCATCCCTTAATGGGCAAGTCGCACACCTGGAAACAGTTTCCGAAATGCTCGAGGTTTCTCCGCGCACGTTACGTCGGCGACTTGCTGAGCAGGGCACATCGTTTTCCAGGCTAGTCGATCAATGGCGCTTCAAAACATGCCTTGGCCTGTTGGAGCAAGAAAACCTGCTCCTCTTAGAAATATCCGAACGTTTAGGTTATGCCAACGTGCCTAACTTCGAACGTGCCTTCAAACGCTGGACGGGACAAACACCGGGTACCTACCGCGACGGTTTGCCAAACTAATTGGCCCCAAACGACAATACTGGCCAATCATCGTCGTTGATAAACTGCGATCACGAAAGACAGAGACAGGTAGTAGTCACTCCATGTCCGTTGGCAATCAAACGAATAAACTCAATGACCAGTTGGAAAACTTGCTGGATGCCGGTCATCTGAACTCACCTGCGCCAATGGATGGTCTAGCTAAATCTCTCAACATGTCAACGCGAACGCTGCGTCGTAGACTGGCGAAACAACAAACTACCTTTAGCCAGATCATCGAGAAATGGCGGATTTCAACCGCGACACAGCTGTTGCTGCAACCGGATATACGCGTTCAAACGATTGCCTGACGATTGGGATACAAACATCAATCCAATTTCGAGCGCGCTTTCAAACGATGGACCAGCCTTACGCCCAGCGCTTTTCGTAACCGTTCTTCCCGCAATTCTGGCCGCAAATGACAATTTTTGTTGTTGGCCGCTATTGATAAATTGCGATGGTCTGATAGTTGGAGGTTTCTAAAGAAACAATCTCAGATGCAGGAATCGGAAAAGTCGATCTGGGTGTGCTACCCGTCCAGCCAAGCACTGATTGAACAACTCAAGACCTTAAGCAGGAACCCGAGATAAAACTTGGTACGCCGGGTTCTTATACACCATCGAGGTAAAGTCCTATGAAATTTAGATCAATACTCAGTAGCTTCATCGTCGCGATAGTTTTTACAGTACAGGCGCAAGCGCAGTCCGTAGAAAGTGCCGTCCGAAGCCCCGGTCCACACATCATCGAGGTCGACTACGAAAAGCTTTTTGCAATGCAGCAGCCACCAGGGTATGAGCCTTTTGAAGTGTATGGGATGTTTCTAATGAGTGTGGCAGCGCAACAAACGCCACTGGTCTTCAATCCCACCATTAAGGTCCCATCTGACATCATCCAGAGTAAAGATGTGATTTTTAAACAGGTAGGAAATTCCAAGGTCGGGATCGATATCTATCAGCCCAGAGGCGACAAAACACCGAATCCACTCGTGCTGATCATTCATGGGGGCTATTGGAAAGCAGGTGATAAATCAGTCCATGCTCAACAAGGGATTGAGTTTGCAGAAATGGGATATACCGCCGCATCCGTGAATTACCGTCTGTCAGCTAAACACAAGTTTCCTGCAAACATTGAGGATATCTACGATAGCATCAAGTATCTGACCAAGAATGCCGAAATATACAACATCGATCCTGACCGGATTGTTGTCTATGGCGGTTCAGCAGGTGGTCACCTGGCAGGTTTTATTGGACTGGCTGCAAACACCCAAGGCCGTAGTTACAACAATGGAATCAATCCGAAAGCCTTCAAAGGCATTATCTCCCTCTACGGCATGCATGATCTTACCCTGCCAATCCAGGCCGATCATCCCTATACGCAGCAATACATTGGTGCAACCTTTGATAAGGCCCCTGGAAAGTACCGCGATGCTTCTCCTATCTATCACGTAGATAAAAATGACCCACCAGTTCTTCTTGTCCATGGAAGCATAGATGGCTCTGTCTCAGTCAAAAACTCCGACGCACTCTCAGCAACATTGGATGCAAATGGCATCAAATACACCTATGACCGAGTAGAGGGCTGGTCCCATGCCATGGACTACTTCTCCCCTATCTATGAGCGAACAACCTGGTTTGTGTATAAATTCCTAAAGGAAAACATGCCATCGGATGAGATGAAGTCGGGCAAGATGTGATCTTCATTACATAGCTTTAATTTACGACCTAATACATAGGGATGTGAGATAAAAGATTGCTATGAAAAAACTCGTACTATTTTGCGGTTTGCTATTGTCCTCTAGTGTTATTGCAGAGGAGGCGAGACCTCCATCGAATAGTAAATCGAGTTTCGCCGATAGTATTACTTATGACTCAAGCCTCACCTATCTGTATCAGCACGCCTCAGAGATCAACGACAGTAGCGAGCACGGACTCAAATTCGATCTCAAGCTAGATATCAATCTTCATAAACTGGGCGTCTTAAATCACGCCAAACTAACTCTCCATGGCGAAGCGAATGGAGGCCATTCCATTAATGGGAGAGGCGGCATTTTGATGCCGGTAAATATGGCAATGGCCTATCCTGGTGAATCGGGGAGTGATCGATCTGATTTGAGCAGTATTTATCTCACGCAAGGACTGAGTAAAAACTCTGCCATTATGCTCGGCAAAATAAACATGTTTGAGCATGCAATACGGCGCGGTTCTGGCGGTGCAGGATTAGACTACTATATGAATACAGCGCTGGTAGCTGCCCCTACAGGATTTGTCCCACCGACGATATTTGGTGGCTTATACGTTAAAAAAACTCAGGATTATTCCTTAACTTTAGGTCTCTATGACTCAGATGACTGGGTCAATCGGTTTGACTTACGGGATGCGTTCGAGAATGGTGCCAATATCCTTGTTGGATGGAATAAGCATGTCAGTTTCGGTGGGAAGAGAGGCACACAAGGCTTTAAAGTGGCTTATAGCACCAAAGATAGTGTCGATTTAGATGAGCTGAGTTTGGCAGTATTGGATGGCAGTCCGATCGCCGCGAAGAAGGAAAACAGGCAGTTTATTGCTTATACATTTGGGCAATTCCTTCATCAGCCTCAAGGAGAAAAGAGCGACGAAGGGTTTGCTGTATTTGGACAGATAGGTGTATCTGACGGCAATCCCTCGACACTAGATAGACACATTGTCATAGGTGTTGGTGGAAATAACTTAACTGAGTCAAGACCACAAGATCGATGGGGGATAGGATACTATCGTTATTCAGTGAGCGATCCAATCGTTGATGCCCTGGCGTCACTAAGTATTCCTACAAGAAATGAGTCAGCCTGGGAAGTATTTTACAACTTCCAAATCGCCGAAAACATCAACTTAACTGCTGATTTTCAATACGTTAAACCCGTACTGAAAATACATGACGAAATCCACATTTATGGATTACGTTTTAAAGTAGGCTTGTAATTAGAAACGTTGCTAAATTCCAATGCAGGGATATATAAGAATTTAGTAACGCCCGCTTCTGGCACTTTCCTGACCCTGAGATAGCCTTTATTTTGGCCAGATTGGTTGTCTGCTTTTAGGCGTTCACCGCCGTACAATCACCAGTACCGAATAGCAGCAGTTGGCACATCAGTAGCATTCGGGTACTGT
>JASJBU010000110.1 GCA_030066355.1 Gammaproteobacteria bacterium | reverse complement strand
GTTCGAATTTTATTGGCCAGGCTGGGTGTCACAACAGATAAAGAGGAAATACCTTTTGAGAGTTGGGAGTCTTTGCCAGACTGTGCGCTAATATCTATCAAGTGGCATATGGAAAAAGGAAAGCCTTTTTGGCACTGGGCCGTATTTGTTCGAGAAGGAGAAACACAGTACGTCCTTGACTCAAAAAGATCCCTGAAGAGTAATATTCGGCGTGATTTTCGAAGAATAAAACCAAAATGGTATATCAGGGTTCACGTTAAACCAGTCAACTTTAAAAAATCGAAGGAGACAGACACCTTTGATATGAGTCACCATTGATCTGCGCCTCGGACCAGACGGATAGCCATGGGTATAGGCCTTACGATCGGAACTATTCAAGCACTCAACCCTGCCCCGCATCGCTGTTTGTATGGGTATCCAATACGAACGGGGGTAGTGGGCAATGCAGGATCGCACAGACAGCGCGCAGCAGTTCAGCCTCACCGACTGTGACTCTGGCATCGTGTGAAATTGTCACGGTCAACGCCTTGACCAATTCTTCCTTGGCCACTACAGGCAGCCCGTCAAGCCTTTCCAGGGCTGCGTCCATTTTCTCTACCCACTTTTCAGGCGGATTATACTCCGGCCAGTCGATGGAGTTCGGTAGCAGGCTAAGCATGCCGACCTGATAGGCGTCGCGCGCAGCAGCATCACCCTGCTCGTGGCCCAACCGGGCAAGCACCGAAAATAGGGTATGCAACTCCTCGAGGCTGTTCACCAGTTTGCCACCGCGTCCTGTGGTTGTTCGCTGCGGGCGTTCGGCGTCATGCAAATGGGCGATAAGCGAACGTGACAGCAAATATTCGAAGCTGTCCACCCGGCCATCAGTCGTGATCAGCTCATCGATCAGTTTCAGCATGGCATCGATCTGTTCCCTCGGACGCTGCTTGAGTGCCGGGAAGGCTATGTCCAGCAGGGGCAGGCGATACTGTGGCCCCAATCTCTCTACCTCGGTGCGTAACTGCCTGATGAGTGAAAGTGCGTCGACTTCGAAGTATGAAGACAAATGGGCCAGTTGCTGTTCGCGCATACTATTGTCCCGATCCAGCAGCAAGGACAGGGTCAAGAGCAGGGCGCCGATACGTGACTGGGTGGCCTGATAGACCTGTTCGGGAATCAGTCTGCGCAGTTCCGCTGCGTGCCGGATATGCTGGTCCTGGGGATTGCCGATCGAGTCGCTGACGGCGTCTGGGGTGAGGATCAACAGCGACTCCATTAGCCGGCCCCATTGTGCCCGTGCCTTGCGGTCATCAGGCTCGGCCTGGGTGCGTTCCGCCTCCGAGGCGCGTTCATGGGTGGGTGTCTGCCTGGACTGATCACGCAGGTATACAGCAGGATCGAAACCGGGTTCCAGGGCGCGGATGCGCTCCTCGATCGGTGGATGGGTCGCATACAATCTGGAGAGCGAGCCCAGGCCATTGGCAAACAGCATGTGGCTGATCTCTTCACCGTCGGAATCCTCTATCTGCGATGAAGCACCGTAGCCGATCTTTTTCAATGCGCCGGCGATGCCCTCGGTCTGACGCGTAAACTGTACCGCCGAGGCATCGGCCAGATATTCGCGCTGACGGGACATGCCGGCCTTGATGAGCCGGGCGAAGAACAGACCGACATAACCGATCACCGCCAGGGCAGCACCCAAGGCAACGACTGCTGCGACCCCTCCGCCGCCCTTGCTGCTGGAACGGCTGGAACGGAAGCGTGCATGCCGCAGGCTGCGCAGAATGGTACGGCCAATCAGGCTGATCACCAGTATCCCGAAGAGGATGCCCATCAAGCGCATGTTCAGGCGCATGTCACCGTTGAGCACATGGCTGAACTCATGAGCGATCACGCCCTGCAGCTCGTTGCGACTGAAGGCTTCCAGGCTGCCGCGGGTCACCGCAATGGCCGCATCGCCCGGCGTGAAACCGGCGGCAAAGGCATTCAGGCCTTGTTCCTCTTCGAGCACATAGACCTCGGGCATCGGTACGCCGGAGGCAATGGCCATCTCTTCCACCACATTAAGCAGGCGTCGGCGCAGCGGGTCACGGGTGTCGGGTGAGACAAGGGTACCGCCCAGGCTGCGCGCCACCTTACCGCCTCCGCCGCCAAGTGTGGCAATACGATAGAGGCTGGCCATGCCGATCAATCCCACGGTACCCAGGCTGGTTAGGATGATCACTCCCTGGTGTACTTGGATCAATTGCAGGCCTGGTATGATCAGTTGATTGGATGGGTCGTCCAAATTGACCAGCAGGGTGAGTGCCACCAGATCGACCGTGATGACGATGGCGATCAGGGCCAGGATGAACATGAATATCAGGAAGCGGGTCTGACGTTGGGCCTGTGCCTGGTGCTCGAAGAAATCCATATCCGGTCCTGGTGAGTCAGCTGCCCTGGATGACTGGACTTAGAAGGAGACCTTGGGCACGTCGCGTTTTTCCGGTGCTTCGATCTCCAGGAATTCGGCGGTCCTGAAGTTGAAATTGTTGGCAACGACTGAGCCGGGGAAGCTTTCACAGCTGTTGTTGTAGTTCATCACCGCATCGTTGAAGGCCTGACGCGCAAAAGCGACCTTGTTTTCGGTTGTTGTGAGTTCCTCCTGGAAGTGCAGCATGTTCTGATTGGCCTTGAGATCCGGATAGGCCTCGGCCAGGGCGAACAACCGTCCCAGCGCACCGTTCAGGGCTCCCTCGGCAGCGCCCAGTTGCTTGATCGCCGTGGGGTCGGACGGGTCGGCCGCCGCGGTCTGCAGGCCGCTGACTGCGGCATTGCGAGCCTGGATGACCGCCTCCAGGGTTTCGCGTTCGTGCTTCAGATAACCCTTGACCGCTTCCACGAGATTGGGGATCAGGTCATGACGCCGGGTGAGCTGTACATCGATCTGCGAAAACCCATTCTTCACCCGGTTACGCAGGCTGACCAGATTATTGTACAGCAGGATGCCGTATCCTAGGATCACGGCAGCAATACCCAGAAGTACCAATAATGTAGTCATCTGTGTAGAGTCTCCAGGTGGGTTTTATTTAGAATCCATGGCATCGAGGTTGATGGTCGATTCCGCGACCGATTATACAGACAGATTGAGAATGAATCTTCTGTCCTGCTTACCGCTCATTGATACCTCCATCCAATCCGTGCAGGCAGAGACAGGGGGCAGGTAAGGCAGTCTATCTTACCAGCAGTGAAGTGCAGTCGATGCCATTTGCGCTGACTGCTAACTAGCAATGCTAAGTTATTGCAACAATTACCTTTCGATTCAGATGAGGCAGGACTACAGCATAGAGGCCATTCAAGCCTGTCTGGTTTTGTTGGTAACTTGATGAATCCTACCTAGCAGCTTCAAGAAATCGCTTGGTGGGAAATACTATCGATAAGAAATCAACATCACTGATGAATCACAGGACAACGAAATCTGGGAGACCGCATAAGGAGTTTTTGATGTAGGTTGGGACAAGCTGCTAGGCCCAGCTTACGAGGGATTTTATCATCATTCGTCCGGCAAGGATCAAGGAGACATCCGATGAGCAAGACTACTGCGACCTACTGGAATGTATTGGCGGCTGAAAACCGCAATCAATGGGAACCGATCGACGACACGCACGGCATGCTGGAGCAACTGACCCTGGCGATGGACGACCGGACCGGAGATTACACCCGCCTGACCCGTTTCAAGGCCGGGGCCGACACCAAGGCCTTTGGCGGCAAGTCCCATGTCTATCCCGAAGAGATCTATATCATCTCAGGCCGTCTATACGACCAGGCATTCGATCTCTGGCTGGAAGCCGGTCACTACACCAGCCGACCCCCAGGGGAGGTGCATGGGCCATTCTTCTGTGAAGAGGAGTGCCTGGTTTTGGAGGTTTCCTATCCGAGCCAGTCGAAGCGCTGAATGGGTTGGGTGACGGTATACAATTAACAACCTGGCATTGGATACATCCTTTCGAGGATCGTCTGACCCGCCATCCGGGTTCCTTTGCCTATCGAGAAGATGTTTGAAGCTGTAAAGAGCTGCTTCTTTAAAGCATCTTTGCTTCCTGTTCAACTCGCGCCTATGATCATGTCTTATGGATGATCACAGAAAAAGTCATAAACTCAGCGGTAAGACCCTGGCGCCTGGCATGGGTAGGGGCAAGGTGTTCATCTATGGCGATGTGTTGACACGTCTGGATGAGTTCTACGCCATCGAACAAGAGCAGATCGACGAGGAGTCACAGCGATTCGAGCGTGCCGTGGAGAGTGTCTCTGATGACCTGGCGAGTCTGTCAGGTCGGGTGAGGCGGGAGATCGACAAACATCTGTCTGAGGTATTCCAGGCGCATATCGCGATCGTGCAGGACATCTATCTGCAGAATGAGGTCTATAAGGAGATTCGAGAGGAGCTGGTCAGCGCCGGTCTGGCCGTGAGCAGCGTGTTCCGCCGCTGGGAGATGCGTTTTCGCTCCATGGAAGCGAATGTTGCTGTCCAGAAGGGTGATGACATCAGCGATCTGTCACGGCGCCTCATCTCTACCCTGGCAGGGGTGCGCGGCCATGCATTGGAAAACATCCCCTTGGGCAGTGTGCTGGTTGCCACCCGCCTGTTGCCTTCCGATACGGTCTATCTGGCGCGTCGCAATACCTCGGCCGCGATCCTCGAGGCCGCTGGACAGGGTTCTCATGCCGCCTTGTTCGCCCATGAAATCGGTCTGCCCTGTGTCTCGGGCATCAACGATGTGGTCGAATTGCTTGCGCCAGGTGATGAGGTGTTGGTGGATGCCGATGCGGCTGAAGTCATCGTCAATCCGGAGCCACTGCAAAAGACCAACTTCAAGGCCAGACAACAGCAGCAGGAACAGGCCAGCCAAAAGGCCCGACGCCAGGCCAGGGAGCCGGCGGTCACCCGCAACGGGCAGACCATCAACGTCCTGGCCAATGTGGGTAGCCCGGAAGACACCCTCGAAGCCATGCGCAATGGTGCGGAGGGCATCGGTCTGTACCGCATCGAGCGGGTCTATCTGGGCCGCCAGGAACCGCCCGATTGCGAAGAGTTAATGGATGAGATGTACGATACCCTCGTGCCTGCCAGAGGACTGCCCGTCTATGTCAGACTGCTCGATATCGGGGCGGACAAGCCCTTGCCTTTTCTGGAGTCGTTCAGAGAGATCAATCCCTCTCTGGGCCGCCGCGGTGTGCGCTTTCTGCTCGAGTACCCGGACATTCTGTTGACTCAATTGAAGACCCTGCTCAATTTATGCGGCGATTTCGACCTGCATGTCATCGTCCCTATGGTGACTCTGCCGGACGACTTACGGCAGGTCAGGAAGGCCCTGACGAATGCCGCCGCACGCAACCAGATTACCTGCATGCCGAAGCTCGGTGCCATGATCGAGACCCCTGCGGCGGTCATGATGGCTGCCGAAATTGCGCAATATGCGGACTTCATGAGTTTCGGTACCAACGACCTGACCCAGTACACCTTTGCCGTGGATCGGGAGAACGCGGCAGTCGATGCCTATTACAAAGACAGCCAAGCGATTATCTTCAAACAGCTCAGGACCGTACATGAGGCTGTGCCCGAGATGCCCCTGTCGATCTGCGGCGAGTTGGCCAGTCGTGAGGCCTATGTCCCCAACATCCTGGCCTGCGGCATCACGAAACTAAGCGTTGCACCTCCATCGATACCGACCATCAAACAGGCGATTCGACAAACTGCAGTGGTGTAATGGGCGAAGTCGCAAAGCTGGTTACTGTGTGAAACGGTACAAGCCCGCGAAAGGCGCATTAACCACAGGGCATTGCGCCGTATGCCCATCTTTTCATTCCATGTTCCTTGTTGCAGACTCTGGTATCCCGCTTAGTCTATCCGAGGTTTGTCGGGTCGTTTCGCAGCCGCTGGAGAGACCGTTCGTGCCGGTTTCCATTCCGGCCAGGACCTGTCGCTCGTATTCGGTTCGATAGGCCGGGTTTGCCTCAATCGCTTGGTTGAGTTGTTCACGCAACTGGCTATCCATTTCGCGTGTGGCAAAACCGATGGCTTCGCACTGGACAGGAATACCCTCAACCTTGTCTTGTGTGACATCGACGATGTCCAGATTTCCCACAGCGTCGTTATGTACCAGGAAATGCGCATAGGGCTTGTCGGCGATCAGCCCATCGATATCCCCATAATGAACCGCCTTGATGGATTCGATATCGGACAAGTGACCGCTCCACAGCACCAGGCAAGCTGAATCTGCACATGCCGAACTGTCATCTGCCTGCATGACCTTGACCTCAGAGTTTGCCAGTCGCAGAAGCGCCATTCCGAGCTCCTCGTTAGTCGTATCAGCCTGAGCGCCGAGCCGGGTGATAACCAGCCTGCCGTCTTTGAACAGGTCAACGCCCTTGCGGGTGATGATGGACTGCGGATAACGGATGATCGGTCGAGTAAAGCGGATGTTGTACTTCTGTTCTCGTTCGCGGGTGATCGATATTCGTGAGGCCAGAATATCGACCCCTTGATCTTCTCTGAGCAAGGTAAAGTAGCGGTCACCCCATTCCGCCGGCCGATTGGTCAGCCGAACTCCAGGACCGCGTTGGTGCGATTTCAACAGGGAATCGAAGTATCTACGCAACAGCTCGATCTCGAGGCCGGTCAATCGTTCTTCGGTCTCGTTAACGAAGAGCTCATCATCCTTGCCCACCCCGACGGTCACCGTACCGGTGGCGAGCACTCGGCTCAGGGAATCGGGATAGCGATGCGTCGTCCACCAGGGGCTGGGCTCGCCCACTTTGCTCCCGTCCGGTTTCTGCGCGTATACACGCCAGCTGATCTCACCAATCAGTTCGTCCTCGATATACGCCGGCCGACGCGCGACGCCAGAATCACGGTATCCGTTGCCAGACTTGCGTTCGATGACATAGAGAACCTCCCCTAGACTGGGGTGGACTGGTTGCCATTCATATCTTAAGCGACCTAGCACCTGTTGGCCGTTCTTAGGCTTGACCAGCACCAGGCTCTGCCCGTTGGTCCCTGGCTCGCCTTTCGGGTCACTTTGAGCAGGATCCGAGCTTTGAATCACACCCTTGCGAACGAGAAATTCGCTGACGATTCCCTTGAGCGCGGCCTGAGCCTCTCGATCTGTACGCAGATCTGACTTATCTATTCCCCTATCGATCGCCTCGGCGATCAACGACGCCATGTCGTCGTTTTCGATCTGATCTTGCAAGCGATTCAGCGATTGCGCGATCTGCGGCGAAAGTACCTTGTTACGCACCAGGGGGGCCGCAAGATAGGGTGGAAAGAACGGCTGCCCGTCAGGTAAGACATCTTTCAGGGCGATGAAGTCCTGATTCTTGCGCAACACCAGTTGTGGGTCGCTGGCATAGCCATCAGTGACATCCATTTCTTTGTTGAGCAAGGCTTCATACTTTTGCTCATGATCGATGATTGCGGGTTTTCCTTTAAATTGCAGATTGTATTTTCTTAGAAAATCGGCTCCATCACTACGGTCGGAAAAGCTGAAGGTTCCGGCGAATCTCAAAGCCCGGCTCTGTTTGGCGAGGCCGGCAATGCTGGCCTCACCATCAGCCCCAATCAAGCCCAGTGCATCAGCTCGCTCTCTGAGCATGACGAGCACAAAGGGATTGTCGATTCCGAAGCTGCTCAACCAGGTCAGTCTGTTCGAATACCCGTGTCGTTTTAACCAGTCATTTAAGGCATCACGCTCGTGGTTTTTTGGGGTGCGGTATTTATCGGACTCCAGACCCAGGTGCTGAGCAAGCAAGGTTCCAGAGTATTCCGGGTACATGTCGATCTTGCCATACTGAAGCGCTACAAACATGTCCACCGATTCGCCATCGTAATGCCGCCGTTTCACAATCACCTGCGGATGATCGAATTCGATAACCTTGGCCATCATCTCGACCAGTAGACTGGACTCGAGAAACTTCTTACCGCCGATCGTGATCTCAGCCGGCGTCTCGATCTTTAACGATGTATCAACCTCCACCGTCGAATCAAGGTTGCTCCAGCGAAACACGATAGCAACCAATGCGACCAGCGCGACTGCAATGGCGGCAAATGACCAGTTGGATATTAATTTGTTGCCATGGCCGACCGCTACTCGAAGACGCTGAACCCGGTGGGTGACGGGTTCAGTGACCGACAAGTCAGCCTGTCGATCTACGCGCGGCGGCAATTTACGAATAGTGTCAGCCAATTGTTCGATGTGTTGATCCAGCGGCGGAGTGATGGCATCGAGCCAGTGCAGTCCATCGACGAAATAGGCCAGGGCCTTGGTTGGCTTGATATCCTCGATACGAAACGGAACGATATGGATATGATTGCGTACCGCTCGCTCCACCTCGCGCATGACCTGCGGGGACGCATTGGAGTGACCGGAAAAGACGAGCACCATGACGTTCGAGGCATCGATCGCGTCGGCGAGTGCCTCTCCATAGGGTTTACCGGGAAGCACATCCCTGGGCGCGTACCAGCAGCGAGTAACTCCGGACTCGAGTTCAGCGCACAGAGCATCGGCAACCGCCTTATCCTGGCTGGCGTAGGAAATGAACACATCATGTGACATGGTGCAATAAGAACGGTGTCTTTATGGTTATAGGTGGCTCTAAATCTTATTATAGATTTTCTCAAGTATCCTTTGGTCATCAGGCGGGCGTCAACCCGCCTTGAAACCGTATCGGCCTCTATCCTAAGCTCCCGAACGGGGGTATTGTCCGCTAGTACTGGCGAGTGTCTGACTCTCACAACGTGTGCTGACCTTGATCCATAGGTGCGCCTGTACTGTGTTGTGCTTATCCAACCTTAGTCTCATGAGGGGCATAAACAATCTCTGTGTAAAAGGCATGGGCTAGAATGGATATATCCGCATTGGGGCAGGATTCGATGTTGTAAAGCCCGACGGGTTTGCGAATCAGCCTTTTTAACCCCACAGTAGCTCTTTGAACCGTCTACCCAATCGGAGGCATGCCATGAGTATCGCCAGTACCGTTAAAAGCTATCTCGAAGGACGCTCGGTCGATTATGAGCTGGTTTCCCATGCCCATACCATGTCAAGCGTGTCAAGCGCAGAGGCCGCGCATGTGACCAGCGGTCATCTGGCCAAGGCGGTTATCGTGAAACAGGATAATGAGTACATGATGGTCGTCGTCCCTTCCGATGATCATGTCCATCTGGGCAAACTGCATCACTATCTCGGCGATGATGTGGGTCTGGCCACAGAACAGGAGCTGGTCTCGCTATTTCCGGATTGCGAACGAGGGGCGATTCCTCCCCTGGGCACGGCCTATCGGCTGCTCACCCTGGTCGACACCAGCCTGTTGCATCAACCCGAGGTCTTCTTCGAGTCGGGTGATCATGAACATCTCGTCAGGGTGTCTGGAGAACAGTTTCACAGGCTCTTGGGTGATGCGGAGCCGGTGAAACTGGTGACACACCACTGAGCCAATCAAGCTCAGTGCAGTCGAGCTGGGTTCAGTCCAGTTGAAACCACCCGGCGGCCGCAGCAACGACTGCGGGAGGGTATTTGACGGGCTCCGCACGGCCGGCCTCCACCAGCTGCAACCGGCTTTCCACTGCTGGCCTAAAGGGTTCGAGCTGGGTGTCGCCAGGCCTTTCCTGAGTATCCGTATCGGCTTCGATAAGTCGGCCGCTGGTCAGATCGAATGTCAACATGTCGGTATCCTCTTGAGTCTCTTTGAGAATGATTAAGCAAATACCAGTCCAACATGTACGGCCCGAATAGAGCCGTAGTATTGAGGATTGCGAGTGGGCCGATAGACATGCCTGCTGTTGAATAGGTCACTCATTGATGCGGTTTTGGGTGAGCTGCACCATTTTAGAGCGAAGCTGGTGAATATCTCACTCTCTCCGATTCTCAAACCTCTTGTGTGCTCAGCCTCAGGTCTGCGCCTGACTTCAAGATCTCTGTCAGTTCTGCGGCGGGAACAGGGCGGCCGAAGAGAAAACCCTGCAATTGGTCGCAGTGGTGATGACTTAAGAATGCTCGTTGGTCTGGGGTTTCCACACCCTCCGCAATGACATCCAGTTTGAGGCGGTGCGCCATGTCGATGATCGCCAGGGTGATCTCCGCCGTCTCCGAATTCGCATCGAGCTCGTAGATGAAGGAGCGGTCGATCTTGATTCTGTCCATGGGAAAGCTCTTGAGATAGCTCAACGAGGAGTAACCGGTGCCAAAGTCATCGATCGCCAGTTGCACGCCCAGCGCCTTGAGGTCCTTCAGGGTCCTGGCCGCGGAATGCATATCCTGCATCAAGGCGGTCTCCGTCAGCTCCAATTCCAACAGATGTGCAGGTAGCCCCGAACCTTTGAGGATTTCCGCAACACTCTCGACCAGATTGGGGTGGTTGAATTGTACGGCGGAGAGATTCACCGCTACGCTGATCTCCGCCATGCCGTCTCGCCGCCATTGTTGCGCCTCTCGGCAGGCCTCTTCCAACACCCATCTGCCGATCGGAACGATCAGGCCATTGGCCTCCGCCAGCGGTATGAATTCCGAGGGTTGAATCAGACCTCGTTCGCCGTGACGCCAGCGGATCAGGGCCTCCACTCCGATGACCCGTCCGCTGTCTGCAATGACCTGCGGTTGGTAGAAGAGCTCGAATTCGTTGTGTTGCAGGGCGAACCGCATGGTGTTTTCCAGATTGGACTGGGCCAATATCTCCGTCCTTATCCCTGTGTCATACACCCAGAAATCCTTGGTCTTGTCACTCTTCGCCTTTTGCATCGCGGTGTAGGTATTGTGCAGCAGGCTGTCACTGTCGGCGCCGCCATGCGGATAGAGATTGGCGCCGATGCTGGGTGACAGAAAGAATTGCTGACCATTGATTTCAATGGGCTGATGGAAAATGACCGCCAGTCGGCCGGCCATGTCGATCACGGGGCTTTCACCTTGCAGATCCGCCATCAGGATGGCGAATTCATCGCCACTGATTCGCGCCACGATGTCATCGTCACGCACCACTTTGCGCAACCGTTCCGCCACGCCATGCAGCAACAGGTCACCACCCTTGAGGCCCAGGCTGTTGTTGATCTGCCGGAATCGATCCAGGCTGATGATCAGCAAGCCCAGAGAGCAGTTGCGTATCTGCGCCCGGGTGACGAAACGTTGCAGGCTTTCCTGGAGCATCTCCCGGTTGGGCAGGCGGGTAACCGGGTCGTGTCGTGCCTGGTGACGGATCCTGTGTTCCAGTTGTTTGATGGCGCGGGATGCGGTCTGTAGTTGGTACCAGCTCCACAGAGGATAGGAGAGCCCCTGCACCAACAACAGAATGACTGGTGGAAACCAACGCTGCAGACCCACCAGCAGGATGATCGTGGTCAGGATCACCGTGCCCGCCCCCACGACCAGCACCAGCAGGGAAAATCGACTCGGCAGCAACAGGAAGGCCAGGTAGAGGGCGGCCATAAAGCCCAGGTTCAGGAGGAGCCTGATACGTGGGGACAGGGGCAGGATCTGGCTGTCGGTGAGGATGGCGTTGAGCACATGGGCGTTCATCTCCACGCCTGGCATACGGCGGTGATCCCAGGATACCGGGGTGGCCAGTGCATCACCCAGTCCACTCGCGGTCGAGCCGATCAGGACGATGCGGTCCTGCAGGACCTCCTGCGGTACATTGCCGGAGAGTACATCGATGTAGGAAATCTCCCTGAAGTGACCGATAGGGCCGGAAAAAGGGGTGAGGATCAGATCACTTCTGACCCAGCCGGACTTCCGGGCAGAATCTTCACCTGCCTGGTTACGCACTGCCAGACCCTCGGTGTCCAGATCGGGTTTAACCAGCTCCGCCAAGGCGAGGCTGAACGCGGGCCAGTGAGGATTTCCCAGGCCGGCCCTGAGATAAACGCTGCGGGTAACGCCGTCCACGTCGAGTTCGAAGTCCACATGCCCCAGTGCCGCGGCATTGTCTGCAAACAATGGAATCGGCAGGATCTCCGTGATCAATCTCCCGGGGGTGCCATGGCCGGGTGCAATGGCAAGCACCACCCGTCCGTTTCTGGCCATGGCTTGCGAGAACAGGATGTCCGCATCGGGATCATCCAGTTCAGGTTCGGCAAACAGAATATCGAATCCGACGCTGCGTACCCCGTGCTCTGTCAGGATGTCCAGGAGCACCGCATGGACCCTGCGCGACCAGGGCCAGCGCCCGAGTTGATCCAGGCTGGGTTCGTCGATGGTGACGATCACGACCTCTTCGCTGGGAGCTCGATACTGAAATCTCAGGAGCGAATCGTAGAGCACCAGGTCGAGCCGTTCCGGGAGATTGCTGATCAACAGGAAGGTCGTGGCCAACATCAGCGCCAGGCCCGGCAACAGGCGACGTGAATGTATGAAGAGCCGTTTGCCAGTCATGATTTACAACAGCAGCAGGACGACCAGGCCGCTCAGCAACACGGCCACCCAGCCCCTGTCCGGCAGTGGGTCGATCTTCTGTACCGCACCCCATGGGCCCAGATAACCATCGGCTTCGACGATTCTAACCCTCAGGTAACGCACCCTACCCTTGACCTGAGAGACCTCGATCTGATTTGTTCCAATGAGTTTGTCGAGCAGCAGATGGTTGAATTGGGGATCATCGGCGATCTGTACCTGATAGCTTTGTCCCTCTGCACCGGTCTGCCATGATGCCCGTACCCTATTCTCACCGGCATCCAGGGTGATCCTGGGTTGGGCTGGAGCCGGTTTGACTTGAAACGAGCGTGAAGGGCCGAAAGGACCTTGTTCGCCGCTGGTGCTGATACTGGCCAGCCGCCAGTGATAGGTCGTTGGCTTTATGTCGGGCGGTTCGTAGGTGACGGTGCTGAGCCCGGATCGATCGATGACAGGCTCTTCGAAATGCTCATCGGTGGCCAGTTGTAATCGATAATGGCTGGCCTCTGCGGAACGGGTCCAGTGCAGCGTAGGCACCGTGCCTCTCAGCAGGGCGCCATCGACCGGTTTTAAGGGGGCGGGGGGCTGCGGCCGGGCGTCGATTTCCACAGCCAAGACCTGGTTGAGGCCCGCGATGCCCAATTCGTCGATACCCCGCACCCGCATAAAGTATTGGCCATCGGCCAGGTCAGGCAGTGGTGTGCGGGTGTTTTCGGACCTGCTTTCCCAGTCGATCAGGGAAAAGTCGGCCTCAGTAGAGACCTCGATCTGGTAGTGCGTCGCACCTTTCAAGGACTGCCAGGTCAGGGGCCAGTTGCTACGGCGGATCTTTTCCGGAATCGGATTCAGGCGCGGTGCTCTGAGCAGCGGTCGGGGGGGTACAGGCGGTTCACCCAATACGACCCTGGTGCCGAATTCAGCCGGTACCAAGGTCGTCGTGTCGCCTCCGGTTGCGGCCACCGCACCCTCGAGTACTTCGATCCATGAAGTAATGCCATTATCCTGGGTTGCTGCGCGGTATTCGGTTCCGCGGACCGCACTCACGGCCGAGGGTGTGTGAATCTCAAAACGGGATCCCGGTCCAGCCGCAGGTTTGGCTCGAATTTCCACCCGACCGTTGCTCAGCCTCAACCGGGAATCCACCATCCCGGTATCGCTGTATGCGCTCAGATGATCGAATAGCATGGTCGTCTGCGGGTGAAGCGTGATGATGGTGCCGTCTGCGAATTCCACAGCGGCACTTGCTGAGGGCCCCGTCTGTAAACGGTCTCCCAGGTGAACCGCAATACCCACCAACGAGTCGCGATTCATCGAGGACTTTGCTGAGATCAGCTCGACATCACCCCTTGCAGCCACTATCTTCGCAGGCACCGCCTGTTCACTCAGCCAGGCCAGAGGGACGCGTAACCGGGTTCCGGGTTTGATTCGCTTTGGGTGGGAGATGCTGTTGAGCTTCTTGAATTTTTTCCAATAGTGGACGTTCGGGAAATATTTCTCACTCAAATTCCACAAGGTGTCGTGTTCGGTGACGATATAGATCCACTCTGGCTGCTGGGCTTGCGCATGGTCTATGATCAATAGGCAAGCGATAACGCATGCTGCCCCAGACCGCAAGATTATTGGCATTATTGTTTTCACCATGTCCTTTCAGTTTCAGCGCGGTTTCACGGTATTCTTGTCTTTGCGCACATTCTGAACCTGTTCACTGTTCAGAAGGTTCGGTATGCACGAGGCTAACTTGATACTATCAAGGCTTTTCTTTCTGTCCTGCCGTTCTGCATGTTGGTTGTTGAGGGTAATCTACCAGTAATTCTACTTGGTCTGTGGCGGAATTGGATGAAATTACAATCGTTTACGATAAAAGAAAGCAATGACTGGAATAGCTTCTTCGGGCTGGTAGTGATTGGTGGGTCAAGCTTTGGACCACTCGGCAGGCTGGGTAGGGTCTTGGCGTCTACGATGCTCCCCTCCACTCATCCAGATTTTACAGTTTGTTACAAATGTTCCCATGGATGCTGACTAGACTTGGCTCCAGGTGCTGCGAAGATTCGCCAGATCCTAGCGTCATTACGGATGATGCCCAAAAACCCCAACCGGTAGGCCGGCTGGGGTTTTTATTGCCGACTCGGTGGGGCTGCATTGCGCATAGTGTCATCAGGCCCTGCATAACCAAGCCCATGATCCCCGGTTCAGTCCCTTCCCGGCATGGCTTCGGGAAGTTCTTCGTGGATATAAGTCTGGCCCCTGTAGAATCTTGCGACCAGGGTAAACAACACGGCAGTGAACAACATCATCAAGGTAAAAAACCAATAATATTCAGCACCGGCGAGTTTACTACTGCCATCATCATTCTGAATCAAGAAATTCACCGCGCTGGTGAACAGGTTGCCGGCTGCGACAGACATCATGAAAAATGCCATGACAAACGACTTCATGGTTTTGGGGGCTTGCGTATAGGAAAACTCAAGGCAGGTAATAGAGACCATCACCTCTGCTGAAGTCAGCACTAAGTAGGCGAGTAACTGCCATGCAATGTGTGGGGTGCCGCCACTGTCGATAGTGATTTGTAAACCGGTAGGAATAGCAAACGCGGCTACGGTAAGAAATAGGCCTATCGCGATCTTGCGCAATTCATTCAGCGTGTAGAAACGGTTGATGTACGGATAAATCACATAAGAAAACAGTGGAATCAACAGCATTACCAACAAGGGATTGGCCGCTTGTATCTGGGCGGGCAATATCTCGATTCCCAGGATCTCCCTGTCCATGTGCTGAGCCTGTAACACCCAGGCGGATGCTGTTTGGTCGAACAGTGCCCAGAACATGGCGACGAATACATAGATAAGGCTCAGACGTCCCAGGGCTTTCAATCCGACGCCGCTGAGTGCCTCTTTGATGAAACGCTTTCCGCCGGGCGGAATATGAACAAACCGATACCGTCCGGACCAAAATACCAGGGTAGCGATCAGCATCAATACCCCGGGAACACCAAAAGCCAGAGACGGACCGTATACCTCCATCAGCCAGGGGGTGGCCAATATGGATAAAAAGGCACCAAAATTGATGGAGAAATAGAACCAGCCAAATATCTTGCTCAGCAGATGTTGGTTGCTGGGTCCGAATTGATCACCGACATGCGCCGAGACACAGGGTTTGATTCCTCCTGAGCCGATGGCGATCAAGGCCAGGCCGATGGCAAGGCCCAAACGGGTGTGGTCAATAGCCAGTACCAAATGGCCAAAACAATACACAATGGAAAGTACAATGATGGTTCGGTATTTCCCAAGCAGTCCATCAGAGAGCAACGCTCCCAGCAGGGGCAAAACATAGACAGCCGACACGAAGAGATGAAACCAGCCTTTGGCCTGCTCCTCACTCATCAGGGCGAGTTCACCGGAAGCATCCATGAGGTACTGGGTCATGAACACTACCAGAATGGCACGCATGCCGTAAAAACTGAACCGCTCGGCTCCTTCGTTTCCAATGATGAACGGAATCCCCGGTGGGGTTTGGATTGACGGCCAGGGTGCGCTGCGATACTTATTCACCATGAGTTTTCTCTCTTGGATCTGGACATCATTGCTCCGGCACCACATTGAATACTGCCGCCGCGTTGGCATGGGTCAGCCGTGAAGCGATATCATCGGGTAGTTGACTGGTCCATTGACGTGTCTTCTCTACCAGCTCGGCGTAGTTATCCCAGCGTGACAGACTGTAGGTATCAATGCCGATCATGATACGGTTCGGGAAGTTGACAAACAGGTCATACCACTCATCGCGTATTTCGCCATCCGGGGCGATACGCTCATCGCGTACCGAGAGATCGAGCGACAATGCCGGATAGCGTTGCAGGTAGTCTGCCAACAGGTCGGGATAGGGAAAGGTACCGGCATGTGCCCAGATTACCGGTTGTACAGGTGCGATGTCGTAAACCCTGTCGATGACCGCCGGGTCCGTGTGCAGCAACAGCGGCAGTTTATATTGCTCGGCCAGTTCAACGATGTGACGAAATACCGGGCTATGACGGTCTTTGGCGAAGATGTGCAATTCTCCAATACCTCGCCAACCACCAGTTACCAGTTCCGCCTCAAGACGTTCCGGCAGGCTTGTATCTTGCGGCCAGTGGGATTTGTCATCGAGGGTTCGGTAGACACCAAGCAGGGGAAGGATACGATCCGGAGCCTGCTGATAGAGTTGCTTGACGAGATGTGCGGGGGTGCTGGTGACTGCGGCCTGCTTGATTTCACTTCGTTCGAGTATCTGTATGATCTTTTGCGGGCTGTAGTACGCGGCATCTGCTGCGTTGTAGTGCATATGGGCATCAAACAACGGTTCGGCTGACAGGTAGGTGGCGATAAACAGGGCCGTGAGGCCATAGCCGACTGGTTTGATCTTACTGAGTACGACGGGCGTCAATATCAAATCGATCCTCACAGGGAAATCGTTAGAATATACTCATTTTCCATAAACTTCTGCCTAGTCTCGCAGCACTGAGCACCGTGGATTTTCAGCCTCAATCTGGCACGATATTGTATAGTCTGCTGATGACTTTATGAAAGAAAAGGATGGAGATGAAAAGACAATCAACGTTTATCGAGCTTGAAACCGGCAAAGGGATTTCGTTACACGACATCATGCCGGAACTTCAGGAGACCATCGGCCAGTCTGGGATCAAAGACGGCTTTGTCACGGTGACTTCGCAACACACCACCACGGCGATCGCGATCAATGAGCGAGAAGAGCGCCTGGTGGAGGATGTTAAAACCTTTCTGACACGGCTCATTCCACCCACTAACCGCTATCTACATAATGATATTGCTTTAAGGGATTGTCCCGAGGATGAACCGGAGAATGCCCACTCGCATCTGGCAGCCATGTTGTTGGGTAGTTCCGAAGTCATTGCGCTTGCTGCGGGCGAGTTGGTGTTGGGTCTGTATCAGTCTGTCATGCTGTATGAACTGGATGGACCTCGAAAACGTAGGATCAGTGTGCAGGTCTATGGAGAGTAGTAAAGGTTCTGTATAGATCCGCTAAACTGGATGCGTCTCACTACCTTGATGGGGCGGCTGACCAGAGTTCAACGCCTTCGCTGACACTGTTCTGGGTGGTCGTACAAATCCTGTGAGCAGGGCAAAGCGTCTCGTTTACAAGTATCACACTAAATCGATCAGCCTGCGCTCAGAAACATTGAAGACGAGAGGGAGGTTGTCACTGACCTGATCTCTGCTTCAAGCTTGCAGAACTGGATCGTCAGTCGGGTGATGCTCTTCAGCCAAAAAGATTGAGGGTGGCTGTCTCACCTGCCCGTCCGGAATCAGTATTGCTTTGCATTAAATGATTCGATTCTCGACGATGACCAAGCTTCGTCGATGCAACCATGGTTT
>JASJBU010000124.1 GCA_030066355.1 Gammaproteobacteria bacterium | reverse complement strand
CGCCGGTGGAGGATGGCCCTGTTGTCAGGCGCCAACACCAGCTTCACCAGGCGGTACGGCAATGCCTGGCCAGGATCGGCCTCCTGTATCTCGGAGAGGCGCCGCCCGGTCAGCTCGATGACCTCCAGGGCGCGCATGGTCCTTTGCGGATCATTCGGGTGAATTCTGCTAGCGGCGAGTGGATCCAGTGCCACCAACCGTTGATGCAGCCTGGGCAGACCAAAGTTACACAGCTCTTCCTCCAGTCTGGAACGCAACCCGGGATCGGCCTTCGGCAGCTCTGACAAACCCTGTTCCAGGGCCCGAAAGTAGAGCATGGTGCCCCCGACAAGCAATGGAACCCGACCCGCCGCGGTGATGTCCCGCATGGCGGCCAGGGCATCTCTGCGGAACTCTGCGGCCGAGTAGGTTTGCTCTGGATCACGAATATCGATGAGGCGGTGCGGGGCTTGCTGGAGGATCTCCTGAGAGGGCTTGGCCGAACCAATATCCATGCCTCGATAGACCTGAGCGGAATCCACACTGATGATCTCCAGCGGCAGTCTCTCCACCAGCCTGACCGCCAGATCCGTCTTACCCGAAGCGGTCGGTCCCATGAGAAACACCGCGGGAGGCAGCGCCTGCGGATGGTTCATCAGCGCCCTCTGAGAAAGAGACGATCGAGCTCTGCCATGCTCAGTTGAATCCAGGTGGGACGTCCATGATTGCATTGATCCGCGCGTTCCGTGCGCTCCATGTCCCGCAGCAGAGCGTTCATCTCGTCCAGGCTCAGCCGCCGATTGGCGCGCACCGAGCCGTGGCAGGCCATGGTGGCCAGCACCTTGTCGATCTCCGCACGGATCCGCTCACTACTGCCGAACTCTGTCAAATCCGCAAGTAGATCCCGCAATAACCGCTCCGCATCCGCCCCGTGCAGCAGGGCCGGGATGCCCCGAACTGCCAAGCGGTCACGATCCAGTCTCGATACCTCGATACCGATCTCGGACAGCAGCTCCGAGGAAGCCTCCGCCAATTCCGCCTCGCGGCTGGTGACCGCAACGGTAAGCGGCATCAACAGGGGCTGTCGGGTGATCCCCGAACCGTGATAGGTTTGTTTGAATTGTTCATAGGTAATCCGCTCGTGGGCGGCATGCATATCCACCAGCACCAGACCCTCTCGGTTCTGTGCCAGGATGTAGACACCCTGGAGTTGCCCCAGGGCATAACCGAGGGGATGCTCCGCCTCATCATCCCCTGGAGAAGCGGCTACCGGCTTTTGAGCCCGGTAGCTTGCGAGATAGCTGGAGGGGCGTTCCGCAATCCGCCAATCGAGCACCTGCTGGGTTTGCAGGGGCATCGCCGGGCTTGGCTGCCGAGCTGCTGCGGGGGCTTTCCGGTCATCCTGGAACTCTTGTGGGATCGGTTGAGATGCCCCTGACTCGAGTGAGTCCGTTGACTGAGGCCTGGTCTCGGCCAATACCCGGTGCAGTGCGCGATACAGAAAATCGTGTACGGAACGACCGTCGCGAAAACGCACCTCGTGTTTGGTGGGATGCACATTCACGTCGACCCTGTGGGGATCCAATTCTAAATAGAGCACATAGGCCGGATGACGGCCATGAAACATGACATCCTGAAAGGCCTGGCGTACGGCATGAGCGACCAGTTTGTCCCGAACCATCCGCTGGTTGACGTAGAAATATTGCGTGTCGGCCTGGGCGCGGGAATAGGCCGGTCGGGCGATCCAGCCGCTCAATCGAAAATCGGAGAGTTCGTGCTCGATATACAAGGCCTGTTCGAGAAAGGACGTACCCAAGAGCTCGGCGATCCGCCGTTCCCGGTCGATCCGCTCCTGGCAGGGCAGCAGATTGAACACCCGCCGCTGATTGTGTTGCAGGCTGAATCCCACATCGAATCTGGCCAGGGCCAAGCGATGCATCAGCAGTTCGATATGCTTGAACTCGGTCTTTTCGGTACGCAGGAACTTGCGTCTGGCCGGCGTATTGTAGAAGAGGTCTCGGACCGTGACCGAGGTGCCGATGTTGTGTGCCGCGGGTCTGGGCGAGTCACTCTCGACCCCGCCCTCAACCTCGAGCACATAGCCCATTTCTGCATCAGCCGTGCGGGAGACCAGGCTCAGACGTGAGACCGAACCAATACTGGGCAAGGCCTCGCCCCGGAAGCCCATGCTGCGTATCGCCTCCAGGTCCTCGAGACAGGTTAGCTTGCTGGTGGCGTGGCGGCTCAAGGCCAATGCCAACTCCTGCCTGGAGATGCCCTGCCCGCCGTCTCTGACCCGGATCAGCTTGACCCCGCCCTGCTCGACCTCTACATCGATACGCTTGGCCCCGGCGTCCAAGCTGTTCTCCAACAGTTCCTTGACCACCGCTGCCGGACGCTCGACGACCTCACCAGCGGCTATCTGGTTGACCAGTTGAATAGGCAGGGTCTTGATCGGCATGCGGGAAGTGACTGGCGCGGTGAATAAGGCTGATCGGGATGACGAAACACAACATCAATCAGGTATTGTGCCACCCCGACGGAGAATGGGCCAGATAAGACGCCGCCCTGCGATCAACTCCCGGGAATCCGCAGCACCTGTCCGATGCGGATCCGGTCACCGGTCAGGTCATTGGCCGAACGCAGCCGGTTGAGACTGACCTGGTAGTGCTTGGCGATCTCGCTGAGGGTATCGCCGCGGGCAATCACATGACGCTTGGCCAGCTTCTTCATCTGCTGGGCGGCCAACCAGGTGCCGGGAGGTGGCTGATACTCGAAGTAGCTGCTGATCCCCTCCAGCAGGGCCTTGGCCACGCGTTTCTGGTGTTTGGGTGATTTCAGCCGCCGTTCCTCGTCCGGGTTGGAAATAAACGCGGTCTCCACCAGCATGGAGGGGATATCGGGGGATTTAAGGACCACGAAACCGGCTTGCTGGACCCGGCGCTTGTGAGTCTTGCCAAGTTTCTTCAGCTCGCGTAGCACCCTGTCGGCTGCTGCGGAACTGGCCTCCAGCGTACCGATCTGAGAGAGATCCAGGAGTACCGAGGCAAGGGTATCGTCCTTGTCCTCGAGGGAGACACCACCCACCAGATCGGCGCTGTTCTCTTTCTCCGCCAACCAACGGGCCGCCTCGTTGGAGGCCCCGGAACGTGACAGGGTATAGACCGAAGAACCTCTGACCTTGGGATCGCGAAACGCATCGGCGTGAATGGAGACAAACAGATCCGCCCGGGCCTGGCGGGCCTTGCGGATGCGCTTGCGCAGGCCGAGATAATAGTCACCGTCTCGAATCAATACCCCCTTCATACCTTTTTTCTGGTTGATCATGCGCACCAGATGGCGCGAGATAGCCAACACCACGTCCTTTTCGTAGGTACCATGCCTACCCCGGGCACCGGGATCTTCGCCCCCGTGTCCTGCATCGATGGCAATCACCACATCCCGTTGGCCGACATCCTCGACCGACTTGACCGGTTTGCTAGAACGCTTGGCCGCTGAGCCACTTTTATCGTAAAGATCGATGACCAGACGGTGACCATACTGACGATTGGGTTTCAGCTGGAAGCTCTTGGGCTTGACCGCCCGGTGTAGGTCGAGAACCACCCGCACATCCTGTTTGTTACGTGGGGCACTGCGCAACATGCGGATGAATTTATTGTCCGCCTCGGGCTTGGGAAGGTGCTTGGGAATCCGCGTGTTTTTCAAATCCAGTACGACCCGGTGCGGGTCCTCGAGGGTAAAGACCTTATGATCGATCAGGGAATCGGCGTCGAACACCAGCCGAACATGATCCGGAGCTGACCAGATACGCAGACTGCCGACCTGCGACAATTTGGCCTCCAGGGGCAGGCTCCATATCATCAGAAGCATCAATAAAGAGACGACCTTCTTCATTTTTCTTCCCAGCTCAGACAGAGACAATCAGCTAAAAAATAGCATGAAATAAATTTTTTTCCAAATTAAACCGTCACATAGGACAATAACTTAATACATCCTCTGATCTTGCAACCCGGCTTATCCCACGAAATCGCTTGGTTTGAACCCCTGCATCTGCCGGATGATCCTCTCACCAACGGGTGTCTTACCCATGAGCGCAAGCCGCCGTGCCCGTCCGACGTGCCGCAGATCGATCAACAGATCCGCCGCTGGCAGTAAACCGCCCCCCCGCTCCGGCCACTCCACCAACAGGATCGCACGCCCATCCAGCAGGTCCGGAATGCCCAGGTATTCCAGCTCGTCCGGATCGGCCAGCCGATAGAGGTCGAAATGGTAACAATTGCACGCCTGCAATTCATAGGGTTCGAGCAGGGTGTAGGTCGGGCTCTTGACGTTTCCCCGGTATCCCAGACCACGCAGAAATCCCCGAACCAGGGTGGTCTTGCCCGCCCCGAGATCCCCCTGCAGATGGATGACACAAGGGGCCGGACAGCATTCGGCCAGCTTGCTGCCAAAGGCCACCTGTGCGGTCTCCCCCCTCAACTCAAGACTCAACATCCGCGCATCCTTCGTTCAACAAGGGCCGTAACTCACCCAGCATGTCGCTGGCCAGCATGCCAATCTCTCCGTGTCGAGCGGCCTGATCACCGGCCGCGGCATGCAAGGCGACTCCCAGTTGCGCCGCGTCTGACAGGGCGTGACCCTGGGCGAGCAGCGCGGCGATGATGCCGGTCAATAGATCACCGCTGCCCCCGGAGGCCATCCCCGGATTGCCTTCGCTGCACACGGCAGGGGTCTGAATGCCCGCACCGCCAATCAGACTGCCCGCCCCTTTCAACACCACCACGCCGCCAAAGCGGTCCTGCAATGCCTGGAGTGCGGCAAATCGGTCCGCCTGGATTGCTTTGCTATGCGTACCGAGCAACCGGGCCGCCTCACCCGGATGGGGGGTCAGGATCCAGCGTTGAGACTTCGCCGGGGACTGGGCCAGCAGATTGAGCGCATCCGCATCGAGCACCAGGGGCAGACCGGAATCCAGAGCCGCCCGGTACATCGCCTCTGCCCAGGCATCCTGCCCCAGTCCCGGTCCCAGGGCAATCACATTGGCCCGTTCGATCAGCACTCGTAAGTCATCAGCGTTCTCCACCCCGCGGCACATCAGCTCCGGGCGGGTCAGATTCAGACAGGCTGCATGGGCCGGGTGAGTGGCCACCGAGACCAGGCCCGCCCCGCTGCGCGCCGCCGCCTCCGCGGCGAGACGTACGGCACCGGAAAATCCCCGATTGCCGCCCACCACCAGCAGGTGCCCCAGATCCCCCTTGTGGCTGGCGCGCCGGCGAGGGCTGATCTGCCGGGCGAGTTTCCGCCAGTCGATGCGCCGCGCCGCCAGGATCTGCCTGGCATAGATGCGCGCAGGGAGCTCCAAGGCATCGAAATGGATCTCGCCGCAACAATCCACACCGGCACCGGTGAACATGCCCTGTTTGAGCCCGATAAAACTCAGGGTGGCGTCCGCCCGGATCGCACAGCCCATCACCCGGCCGCTATCCGAATTGAGCCCCGAAGGGATATCGATGGCCAGCACCGACGCGGGATGCCGGTTGATCGCCTCGATCGCCTCGGCCCAGCGGCCGGTGACCTCACGTTGCAGACCCGTACCGAGAATCCCATCGACGATCAGTTCGGTCTCGCGCGACAGGCCGTCGAACGGTCTGACCTCCCCCCCCAGCTCCCACCAGGCCTCCGCCATGCCCAGGGCGTCACCTTCGAGTCTCGCCGGATCACCCAGACTCAGCAGTTCCACCTGAATGCCTGCCTGGTGGGCCAGGCGGGCGACCACGTAACCATCGCCCCCGTTGTTACCCGCACCGCAAACCACGGTAATCCGCCGAACCCGGGGCCACAGTGTCTGGAGTAACTGAAAGCTGCGGCTGCCGGCCCTTTCCATCAACTCGGCACCGGGGATCCCGAACTCCTGGATGGCGATTCGATCGAATTCACGCACCTGCTCGGCCCGATAGAGGGCATAGGGCAGGTTTTCGGTAAAGGGCATGACGCGCATCTTTGCTTTCCGTACACTCAAACGCGGCAACCTTACACTGAAGCCAACCGGAAATACCAGTGATATAGTCCCGACGATGCCCCACAACCGTCCCCTCGATCCCACTCAACTGACCAACCGGATCAAGACCTGGGGGATGGCGCTCGGCTTCGATCAGGTGGGGGTCAGCGACACCGATCTGCGTCTGGCGGAGCAGCGCCTCGAACAATGGCTGGAGCGGGGCATGCATGCCGAAATGGACTACATGGCCAGGCATGGCCGCAAGCGCAGTCGCCCCGCGGCGCTGGTAAGCGGTACCCGACGAATCATCTCGGTGCGCATGGATTACCTGCCCGAACCACTGAATGCTTCACTAGAGGTTCTCGATGATCCCGTCCGGGCCTTCGTCTCCCGCTATGCCCTCGGCCGGGACTATCATAAGGTGCTACGACAACGCCTGCAAAGGCTGGCCCAACGTATCGAAGCGGCGGTGGGCGAATACGCCTATCGAGTATTCGTCGATTCCGCACCGGTGCTGGAGAAGCCCCTGGCAGAGCAGGCCGGGCTCGGCTGGATCGGCAAGCACAGCAACCTGATCAACCGCCAAGCCGGCTCCTGGTTCTTCCTCGGTGAGATCTACACCGACCTGCCTTTGCGGGTGGACGATCCCGCGGATAACCACTGCGGACGCTGCCGCGCCTGCCTCGACATCTGCCCGACCCGGGCGATTGTCGAACCCTACCAGGTGGATGCCGGTCGCTGTATCTCCTACCTGACCATCGAGCTCAAGGGCAGCATCCCCATCGAGTTCAGGCGCGCCATGGGCAACCGCATCTACGGCTGCGACGACTGCCAGCAGGTCTGTCCCTGGAACCGCTTCGCCCGCTTGAGCGAGATCGAGGATTTCGCACCCCGGCACGCTCTGGATTCGACCAGTCTGTGTGAGGTCTTCAGCTGGGACGAGACATGGTTTCTAAAACGTACCGAGGGTTCGGCGATCCGCCGTCTCGGCCATGCGCGCTGGCTGCGTAATATCGCAGTCGCCCTG
This sequence comes from Gammaproteobacteria bacterium, assembly GCA_030066355.1. Lineage (GTDB taxonomy): Bacteria > Pseudomonadota > Gammaproteobacteria > Chromatiales > Chromatiaceae > JASJBU01. The sequence continues at coordinate 7,878 of JASJBU010000124.1, read as the reverse complement.
GGCAACGCCCCTGGCTCAGCGGAGATCATCCAGGCCCTGCAACAACGCCTCGATCACCCCTCCGCAATGGTTCGGGAACATGTCATCTGGGCGCTTGAGCAACACGATGTTGGATAAGAAATAACCACAGAGGACACAGATAAAGATAGCTTTGACACAAGGTTAGGCTACGGGCATTGATTTCGATTGACTCCACTACGAATGAAAGACAGAAATGCGCCTGTATAAAATAACTTTATTCTGATTTCCTTTGTATAACATAGCCATACGGCTCACCGTAACGGTTGGTCTTTGATGTCCCTTCGAGAAATCCATTTTCAATAAACGCCCAAATAAATCCGATGATGGGTACAAAATTAATCAATATCCACCATGCAGATTTATCTCGATCATGCCATCGTTTTGCTTGTATCGATAAGGCTGGCCATAAGAACACCAATGCCATTATGTCGACAAACCTACTTGCCTCATCAGAGTAAGGATCTGAATACACAAATGCGGGTGATAATCCGACTACAACTATTGCTAGGGTAAACAACCAATATTCTGTTCTGCGGATTCGTCCATTGAACGAAAAAAGGAGCCAAATTAGAGTCTTCATAGACGTATCATTTTCGATGTATCCAAAGAGATGTTTTGTTTAACTGGGTTGTACAACAAATCTCCTCTGTGTTCTCTGTAGCTTTACATTGATTTTCGATTCCTCAAGAAACATTGGTCTGCCCTTCTTGCATCAGGGAGAAAAACCGCTTCACCACCTCCAGGTCCTGGGTCTTGGTCATAGGCGGCAGGCTACGGATAAAGACCTTGCCGTAAGGTTTGTTGAGCAGACGCGGATCACAGATCACCAGCACGCCCCGGTCCTGTTCATCGCGGATCAGCCTGCCTGCCCCCTGCTTGAGGGCGATCGCCGCCTGGGGCAGTTGATAGGACATGAACGGATTGCCCCCCTGCCCGCGCAGGGCCTCGATGCGCGCCTGCAACACTGGATCCCCCGGCGAAGCGAAGGGTAGTTTGTCGATGATGACACAGGAGAGCGCCTCACCCCGCACATCGACCCCTTCCCAAAAGCTCGAGGTGCCCAAAAGGACCGCATTACCCAGCTCTCGGAAGCGCTCTAGCAGTTCAGCCCTGGGAGCTGTGCCCTGCACCAGCATTGGATACTCAAGCCGTTCTTCCAGGTAAGCGGCGGCCTCCTGCAAGGCCCGGTGACTGGTGTAGAGCAGAAAGGCCCGGCCGCGGCTCGCCTCCAGGATCGGCAGGGTGAGTTCGGAGACCTGGCGATTGAAAGTCGGACTGTTCGGTTCCGGGAGATCTTTGGGCACATACCAGACCGCCTGACGAGGATAGTCAAAGGGGCTGTCCCAACAATGGGTCTCCGCCTGAACAAGACCGAGCTGGTTGGAAAAGTGCTCGAAACTCCCGCCCACAGCCAGCGTGGCCGAGGTAAAGATCCAGGCAGCGGGATGTTGCGCCATACGGACCTGGAAGCTGTCGGCGATCTCCAGGGGGGTGCTGTTCAGGCGAAATCCCTGGCGCTGGGTCTCGAACCAGCGGATCTCTTGGTCACCCTGAGTCTCACACAGGGCCTCCAGGCGGGCCGACAGATCGTTGCACCGCGCCCGGCAACTGTCCAAGCCCTTACCGCGGCCCTCCATCACCTCAAGGATATCCTGCAGCTGCGCAAGTTCCAGGCGCAGAAGGGAAAGACCGGCCTCGACACCGGGATTGCCGGCGATCTCCGACCAAGCACCCCGCCGGATGTCCAGACCGAAGGCGAGGCGCAGGTCCCGCACCGCCTTCTTCAGTCTTTCGAGCTGTTCCGGCAGCCTGGGCAAATCTCCCGCCTCGCGATGGTATTCAGTCAACGTATCCCGGCTCAGCTCGAGCAGCTGCCGGCCGCTCACCGTGCTGCCGAAGAAATTGCTCGCCACCTCCGGTAACTGGTGGGCCTCGTCGAGGACAAAACAATCGGCGCCGGGCAACAGCTCACCGAAACCCTCCTCCTTGAGCGCCATATCGGCGCAGAGCAGGTGGTGATTGATCACCACCAGGTCCGCTTCCTGGGCACGGCGACGGGCCTCTACCAGATGGCATTTACTGTAGGCCTCGCACTCCGTCCCCAGACAGTTGTCGGTGGTGGAGGTGACGATGGGCCAGATCCCCGCATCTTCGGGTATGTCGGACATCTCTGCGATATCCCCGGCTTGGGTCGACATCGACCAACTGCGGATCTGCCGTAGATGCTCAAGCTGCACCTTGCTCAGGCGCAGGTCCTCCACCAGGGTGGCATCGAGCCGATGTATGCAAAGGTAGTTGGCGCGGCCCTTGAGCAGGGCGATGCTGAGCGGACTGGAGAGGCTCCTGCGCACCATCGGCAGGTCCCGATGGAAGAGCTGATCCTGTAGATTCTTGGTGCCGGTGGAGATGATCACCCTGAGACCGGACATCAGGGCTGGCACCAGATAGGCGAAGGTCTTGCCTGTGCCGGTGCCGGCCTCGCAGATCAACACCCCACCCTCCTCCAGGATCCGGGCGACCGCCTCTGCCATCTCCTGTTGCTGGGGACGATGGGAATAGCCCTCGAGCCGCCGGGCGAGCCAGCCTTGCGGCCCGAAGATCTCGGCAAAATCCGTCATTCTCGGAATGCTTGTGTCAGTCCGACTGATTGTCCCAGACCTCGGGTTCCAGCCCGTTCTCGCGGGTCCAGGCCAGACGGCCGATGATCTTGAAACGGGCTACCGACATGGCGCCCCGTTTCGCACGACTGCTGCTGGATTCATTGACGAACTCGAGAATGTCCTCTCTTTCCGCCTCATAGATCTCATAGGGTTCGTACTCCTCGTCCATGAGTACCAGCAGCACGCTGTCCCAATCCTTGTCGAGCTTCATCTGACCGATGCGCTGTCCGGACTTGCTCTCGTCGAAGATGGTGCGGGATTTGATCAGAATACGTTTGTCACCCCGGGCGGGATCGGTGGCGTCGAAGCCGGTCTCCCGATCGGTATCGGCTTCCAGACCCAGTAGTTTCACCGCATCGTGCTCGGCAATCTCACTACTGATCCCGGGCAAGGGCTTGCCCATGGTGCGCCGGTATTCAGCAGCCAGGACCCGTGCCTGGGCGATCAACTTGTCTGCTGCATATACGGTCAAACGACAATCCTCAATGGAAGGCTTGCGGCGGATTGTAGCTTAAAATCGATCGAATGAATCAAAAAGCGCGACGGATTCTCCAATCCCGCCGGGTTGATCCCCAGTATCGAGGACTGATGGGTAACTCAGCCCACGCTGACACGCTGATCCATGGTGAGGATCCGACCGAGAGATACCGGGCGACCGATATGATAACCCTGGATATAGTCCACACCGATCGTCCTCAACAGATCCACCGTCTCCTGGTTCTCCACGAACTCCGCCACCACCTGTTTATGCATGAAATGAGAGATGCCGGTGATGGCCTTGACCATCTCATGGCTGGCCTTGTCCTGCTGCAGATCACGGATGAAGATGCCGTCGATCTTGACATAGTCGACCGGCATCTCCTTCAGGTAGGAGAAGGAGGCGTACCCCGAGCCGAAATCATCCAGATAGAAGCTGCAGCCCGTCTCTCTGATTTCCTTAATGAAAGCAACGGCCTCCTGGGAATCCGTGATCATCGCGGTTTCGGTGATCTCGAACCCCAGTCTCTCTCTTGGCAGCCGCGAACCTTCAATCTTCTGGATCAGGTAGGATTTGAATTCATGATCCGCCAGTGACTGACTCGATAAATTAATCGAGAAACCTCCGATACTTTGAGCATCCAAGTCGCTACCTTGAATCATCTCGAAGAAGGTATCCACCACCCAACGGTCGACGGCGCGCATGAAATTGTACCGCTCGGCAGCGAGGATGAAGTTGACCGGACTCTGCAGCTCTCCGTCGTCACCTTCGACACGCAGGAGAATCTCGTAATGCGCAGCTCCGGCAGCATCCTGAAGTGGTACAATAGGTTGGGCGACCAGCGCGATCTTGCCGTTCTCCAGGGCATCTTCGAGGACCGCAACGGAATTGATGAGTGCCCTGTGCTGCATGAACTCCTTATCGTTCACCCGATAGATCCGGGTGCAGTTCCTGCCTGACTGCTTGGCAATACTGCAGGCGGAGGAGACCGCCTTGAGGAGATCGGCGGTGGTCTGTTCCCGATTGTCCACGGCCACAACCCCCACACTGGTGGAGACCGGGACGACCTGATTCTCCCAGGTGTATTTGAAGGCATTGATCGCCTGTCGATGCTGTTCCGCCAATTGGAAGCCCTGATCCAGCGAACTGTGGATCAACAGGATGGCGAACTCATCATCACCGGTGCGGGCCAGGTGGGCATGTTCGGGCAGGTAGGTCCGCAGGATGTTGGCGATCTCCTGGAGCAGTTTATCGCCGCCTTCGAAGCCGCAAAGGTCGTTGACCAGGCCGAATTGATCCACATCCAGCAGTAAAATGCTGTGCCGTTCACCCTCCTGCATGGCGCCACGCAGAAGTTCGGTGAGTAAACGTTCGAATGCCCGCCGATTGAGCAATCCGGTCAACTCATCATAACTGACCTCCTGCTGTACACTGTCGTAGCCGTCCTTGAGTATGCGCTGGATGGCTCGATCGACTACCGGCACCTCGCTGTCTTCCATGATACCCAGTTGATTCTCGGCAAACATCCCAGCCAGTTTCCGGGCATCTCCATACAACACCTTGATGCCATTGCCGTCCACTAACAGGTATCTGTCTTGCTCCGGATCTTTCCAGGCCAGATTGACCAATCTGTGCATCTCCCCCTCGGGCTGCTGTACGATCCAGTCACCCATGCGCAGACCCTCAACCAGGTCGATCCAGGTCTGCTCAACAGGCAGGGGATCGAGCCTCTCCGGCACCATGACATGCCCCTGAAACAATCGGTGCAGATAGGCCTCATCGATCGCCACCCGGTTGGTGTTGAAGTTTTTCGTGGCTGCAGCCTCTCCGACCAGGGCCTGCATCAATTCATTGACGAACTGTTGGGCGCCCTCCGGATACACCGGATAATCATTGAAGCCTTTTCGAATGACCTTGAGGATGTCAGATGCCCTGTCTTCTCTCAGCCTGATGGCGGTGGCTTCCTCACGAAACAATTTCAACAAGAGATCCACCACATGCAGATAGGCTTTGCACTGCACACTGTCCTCACCGTGCAGCATGGCTGTCTGAATCAGCAAGTTCGCCCAGCCGTACTCGAATAATCGATCGAGAGCAATGGAAACCCGGTTGCCCAGCAGTTTTTCCTCCAGGGTATCCTTGATGAATCTCTGCGCCTGCCAGAGTCTTTCTTGTCGATTACAACTCTCGATGGCAAGCGTGCAGTTTCTTTGAAAGCCCTCTTGCTGATGCTGTTGCAGGGTCTCGACCTGGTCGGTCACAGCAGTGATGTTGGTGAGTGCCCCCGAGCGGATCTCATCCATCAGTTGCCGTAAACCGGCATGGCTGCTTGTACCCTGCACATCCAGAGCATCCGCAACACTGAGGTAGGGCGCCAGCCGTTCCAGCGCCTCTAGGAAGCGTCTACCCGGGTGCTGGGCATTCTCCAGGATACGCGGATCATTGATACTCTCCTTGATGAAGGGAATCTCGAGTTGATTCACCAGTCTGTGAATATCCCGGCTCAGCAGATTGTCCTGTTGAACCGCTTCAACCAGCTCTTCACTGGCCCCGATCGCGGCGCGTGTCAGCGGGTCGAGGGAGAATCTTTGCTCACCTGCATGACCGAGGTGCTGCTCCAATTGTTCCAGTACACCACCCTGCCCCGGGAGACTGATCATACTCTCGAGAACCTGTTCTCGAGTGGCGGGTGGATAGGGGGACTCCTGAGCGGATGCCGGTCCACCGTGCGCCGCTTCCAAGAGCACCGACAGGTTCTCCAGGTTTGCCGGATCGGCTTCGTCGCTCGCCTCTGCCTGGATAGCGTCGAGCTGAGTCGTCACCGACTTGACCGTCTGCCCCGTCTTGACGCCCTCTCCTTCCAGGTAAACGAGCAGCTCCTCATACAGGCCGTGTATCTTACTGAAGACCGAACGACTGAAGGCTTCATAGATGATCGTTCTCGCCTCGGGGATCAGGGTGAAGCCTTCCAGAGCGGCTCTCAGCCGCAGCAACAGAGCAATCGGTGAAAACGGATTCGACTCATGTTTGACGGGTCTTTGCAGCAGATGTGAAAAGGCATGGTTGAGCTGATAGAGTTGCTTGGAAAGTGCGGATTCGACTCGGTGAGCAATCCCATCCAACAGGATCCACTCGTCAAATTCATCCTTGTCAACCAGTTCGAGTTCCGCGTCAGGCCTGGCATCCTGTGTCGCACCATCCTCTGGGGGATTTTCGTTGGCCAATAGTTTGTCGAAGATCCCCTGGATACCGGCAAACAGGCTATCCGATATCTTACTCTCCGCGGATTCCAGGGTGGTGACGGCAAAAAACAGATCCCCCTGCTCCCCACTTCCCAACATCTTGTCGGTGGCTGAGATCAGATCCTCTTTCGCGGTAACGAAGAACTGATTGAGCGGCGTTTTCAGAAAGCCGAAGGATTTATCACGCACCTGCTGGATGATCGATTGCAAGGCCTCGATGGACCTGGGTGAGACGGTCTCTGCCGGACTGACCTCCGGGGTTATGCCCGTGGTATCCCGCAGATAGGTATACAGCGACTCACCCCGCTCGACAAAGGCCACACCGATACCGAATTGATTCACATAGACGATATCGGCGGTCGCCGAGCAGTCAGCGGCAGCCAGTTCGATGCTGGCTTGCTCACGCCGATCGGGTCCAAAGAAGCCTCTCTCCATTACCTCGGCCAAACCTGACTCACCCCAAGTCAAAAAGAGACCTCCCTTGGAAAAATTCAGGATCTGACAACCAGGATAGGCCTGGCCTTGGTAAAGCATTTGCGCTGAATGGACGATATCGGCGCGCGGATGCTTTCTGCGTCTCATCTCGACCTACAACCAACCCTGAGGAGATGGTCGACCCTTCTGGTAATTTTTCACTTGAGCCCTGTTTTCATGATTGGGGGATACTTGGAGGCCTATCGGCTATGCTGAAGCATCCTTTAACCGCACGGCTGCACGCCTGTCTGACTCGCTTTCCGAGAAACAAAAGCCCCTACGGATGATTGATCAGTCAGGTGGGCCACAGACAGCGCAGGTCCAATGTGAAGCAGTTGGAATACGATTTTCGGCCCTAGGCGTCGGCTGCAGAAACCCAGGACTGCGCAAGCGTCCGTTGGCCCTAATCAAAGAGTCGGCGCAACCAGTTGATCTGATCATCCAACAGGTCTGTCGGGCGGCGCACGCAGGGTGCATCTCCGACCGGGGCCGTCCCGCTGATAAACGGGACGGCCTGAGTCTCCTCGCAACCCGCACCCCGTAATCCCGACAACCTGTCGATCTCGACAATTTCCACCCCGGACGGGGGTGATTTTGCCAGCGAAACTACACCCAGGCGACGCATCAGCCCCCCCCAAACTTGCATGGCGCCGCCGGAACCGGTCAGACCGATGGGTGCGTTGTCATCCCTGCCAACCCACACCACGGCCACATAGCGCTGATCAAATCCCGCATACCAGCTATCCCTGAGGTCATCCGTGGTGCCGGTCTTACCCGCCACAAGCACACCGCCCGGCAGCATACCCGACAGGGATTTGGCGGTCCCGCTGCGCACCACTTCCTGCAGCGCATGGTTGAGCAGGTAGGCGGCATTTCGATCCAGCGTCTGCCGCACCGACAGGGGATAGCGGGACAACACCCGGCCGCTCGGGTCCGCGACTTGATGGATCGCCTTCAAGGTGGCCAGATAGCCCCCAGTCGCCAGGGTCTGGTACATCTGACT
>JASJBU010000123.1 GCA_030066355.1 Gammaproteobacteria bacterium | reverse complement strand
TTTAGTCACTAAAGATCAAGTAACCCGGATATGAAACGAGTCCATCAGTCACTTCACCAGAATCGCACAGAACACAATGTACACCCGGCATTCCATTCAATATCAGAAAACATTAAATGGCATTTCAGCGCTGCTGAATTCAGCAAATTTGACTTTGTCAGGAAAGATTCATGCTGGTCTTTCTCTCAAGTCATTCAACAGTTCTGTAGAGACCAATGTTTTCAAGCCGGGCAATAGTAAAAAGACCGATACATTTGGTCTAATGACCGTATCAGGACAGTGTGGTCCATCGGAGTTTCTCGATTATGTGGGACTCTCACATGGTGATGTGATCAAAAAAGTTTATGAGATGTATGGAGAGCCTGACGAAATAGACACAACCCCACATGCGTCTAACCGGGCCCGATACCTAAAAAATGCGGATAATATTGTCGGCCTCGATTTCAATTTCTCAAAATTAGATGGCAGGATAAAGGTCATTACAATAGGATCTCCACTGGCTATCGATCATATAGAGAAAAAACTCAGTGATGAAAAGCTACATCTCTATGGCGTTCATAGAGATGTTCTAATTGAAAAACTAGGAAAGCCAGACCGGATCGGCCATGGCCGGTATGAATACTACTACAGAAAAGAAAATGCACGTGGCATGTTGTCTTTTGTATGCTACCCGCATAATGACCACATCTGCAGTTACCTGTCGAATTTTTGGTTTGGAACCTAAGTATGCCATATTGGGATGTCTTCAAAGCCTATGAGTAATTGACTGGAATCTCGCATGTGAAACCTGAGTGATGATGAGAAGCAGCCGGCTACGCGATATTCGTGAGTTATTGGATGGCATATTTTGATATTTCAATAAATTCAGTAAGATAAATTAATAAACCTGTGATGGCTCAAGCCGGTGCCATGGTTTCAAAGGGTGTAATTTCGAGAATTGCTGTGGATCACGAGTGCCGAAAAACTTATACAGATTGAAGGTGTTAGTGATACAGGGATAGAATTGAAAATACGATTCCGTATCGTGGTCAATACACCACGAAGCAACAATTCAGCTTAGCTGGCTCACATAGTACATAAAAATAAATGGTTAGGGTTCGATATGCCATCAGGTAACGCCAATAAACGAGAACGACTCGAATATCTGTTGCAGCATCGCAAACAACTCAAGAATGATGAATGGGAGGAACTATCTCGATTAGTGAGTGATGAGCTGTTAAGTCATCCGTTTACCCAATACCAATCGCTACCCTTGATCAAAGGGCAACCTGAAGACCCGCGACTACTGATTGAGAGTTTTTTTGACATTAAATTGAAGCGACCCGTTAACGCCAAAACTCATCAGGATAAAGTCATTCGGATATTTGAGCTTCATGAGCAATACAAGAAATTCTTGGTAAATGATGGCGTGTTGAATGTCCTCTGGCGGCATCGGAACGATCCCAATCCACCAGAAATCGAGAAAGAATTCTGGGACAAGTTATATCGACAGGTATATAGGATCTTGAGCCCTTACAGCTTCAGTTACTATCAAGCGCTGTCAATGCGTTTTTCGCAAACAGAAAAAAATCTCAAAGCTCATCTCATCAGTAGATTCTTTGCTGATAAAATATTACTCCCAACGAAAAGCAAGAAAACTAAATCACAACACATAACCAAATCTTATTTATATAGAATGTATGAGAATTGGCTGGTTGATATGGTTCGTCAGCCTCTTCCTCAAGATCCAGATATAACAAGTACGCAAACAGTTGAAAATGGAGATTCAACTAATAATCCACCTCTTGATATTTTCAACATATTCGGTATTACCCAGGAATGTGTGTTGGGACAAGCAATGAGCTTTCTCGAAGCCATGGGACATTGGGAATTCCTTAAAAAGAAAAATACGATCAATTGGATCAGGATATTTCTTATCGAGCATCATTGTGCTCCGGATCCAATCCCCATGAGTCAACTGGCAAGAGAACACCAAATCCCTGCCTACCATCATAAAGCACAAAAATTAGGAATAACTTCTGCGCGTGGAGGTTTTCCGAATATGTCTGACTTTGAAGCATCAAATCTTGGTCAATGGGTTATCTCACTGTTGGAAGAGTGTACCTCACCAGATAGCGCATCAAAAAAACGTCATAGCTTATCTCGCAGTGACGAAGATAGGAAATTCATTACCAAGGCATTGGATTTCATGTGTCTTGCTGCGTTGAAGTATAAAAGAGAGCTTTCAGTACATGGATAAATTCTCAAACATGTACTCTGCTGTGAGCCACCTGGGTAAATTACATGCGATTAATCACCTTTTCGTGATGGTCTGATACACATGCCAGATTCTATACAAAGATTGAAATGACTCGCTTATTACCAACACTTGAAGAAATTGTCCACAATCTATCTGCTACGCCAGATGAGATAATACAAAGGTTGGCGGAAGATGATACTGATTTACCATTAGACATGACGCTGAAATTAACCACGGATCAGCCTTTCCATGAGCGTGAACAACGATGGTCAGAGCCTGTGCCTGAGGAAATCGAGAAAACACCACCAAGCAATGAATCTATCGAAATGCCTGCTTTACTGGAGGAAATGATTGATCAGCGTATAGCCTCTCATCACCAGCTCTCACAGGATAAACCCAAACCTGGCCAAATCCTCCGCATTGAAGAGGTGGTAGGCAATCAGGGCGAAGTGTTGTGGGAGTTCGCCTATCCGCTGGCGGTGTTACTCGAGTATCCCACGGATCAATCCGAAATCTGGCATGGTTGGGTAGTTTGCCATGAGGTTGACTATGCAGCAGAGTGGGATGTCTTGTTGGAGGAGGCAGACCGACCCTGCGATCCACTTGCACAGATGGTGCAGACCTGGAATCCGCTTGAAATTAACATCTCATCAACTACGGTAGTGCTTGCCGAGTTGAGTGAAGAGAGACTCAATGCAATCCGTGCGATGGCAGATGAGTATGAACTGCGCCCTGAGCCCGATACTAAACGGGCGGTTCCAGGGTCAATCATGGATCGGTATCTAGGGGACTTACGATTGTTAACAGGAACGCCCCTTGGGGGAGAGGATGATCCACGCTGGCGGTATCAGTCGCTGTACCGAGAAGTCGCCGGAAAGATCAATCAAGCTTGCGGTTCTGAAGCAACAGGATCGAGCCTGTTCGATCGATTAATTACCCAACTTATTGACGCGGCAAGCACGCTTGGTGAATCACTCATCCCAATGCCATTCGTACCTCAAGCCCTGGGAGCGAAAACCAGCAAGACACAGGTTTTCCAGTTGGAGGATATCCTGCGGCTCGAAGTCTATCCGCCGCCTGGTGATCGAACGCTGCAAGTGCGAGTCGAGATCCTTGGTGATCATCATCTACAGGCATCGGTGAGTGCCGGCGATCTGATACTGCAGTCCGAAGCACTCGGTCCCGCACACCCCAAGGCTGACTTCTTTTTAACAGTCGATAAACAGACTTTGCAATTAATCGATGATATGGGCAAAAAGCGGCTTGAGTGGACTCCACAAGCCTCAGACTGATGCATGAGCTTTGGATTTGGCCTGAAAGAGATAGAGATCAGTTTCGTTGGTGGAGTAACCAAGACACCGGCCTGATCAACAGCACTAGTCTCGAGCAATGCGGTCGTCCTGAGGTGCGTGAACAACTCTATGAAGGGGGGTGTGAAAAAGACCTGGGCACCTTCATTGAGCGACCAGTGGCCGAGCTTCTGATCTCCCAACTTCGTGATCATGGCTCAGTAAGACTACGTTTAGCTGAAGAATTGCCCGCTTTCTGGCATTCCTGCGCCTATGAACGCCTCCTGCTCGACGGTGAAGAAATTTTCGGGCGGCTGGTAGTGGAGCGTTATGTCTCGACGAAGCATTGGCACATGGGTCGACCAATACCTCAGAATGGCGTTCTTTTCGATTTCCTTGCAGATAAACCTACCGAAACTTTTCCAACCGGTGAACGTCACGCATTCTACTCAGCTGTCGATAACCGCAAACTCCAATCAACTGCTAGGATCTGTCTGGATAAACCTGTGGTCGATCATTATCTCGAGCAGAAAGACCTTAGCCACACAGGTTTCCTGTGTATTATTGCTCACGGGTCCGAAACGTCTGCGCGATTTCCTTTCCAGTCAGCGGATGGGTCAGCTTTCCAACTTTCTTTGGATTCCGGTTTGCCGCCAATTGTCATCCTACTGATTTGTGGAGGTTTCGATGGCAATCTAATCGACTATGGTAGGCATCTCATCACAAAAGGTGCGAGCACGGTCATTGCCAGTATTGGTAAAATCAGTGCACCCAGGGCTGGTGAGTTTCTCGACGCTTTCATCTCTTCATGGAATCAAGGGGGAACAGTTACCGAATGCCTGGGTAAGGCCCAGATGAACGACACCCGGGCTATTGGATCACGTCGGCTCGTATTGCTGGGAAACGGCGACCTGCATGCAGGTGAGTTCCATGCCGATGAGATGAGCGATGTAGATATCAATGAGGCCGCTCGAGCCGACGATATACCTGCCTTAACTACCTTGATCGATCGCATCACTTTCGATGCCTACCATCGTGAAGGTAATGCGGGAACTGTGGTTTCAGAGCTCTACCGACGCTTGTGCCTTCCGTATGATGATCCCAATGAGGGAGCGGAATCCTACCTGAAGTTTGTCGCGGTGGCCGATCAAGTGTCTCCACTCTCCCAATATTGGTTGCGCCCTTACCTTGGCTTTCTCGCCCAGGTCCATGACCATCCCAGCATGCAGCGTTATCTCAAAACTCGAAAACGGGCAGAAGGGCAGGATGCCTGGCTCCCGGATTCGCCGATCTTTTATCACTATCTCGCGACCCCTGACTACCGCAATGGGCTCTACATAAAAGGCGTGAAGAAACTGGTCGCTGGTTTCAATAAGATCGTCGGGGAGACGGCCTGTCACCAGGCGGGTATCAAACTTCTTGGCAACTTGATCAACCATCTTATCGATCTGGGACTTCCGGACGAAGCTGATCTGCTCGCAATCGAACTGAAACGCTGCCTGGAAGTCTATGAGGGGGACACCGAAGAGACTGATCGTTTTACTCTCATGGATCGCGAGGCCCGTATCGCATTGCGGCAAGGTCAGACGACTGGCGCATCAGACGAACATATCCTTCGTGCGGTCACTCTGTTTGATAAAAAACGTATTGAGTCGATTGCGAATGGCGAGGATGGTTCTCGAGAGTTGGCGTGGCTCCTGTATGTGACGGCTTGGGGGGAGGTACAAGAGGCGCAAGCCTATGCTGATAAAGTTCTGGCCTTTTTCGACGACGTTAAAAGTGTCAGTCAGGATATCAGCAAGGGTAATGATACCAGACTCTATCTGCTGCGTGCCCTCGCATTATGGGCTTGGCGGGGTAGGGATGAGCATGCGGCAGAACGAGTCGATGCTTTCCTTGATGCCCTATCGAGGCGTGGTTTCTACCAGGATACCGGACCGCTCGGTTTCGCTGCGGCATATTTGGCCCTTTATCGTGGTGACAAGAGCAGTGAACAGTGGACGAAGATGAAGGTCCTGATGGAGCAGGATCGCTACTGGTTGGAACTGACCGCCTTCGGTTACCTGATGAGTGACTTCACAGCGACGCAAAAATATCTCGAACATTTCCAACACCAGCGAAGAGTAGCCTTCGAACAGTTAAAAAAACTCCCAGCCTGGCTGGCGAAAGGTGCATTTATTGGGCAAAACTGGCAGGAGAAACGTCATAACCTCGGCCAGAGGGAGCGATGGGAAGCGAGCGTTTTTAATACTGAGGTGGACTCTCCTCAGGCCGAGACGATCGTCCACGCGGGTTTGTTACCGATGTAGGCAAATCAAAGTCTGAGTGAACATATGCAAGTGTCCCGGTCTTGGCATCCATACCGGCTGGGCATTGTGTAACCGGTCATGACAATGCACTCTGTCGCCATCGACCGAGGGTAATTTCCACAGCAAGCAGGTTTTCCAACAAAATCACTCCATGCGGCATAGCCGGCTTTGCGGCAAACGCAGAGCCTCCTACCCAGATCTCGATTGCCGGGTCGATCATCGGGCGGAGTCCTGAGAGCATGACCAGTGCATCATCGGTTTTGAAACTGCCGCTGAATGATAGTCCCACCACCTGAACGCTGTGTCTTTCAGCCGCCTCTCGGATTTCTTTGAAGGGCATTTCGGTGCCGAACGATATGACTTCGGCGCCACCCAGTCTTAGCAACGCTTCCACCATCAACAACCCCAGGCTATGTTGTTCGCCGGGTACGGTGGTCAACATGATTCTCGGATCGGTTTGATCCCGGATCGTCTCACTCAGAGCCTGTCGCACCAGTTCTTTGAGGATCTGGGTGACAAGGTGTTCTTCGTAAATAGTGATTTCATCATTCGTCCAGGCGTTACCGACTACCTGAAGCGCAGGGGCCATGACCTTGTGAATGAATCCCCTCAGACCGTGAACCTCCAGTTGGTTCTTGAACCAGTCTCGCAATTCGCCTGCATCTCCTGTTTTCAAGCGCTCGATCAACGAGCCTTCCGCAAATTCAACCTTAGGCACCTCAACCAGAGATCTCAATTCCCGAATATCCAGACCCATGAGCTTGCCGGGGCGCTTCCCCTGATCCAGTAACTGCCGGATGACCAGGAGTTTGCTCAACTGTTCATCGGTATATACACGGTCCCCGTTGTCATCCCGCGCAGGTGTCGGGTAGCCGTAGCGTCTTTCCCACATACGCAGTAGATCTTTTGGGATACCGGCAATTCGCGATACATCGCTGATATTGTGCTGTCCGTTCATATGCTGTCTTTGGATTCGGTGTCGGCGGATAATTTTCGTTTCAACCATCGGGAGAAGCCACCGATGAGGGGCGCCTGGGCGAACAGATCGGCTGCGTCCCAATAGTCCCGATGTTGTGAAACCCTGCCGTCCGGACCGAATAACAGGTGGCTGGCACCTTCCACGGTGCAGTGTTTTCTTCCGAGTTGAAAATGAAACTCCCAGCGCAGCCAGCTCCAATCATTGCCGACGTCTGAGTGGGTTACATGAAAGGTTGGATTCGTCGTGTTCTCGAACATGTGTTCGAAGATCCGTATGATCGCAGCATGTCCCTTCACGTGATTGAACGGATCGTGAAAAGTAGCGTCTTCATGGTAGTAATTGGTCAACCGCTCCAGGGTTTCGGGGGAGAGTGACTCATACCAGCTGACCAGACCCTCGAGTCTCATGAGGAGGCAACCTGGCGTAGAATGGCGAATCTCAGCCTATCAGGAAGCGCGCGGACGAGTTTCATTATGTAGGTGAATCTACGCGGAAAATGAACCTCGAACCGACCCTTCGCTATGCCCTGCAGGATTTCGGCAGCGGCCTCATCCGGACTGATCAATGCGGGCATCTTGAAATCATTCTGATCGGTCAGACGGGTCGCGACAAATCCAGGATTGACCAGATAGACCCCGATGTTCTTCGGGGAAAGGTCGGTGTAGAGGATCTGAGCCAGATTGATCAACGCCGCTTTGCTTGGGCCGTAAGCGAGTGCCTTCGGCAAGCCGGTATAGCCTGCCACACTGGCGACCAGACAAAGACCGCCTGCGCCGGCGGCAGTCAGCATCGGTGTGCAGACATGCAGCAAATTGAATACTCCCTGGAGGTTGACCGCTAATGTCTGCTCCACAACCTCGGGATCCATGTCGAGCGTCCGCATCGGCCGATAGGTCCCAGCACAATAAAAGATCATGTCGACGCCGTTCCAATGGTTCAGCAAAGATGTCTGGGCCGCTAAGAAACCTGCTTTATCGGTTACGTCCAATGGCAGTAACAGGTGTTTTTTACCATCTATCAGGTCTCGTAAGGCGGATTCAGTACGAGCACTGACCGCCAATCTGGCACCATTCTGCGCTAGCCGGTGCGTCAACGCCGCACCGATGCCGCTGCTGGCGCCAATAATCCACACACGCCGGTCGCGCCAGTCGGTGATCTTCGGATTCAAGCTCTTCATGGCCGTTTCTGGAAAACCAGCGAGACTTCACCGAGCGTCACCCCGAATTTCTTCATTGCCGATCGATTAAGCAACACACCGTCATCCTGCAAATACATCCAATCGTCGAAGTCGACCTCATAAACCGAGTCATCAACGGGTAACCGCAAGCGATAGGTCCAGTGCAGCGTATTGCCCGCGATTTGACCTTGGGCAACGCCGATCACATCATCTGCACGTCCTTCATATCTTCCGTTACCCAGATTGGTCAGGTGCCAGACGCGTCTTTGTGTCTCCCCGTCACTGTAGGTAAACCGTTCATCCAATACACCCTGTTCACCATTCCACTTTGCATCGATTACGACTTTGAAGCGTTTGACCACTTCGCCATTGCGTTTCTGGAACATCCCCCATGCATCCAGGGTGCCATTGAAATATTCTTCCAAGACAAGCTCCGGTTGTTCGTTTGCGTAACGGTTGACATCCACACCCGCACACCCGGTGAGGCAGATTGCGCCGAACACGGCAAGGTTCTTAAGTGACATGAATAACCTCCAGGCTGGGTCTCCAGCGGAGCAGTAGGATAAGAGATGCGAGCTTGATCAGGCAGGGAATGCCTGCGTAGAACACCGCCAGACTGAGCAGACCGTTCACACCACCGGGTTCGTAACCCAGTCCGGCTAACATCGGCAGGGCGAGTCCCGCGGCCAATGCGAGGACCGCCTTGTTGATCAGGCTCCAGATACCGAAGTATCCGCCGGTGCGACCCTCATCGTTTCGCGGAATGATATCTGCAGCGATCGCAGCAGGCAGTGCCAGATCAGCGCCAAGCGCCGATCCCGACAGCACACAGATAATCAGGTAGGGAATCAGGTCACCCGAGCCCAGTTGAACGGCCCAGAAGAATCCCGACACAGCTATCAGTGTTCCCAGCATCCACGCCAGGGTTTTACCCATTCTTTGTGCGATTACAAGCCAGAGTGGCAGGGAGCAGGCGCCGCTGAGAAAATACAGTGCAAGAAACATCCCGCTATAGTCTTCCAGATTCAGAACATCGGCGATGTAAAACAGCGACAGCGTAGCCGCGATGGCGATGGCCAACCCGTTCAATAGGAATAGAAACGCCAGGCGACGAAAAGGTTTATGACGCAGCGGATGCAAGATGCTGTGCGGAGCTGCATCGATCATGCGGGGCATGGGCGCATGCTGCAATATGGCCCACACGGCAGCGATCAATAGGGTGCTGAAGAGCAGGCTGAACAAGAGCCAGGCGAGATTCAGTCCGAACCATTGTGTGAAAAGCGCTGGAAGCAAGCTGGCGAGAATAACTCCGAACAACCCAAATCCCTCGCGGTAAGCCACCAAACGGGTCCGTTCATGGGTATCTTTGCTCGCTTTCGCACCCCAAGCCAGGTATGTGATATTCAATGCGCTGTGCGCGGTGTAGACAATGACCAGCGATACGGCCAGCCAGACGCCCAGTGGGAACGCCTCTGCACTTGGAGGGTTGAACAGTGCCGCGTAGGCGAAGACCAATAGGAGAGACGCGCTGACTAACAGAATGGACCAGCCGCCGCGGAGGCGTTGTGTGTAGTCGGCGAGGCGACCCAGCCAAGGGTCCTGCAGAGTATCCACCACCCGGGAAAGCATCAGCACTGCACCGGTCAACGCGAGTCCAAGACCGAATTCATCACCATACAGTTTGGGTGCGTGGATATAGACCGGCAGTGCCGCCATCGCCAGAGGGGCACCAAGCATGCCATATGCAGTGCGTTGTGTGCCGGTCACCCCTGTTCTCCCAGAAGCTGTGCACGCAGCTCCGGTTCGCGTGTGTGCGGGCTTAACCAGATGGAAAAGAATGTCTGTGCCAGCTCCGGGTTGTCGAGGCGGCCCAATAATTGATTGTCGCTGTAGAAGGCCGCACCTTCACCCGGCTGGTAAACACCAATAATGTGATCTCCATTGGCTACATCGCGAAACACCGATTCGAGTTGGCTTCGAAGTGTTGCTTTGTCCGGGTGTTTACCGTGAAGTTTTTCGATCTCCTTGATGGACGATTGGGCAAGCTCGGTACGGCTGAATCCAAACCGGTAATCGATCCTGAGCGCGAAGGGTTGTTCCGGTTCAAAAGTGCCGTTCGGTGTGAGTAACGTCGCCTCGTAAACCGTCATGCCCAACCAGGTCAGTTTGCCCTTGCCGACAGGGTGGTAATCTGGAATGCCGGATGACGGCTCCATCACTGCACTGGAATAGACGGTCAGTGGAAAGGTCAACAGGAGCAACATGCCAAAGGCTGCAGGTTTCATTGTCTCAACTCCTAGTCAGGGTGATTTGTGCCACGTCGATGCGTTGTTCATCGAAGCCCGCTTCGCAGTAGGCGAGATAAAAGCGCCATAAGCGGATAAACGCCTCATCAAAACCCTGGGCCCGGACCTCATCCAGGTTTCGTTCGAAAGCCCGATGCCAGCGTCGCAGAGTCTCCGCATAGTCTTTACCGAACGCATCCCAGTGAACGATATCAAAGCGCTCATTACGGATGGTCTTTCGCAAAGCGGTCGGGGAGGGCAGCATGCCTCCGGGGAAGATGTATTGCTGGATAAAATCCGTACCGGAGCGGTATTGCTCAAAGGACTCGTCTTCGATCAGGATGGTCTGAATGACGGCTCGGCCGCCAGGCTTGAGCAATTCCTCGAGTTTTTGGAAATAGCCGGGCCAGTAGTTTTCACCGACGGCCTCCAGCATTTCGATGGAGACGATATGATCGTATTGCCCTCGAAGATCCCGATAGTCGGTCAAAGAGAATGATGCCTTGTCGGCCAGGCCTGCTTCAGCGATGTGCTGTCGAGCATAGCGCAGTTGTTTCGGTGAAAGGGTGATGCCGTGAACCTTGATGCCCTTTCTAGCGGCATACTCTGCGAAGCCTCCCCAGCCGCAGCCGATTTCAAGAACCCTGTCGCCGGGCTTAGCGCCTGCATAATCGAGCATGCTTTGATACTTTGCATGTTGTGCAAGAGTCAGCTCGCCATCCATGCTGTCCTTGAATCGGGCGCTCGAGTACGTCATGGTCGGATCCAACCAGAGCGAATAGAAATCGTTCCCCAAGTCGTAATGGGCCTGAATGTTACGACTGCTTCCGCGTCGCGAGTTGCCACGCAGCAGGTGCCTTATTCGATAACCCAATTGCAACCAGCGGTTGCCGTGTAATACCCGTTCCAGTGAACGCTGATTACGGATTCCGAGTCTGATGAGCGATGTCAGGTCATTGGTGCTGACCAAATCGTCCCGGTAACATTCGGCCAGGCCGATGTCACCGTGGCGGAACAGACGTTTGAGTACAGACCAGTCACTTATCTGCAGGTCAGCAGACGGTTTACCGTTGTCTCCGAAACGCAGTTCATGACCTTCGGGCGTTGTTAAAGCCAATGTGCCATGGGCAATGCGTTCAAGCGTCGCAACCAGGGAACTCGTTCCCCAGGGTAAGGATAGTGCGTCCAGGGTTGTGGTGACGCCATTCATCAGGAAGCCTCCTCGGTTTTGTTGATGGGTCTATCAAATAGCGGTGTGCGTTTGATCCACAGGCGCAGTGCCTGCCAGTGAATGCGTGCTATCACGCCCAGCGTCATGAAAGGTTGACGCATAAGCGCAAGTAACAATGTCTTAGAGCTAAAGTGTCGTGCTTTTCCCCAAATGGCGGTGTTGAGTTGTAGCTGGCCCTCATCCAGATAGTCGATGCGCACCAGGGGCGCGCTGAAATCGACATTGAAGTGGAATCGGTATTCACCGCTTACGGGGTAAAAGGGCGATACGTACATCTGCTTGTCGGCCATGACGGCGTTGTAGTCTCCAGTCGATCGGTTGGCCTGTAGAACATAGCAATGCCGGTCGCCGAACGTGTTGTTGACCTCAGCAATGATGGCGCCGACGCTGTTGTCGGGGCGTAGGCAATACCAGAAACTGACCGGGTTGAACACTAAGCCGAACAATCTGGGAAAGGTCTGTACCAGAACAGGGCCGTTGCAATCGGTGATCCCACAGCGATCGAGTTCCTGCCTTATCCACTGCCTTGGTTCGTTACCATCACCATGATCGGTGAAGTGAAACGCCAGTGGACGCCATCGGTTGACCCCGAACAACCATGACTGAAGCGAGTTCAGTTCATTTAGATCGATCAACAGGAAAAACACCGGGTAAACAAATCGGTTCTCTCGGGGGCGATGTCGACGGTGCATAACACTACCCCGGACTACCCGGCTTGCCTGACGATCTCTTACAGAGTGACTTCCCATGGGGCCTCCACGTCAAAATCACCCATGATTCTAAGGGCTGACTTGAGTCCGTCTTCATGAAATCCATATCCGGTCCAGGCGCCGCAAAACCAGGCTTTGTTCAAGCCTTGAATTCTTCCCAATTTGTGCTGCGCGTCGATGGCTTTCTGATCGAGCACCGGGTGGTCATAGTGAAAACGCGCAATTTCGTCTTCTGGTAGGTAACCGGCGGGTGGGTTCAGCGTCACCATAACAGGCGTCGTGAAAGGTAATCGCTGCAAACGGTTCAGCAGATAGGTCACGCACACCGGCTGTTCTTCGTCCCCGGTGGCCATGTAATTCCAGGCGGACCAGACCGCCTCACGCTTGGGTAACAAACGCCTGTCGGTATGCAAGATGGCTAGATTCGGTTGATAGTCGACCGCGCTCAGCACGTTGCGTTCCGCGTCTATCGCATCGCTTAGCATGTGCAGCGTATCCGGTGCATGTGTACCGAACACAACAGCGTCATAGATTTCGTGACCTTGGTCATTGTGTATGCGTACCCCTGAGTCGGACCGTTCGACACGATGCACCGGACACCGCAGTCTCATATCAAGCTGCGCAGTCATCTTTCGTACGTACTCTCTGCCACCACCCGAGATGCTTCGCCACTGGGGTCTGTCTTCTATTTGTAGCAACCGGTGATTGATACAAAAGCCCAAGAAGGTCTCGGCGGGAAAATCAAGGATATCGCGGGGTGACGAGGACCATATGGCTGCAGCCATAGGCAGCAGGTACCACTCACGAAAGGGGTGGGAGTAACCGTATTCGTTTAACAGTTCTCCCAGCGTTGCATTGTTGCGTGCAGACCATTGGAGCAATGAATGGGCACGCTGATTGAAGCGTAAGATGTCCCGCAGCATCAACCAAAACCTCAGCCTCAGCAGGTTCTTCTGTTGAGCGAAGACCGTGGCCAGATTTGACCCGGCCCATTCGATGTCAAGTTGGGGGAGGCTGACGCTGAAAGACATATCCGACTCGTAGGTCGCTACGCCAAGGTGTTCAAACAATCTAATGAGGTTTGGGTATGTCAGGTCGTTGTGGACCAGAAATCCCGTGTCAACCGGATGGGTAATACCCTGAAGCGTGACATCCACTGTATTGGTGTGTCCGCCGGGGTAATCACCAGCCTCAAACAAAGTGACCTCGTGCTTCTGCTTGAGGAGCCAGGCGGCTGCCAATCCACTGATTCCACTACCGATGACTGCAATTTTCATTTTAGATTCGACTCATTTGTACTATACATAGTTTCAAATCATAGCAGTAAAAATGAAAAAAACAAGAAAATGTACTAGACAAATTAAAAAAAAACGCTATATTTACAACTTAAGAGGACAGCAGACCTCTTATTGACCCGTACGAAAGGAGATATGAAATGTCACGCTACGAATATCAAATACTCGAAACCGAACGCCGCTACGATGCCCTCATCAAGGAAGTCGAAGCTACAGATCCGAATGTTCTGAGCTCTGTGGTACCGGGCAGCAGATTGCATGAGATTATCCACAACCCGGTAACCGAAGGGATCGACGAGGGTTAGCTAAAACGATCCTGGCGGGTGCACCCCGCCGGGTTCCGGAGGAGAGTGATGAAATCACCGATCTCGGTCATACCGGTTGCAATTATTGCCATCACTATTGGATTTACGGTGGGATGGTCATTTCCCCGGCAAGATAATACGCGACCGAATGTCACGCGGATCATGGAATCCAATCGAACCGACAAGCTGCAACGTATTGACCAGGACCTGGCCAGCACTCACCTAAAGACGCATTCAGACATGGCAGTGTCCTCTGTTAATACAACGGTTCAATGGTTGTCATTCAGAGAGCACGCAGGCCTGGTAAAACGCTACGCCGTGTTTCGTGAGCCGGGGATGGCCGTGACCAGTCTGATCCTAGACCAATCCGCTTGCCGTGAGATGCCGGGTGAGCATGACACAGAATCACCTGACAGCTCGTTCGATGAGCTGCGACATTCCATAGATGATGTGAGAGGCAGTTTTGACGGTATCGCCGAACCAGACATTACGAGACCCTTCAAATCCACCATTCTTATATTCTGAGGAGATACGATGCTTGCCTACATTGACATGCTGGAACACAGGGCAAAGTGGCTGGGCTATCTGGGTTTACTACCATTCGCTGCGGGTTTGGTAGGTTTGGCTTTGATTGCGCCAGGCTCAGAGCTGGTGATGAGCGGCGTACACGGGTACGGCGCAGTCATACTGACCTTTGTGGGTGCGATTCACTGGGGGCGGGCGATGGCGTCGAACGATGCTGCACTCATGACCTGGTCGGTCCTACCTTCGCTTGTAGCATGGATCAGCTTGCTCTTGAAGCCTGAATTCGGTCTGCCCGTTCTGATCCTATCGTTCCTATCACTCAATTTTTTCGATCAACAACAATACCAGGATGCAGCCTGGTTCCGTCCGTTACGTTTTCGCCTGACGGCCGGTGTAACTATTCTATTAACGATCAGCTGGCTGCTTGGACTGCCGGAGGTGTGACATGAAGATAGCAATGACCGGTGCGTCAGGATTCGTTGGGCGTCATCTGAGCAAATCACTGCGAACGCAGGGACACCGGGTAGTGGCCATCGATCGTCAGGATCTGAGCCAAGGGTCCGACCACTTGCTTGGCTGCCTATCCGGTTGCGAGGTGGTGATCAATCTGGCTGGTGCACCCATCAATAAACGCTGGACAGCTTCCCACAAGCGGCAGATGGTATCGAGCAGAGTGGATACGACCCGGGCACTGGTGATGGCCATGGGTCGGATGGATCCTCTGCCGAAAT
Organism: Gammaproteobacteria bacterium; assembly: GCA_030066355.1. Classification (GTDB taxonomy): domain Bacteria; phylum Pseudomonadota; class Gammaproteobacteria; order Chromatiales; family Chromatiaceae; genus JASJBU01. Next base: position 6 of record JASJBU010000123.1, on the reverse strand, counting down.
CATTTG
>JASJBU010000122.1 GCA_030066355.1 Gammaproteobacteria bacterium | reverse complement strand
CTGCGGCGTATGGTCAAGATCAGGCCGCTCTTGGCGACGGCAGCGAGTTGCGACGCGCCAGGGTCGCGATGGCGGGGCGTATGTTCGGGGATTGGGGCTACGCCTTCGAATACGATTTCTCCGGAAATGAGTCGGAGGTCAAGGATGCCTACATCGAATACCTGGGTTTTGAATCGACGGCGTTCAAAGTCGGTCAATTCAAGGAGCCGTTTTCTCTGGAGGAGCAAACCAGTGGGAAATACATCACCTTCATGGAAAGGGCACTGCCCGTCGATGTGTTTTCACCGGGACGCAACCTTGGTGTGGGTTTGTCGACCAGCGGCGAACAGTGGAGCGCCGCCGCCGGCCTGTTCGGTGAGGCCGTAGGCGATGATGTCGAAGACGAGGGTGATGAGGGGTGGGGTGCCTCCGGTCGTGCGACCTTCGCAGCACTGGATAAAAAGAAACGTTCCGTGCACATTGGAGGAAGCCTCGCTTACCGGGATCCTGGAGACGACGAGGTGCGATACCGGGCCGGCCTCGAGTCGAGTGTTACCGAAGAGCACCTGGTCAATACTCGGACCATCGATGACGTCGACAATACGCTCGTCTCTGGGCTTGAAGGTGCTGCTGCCTTCGGACCGTTTTCCGTCCAGGGTGAATACATCCATAGCACGGTGGAGCGAAACAACGGCCTTTCGGACCTGGACTTTGATGGCTGGTATGTGTCCGGAAGTTGGTTCATTACCGGCGAATCGCGGCGCTACGATGCGCAGCGGGGGAGATTTGGCCGTGTTAAGCCAAAGGGCCGTTATGGCGCCTGGGAACTAGCGCTGAGGTTCAGCAATGTCGATCTCAGCGATGAGGACGTCCTCGGCGGCGAGCAGGAGAATGTCACCCTGGGTCTCAACTGGTACGTGAATCGAAATCTCCGCTTCATGGCAAATCACGTATGGGTGGATGCAGATCCCGACAAAGACGGATCCAGGGACGAACCGAACCTTTTTCAGGTACGCGGCCAGCTGGACTTCTGAACCATACAGGATGGTTGGGTCACGGCCAGCGGCCCCTGCCGCCAGATGGGGTGGCCTTCACCTGGTCGAGAAACTGTTAGGTGCGCATATGCTTGCTGCGCTTCAGTAGGCGTACACCTGTCAGGCCGAGGGGCGTCATCGCTTAAGGTTTCACTTCCATTTGGTTGGATGTCACATTATTCATATGAACGGTGGGTTTTTCTGAGCTTCCTTAAAGATTTCGTTCCGACGAGGTTGTAAATTATTACTAAGTGGTGTTTGAGATCACGACCGTGCCACGTAGAAAAGATCAGATTATCCGAGAGGTAAGCCGACCCCGAGCAGGTGGGGTTCGATCGGATGGAGCGGACCCGAGGCAAGTCCTCGGATGCTGGGGGTTGACCCGTGCTAGGCCTCTATCAAAGCGATCCTTGATTTCTATTGGTGCAGGGTTCTTTTTCGGACTTGCGGCCAGCTTGGCCGCCAATGCATCCGATTTCGATTGGCAACCCTTAGTCTCGGACGACGGCGCTCCGGCGGTCTGCGAACCCTCTGCCGTTCGCCAGTTGGCGGATGGTCGTCTGTTGCTGGTACAGGACGAGGCCAGCGATCCGTTGGTTCTTTTGCAGTTCAACCAAAGCGAGAAATCGATCACTCTTCGCCGTCCGGTCCTGGAAGAGCGGGAGCGCCCGTTCTGGATACTCGGCCGGGCAGAGCCGCCGCGCGGGCTGGAAGATCTGGAGGGATTGGCGGCCGGTGCCGACGACTTTCTGTACGCGATCACCTCGCACTCGCACACCCTGTCGGGCATGCGCCAGAAGACCCGTGAACGGCTGGTACGCCTGCGCATTGAGGGCGAGCGGATTCGCGACTACGCGGTGTTTGGCAAACTGCGCAAGGCGATTTTATCAGCTCATCCTGAATTGAAAAAGGCCGCTCGTTCTGGTTACGACAAGGGCCGCAAAGGATTCAACATCGAAGGCCTGTGTGCGGACCGCGAGCGCAGACGACTGTTTATCGGTCTGCGATCACCGATCCTCGACGGCCAATCGATGGTTCTGATCATGGAAAATCCGGCGGCCGTGTTTGAAAAAAATGAAAAACCAGTGTTTGCATCAACGCCATTGCGATTGGATCTGGACAAAGGCGGTATTCGCGCCATGTCCTATGTGCCTTGGCTCGGGCGTTACCTGCTGGTCACCCAAAAGGCAAAAAAAAAGGGTACATCCGACCGGCCGTTTCGGCTCTGGCTATGGGGCGGGCCCGGCGATGCTGCGCCGCGCCCGTTGAAGATACCTGACCTCGATCTGCGCAGTACGGAAGGTATCACCCCGGTACGCTTAGGTGGGGACGACTACCTGCTGCTGGTCAGCGATGATGGCAACCGGCGCCGGAACCGGGCGGGGCATTATTTGCTTGTGCCCCGGGAAGCTTTGAATTCGGCGCTGCAAGCCGAATGAATGGGTTCTGGTTTCTCATTGTTAGATACAAAATGAATCAGATAAGGAATGTACCCGTCCCTTAACCGAGGCGGAAACCAAGGAGAGCATCATGGGGATTGATTATGTTGATTTCTTACGCGATCTGGCCATCGATCTGTTGGCACTCTACATCTTTGCGTTCCTGATCTTTTATCGCCGCTATGGCGACCGGGATATGACGATCACGCTGGCCCTGTTGAACCTGTTCCTGTTCACCATCGTAATCACAATGACGATGACGGAGTTCACGCTGGCTGCCGGTTTCGCACTGTTTGCCCTGTTGTCAATCATCTCGCTACGCAGCGTCAGCATTTCGAAGATTGACGTGGGTTACCTGCTTGGTGCCATCACGCTGGGGTTGGTCAACGGCATTTCGATGCACGATTACCTGCTGCTCGCACTGTGCAATCTGGTGATTCTCGTCGGCCCCTGGGTGTTCGATTCCAGTTGGCTTTTAAAACCCACCGTGAAGTTGGACGTAACCCTCGACGTGGTCATCGCTCTCGATCTGAAAGACCATGCCAAGCTGGTGGAACGGGTGCGGGCCTTGCATGGGTTGCCGGTCATACATCTGAAGATTGAAAGATACAACGCTAAGAAAGGCACTGTGCAGCTAGTGACACGGCTCCGTCTGTCTTGATCAAGATGAACCGGATCAAGTACAGCCCGCAGGGGAAACCCGCAAATGAAAAATAATCCAGGAGGATCTATGCAGATGAAAATGAAAGCGCGATACCTGAGATGGGTCATGGCAGCAGTCGCTGGGATATTAACAGCGGATGCCCAGGCTTCGGAATTGCTGGGGCTGCTAGAGGTATTACGGGACAACGGCACGATTACACAAGCTCAATATGAACGCCTGCGCGACGAGGCCATTCAGGGCAGCGGACAGGCCGGGGCGCAGTCGACCCAGCTTGCAGCGGATAAAGCCCCGGTGGAACCGGTGGCAACGGTTCCTACCGCCGACCTCAAGCCTGAGGTGGAGAGCAAGTTCGGCAAGACGGGGGGACTGACCTGGAAAGACCGTAAGCGGGGATATGAGCTGGAGCTGGGGGGGCGGTTGTTGCTCGATGCCGTGAACTACCGGGATGATCTCGAGCCCCTGGGCAGCGGCACCGAGCTACGTGCGGCAAGGGTCTCCCTCAAGGGTTCGCTGGCCGAAGACTGGAAATTCAAGGCGCAATACGACTTTGCCGAGAATGACCTGAGCGTCAAGGATGTTTACCTTCGCTACCAAGGGTTACGGCGCCTGGATGCGCTCACCATCGGTCAATTCAAGGAGCCATTCTCTCTGGAAGAACAAACCAGCAGTAAACACATCACCTTCATGGAGCGCGCCCTCCCGGTCGACACATTTTCTCCCGGGCGTGCTCTGGGTCTGGGAATCGATGCACACGGAAAGTCCTGGAACCTGAGCGCTGGTCTGTTTGCCGAAGCGGTGGGGGATGTTCCGGCCGACGAGGGCAACGAGGGCTGGGGTATGGCGGTCCGAGGCACCTGGGCCTTAATCCGAGGTGACAGGCGCAGTCTTCACTTGGGAGCGGCGCTAGAAAACCGGGAACCGGATGATGACGGTGAGGTGCGCTATCGTGCCGGGCCCGAATCCCACCTCACATCGGTCTACCTGGTCAATACCGGTAAGATCGACGAGGTCGAAAATACCCGCACCCTGGGTCTCGAGGCCGCCCTGGTGGAAGGTCCGTTCTCGCTCCAGGGGGAGTATATCCGGGCCAGTGTGGAGCGGGACGGCGGGATGCCGGAACTGGACTTCAACGGCTGGTACATATTCGGTAGCTGGTTCCTGACTGGGGAGTCCCGACCATACAGCGCGTCTGATGGCGCTTTCGATCGAGTCATACCCCGTGGTGAATGGGGTGCCTGGGAGCTGGCATTACGCTATAGCACGCTGGACCTCGATGACCGGGATGTCCTGGGGGGTGAGGCGAACAGCACCACTCTCGGGCTGAACTGGTACATCAATCCGCGCATTCGTATCATGGCCAATTATATTCGCGTGGAGAGTGAGCGCGAGGGTGTGAGCGACGACCCGGATGTCTTCCAGTTGCGCAGTCAGCTGGTATTCTGAACCCCCGGGCGTATCAGTATCAATACGTCGATGGGAAGGAGTGCTGTTAGAACATTCCGGCCTAGTAGCCGCAGTTGAAGGTTCAGTCTGATCTTCAGCCTTTGCATGGATGAAGGATGTGCTGGTGAGTTTCCGCTGGCACGTCCCACTGCAGCTGGTACTCCATCAATATCCTGTTGGTGGAGTACCAGGTCTGTTTGATTCAATCGGTCTCTCTATTTTTGGCATCCTTTACCAGCTGTTGCATCATCGCCCGTGCGGCGTTTGATGGGGTCCGATGCCGATGGGTAACGATTCCCAAGGATCGTGCAAGTCGGATTCCGTCCACATGTAATTCCACCAGGCCCTGACTCAGCATACTCTCCGGCAGCAGGCTCCAGCCCAGGCCGATGGTTGCCATCATCTTCAAGGTTTCCAGGTAATCGGTGGAGAGTCCGCAACGGATCTCTCCGTCCGCCTGCAGGAAGGCCTCTTCCAGCAGGCTGCGGGTATAGGTCGCCCTGGTGGGGAGGACGGCAGGATATTCAATCAGAACCTCAGGTCGGACCTCACCCAACTCGGCCAGCGGGTGGTCCTCCGCAACGACGAAAAGCAATGGGTCTCGCCACACTGGCAGGAGCTGCAGATGATCTGAGGGTTGCAGGGGCAGGGTGATTACACCCAGTTCGAGCTCCCCTTGTTCGACCCCCTGGGAGACCTTCTCGGAACTCATGAAGCGGATATCCAGATCCACCTCGGGGTAGCGGTCCACATAACGGCGCAGGATCGGCGGCAGTCGATGCAGACCGATGTGGTGGCTGGTGCCCATGGCGAGGGGGCCGCTGACCCTGCCGGACAGGTTCGCGAGCTCTCGCTGGATATCAGCGACCCCGGCCAGGATCTGTTCGGCACGAGGCAGCAGGTGTCTACCGGTTTCGGTAAGCAGGACTTGCCGGCCCATACGGTCGAACAGGGGAGTATCCAGTTCCGCCTCCAGACTCGCGATACGTTTGCTGACCGCCGGCTGGGTAATGAAGAGAGCTTCGGCGGCTTGTGAGAAGGATCGATCGCGGGCCACCTGCACAAAGGCCCGTAAGCTTGAGAGCTCCATATTCTATTCCAATTAAGAATGTAAACCATGAAAAATATGAATTTGTATTATTTAACACGCTCCCCTAAGGTTTGGCCAGCTATCGGAGGGAAAGAGACATGACGACCAAGACCCTGTACGACAAACTCTGGGATTCCCATGTGGTGCGCTACGATGATGACGGCACCGCGCTGCTCTATATCGACCGTCAGCTGGTGCACGAGGTGACTTCGCCGCAGGCCTTCGAAGGCCTGCGCCTAACCGGTAGACAGCCCTGGCGGGTGAATGCCAACCTGGCCACACCGGATCACAATGTACCGACCACCAGTCGGCCTAACGGCATCGAGGACATCGACGATCCGATCGCGCGAATTCAGGTGGAAACCCTGGGTGCCAACTGTAACGAATTCGGCCTCACCGAGTTCGGCATGAGCGACAACCGTCAGGGTATTGTCCATGTGGTGGGGCCGGAGCAGGGGGCGACCCTGCCGGGGATGACAGTGGTGTGCGGGGATTCCCATACCTCCAGCCATGGTGCCCTGGGGGCGCTGGCCTTTGGCATCGGCACTTCCGAGGTGGAGCATGTGCTGGCCACCCAGTGCCTGATTCAGAAGAAGTCCAAGTCGATGCTGTTGATCGTGGACGGTCAGGTCGGGCCGGGGGTGACGGCCAAGGACATCGTGCTGGCAATCATCGGCGAGATCGGTACTGCCGGCGGCACCGGATATGCCATTGAATTCAGTGGCCAGGCGATTCGCGACCTCTCCATCGAAGGTCGCTTGACGGTCTGCAACATGGCGATCGAGGCGGGTGCCCGGGCTGGTTTCGTGGCGGTGGACGAGAAGACCATTGAGTATGTTAAAGGGCGTCCTTATGCACCTACCGGGGAGAATTGGCAAAAGGCGGTCGGCTACTGGGAGACCCTGCACAGTGATCCCGGCGCCGAGTTCGACGCGGTGGTGCGCATCGATGCCGCCTCCATCAAGCCCCAGGTGACCTGGGGCACCTCGCCGGAAATGGTGGTGGCGGTGGATGAGCGGGTCCCCGATCCCGAGGAAATAGAAGACGCGACCAGGGCCGCGGGCATGCGCCGGGCGCTGGAATACATGGGATTGGAGGCCGGTACGCCGATTCGCGAGATTGGGGTGGACAAGGTATTCATCGGCTCCTGCACCAATTCCCGCATCGAGGACCTGCGGGCGGCTGCTGCCGTTGTCAAGGGTAAGCGGGTGGCCGACAGCATTAAACTGGCCCTGGTGGTGCCGGGTTCCGGGCTGGTCAAACAGCAGGCGGAAGCGGAGGGTCTGGACCAGATCTTTACCGAGGCCGGTTTCGAATGGCGGGAACCGGGCTGTTCCATGTGTCTGGCGATGAATGCGGACCGGTTGGCGCCGGGTGAGCGTTGCGCCTCCACCTCGAACCGCAACTTCGAAGGCCGGCAGGGCATGGGTGGTCGCAGCCATCTGGTGAGCCCGGCGATGGCCGCCGCAGCGGCTGTCACCGGTCACTTCGTCGATGTCAGAGAACTGAACTAATTTCGGAGATTCAGCATGGAACCCTTTGAAAGTTTTACCGGTATCGTCTGTCCCTTGGATCGTTCCAACGTGGATACGGATGCCATTATTCCGAAACAGTTTCTCAAGTCGATCAAACGCTCCGGCTTCGGCCCCAATCTGTTCGACGAGTGGCGTTACCTGGATATCGGCGAACCGGGCATGGACAACAGCCAACGTCCCCTGAATCCCGATTTCGTGCTCAACGATCCCCGTTATCAGGGGGCATCGATCCTCCTGACACGCAAGAATTTTGGCTGCGGTTCCTCCCGCGAGCATGCCCCCTGGGCCTTGGCGGATTTCGGGATCAAGGTGATCATCGCCCCGAGTTTTGCAGATATATTCTTCAATAACTGCTTCAAGAATGGAATATTACCTACTGTTATTGATGAGAAAATCGTTGACGAGCTGTTTGCGAAGTCGGGAGATGTCGAGGCCCTGCAGATTGCTGTCGATCTCGAAGCCCAGACCTTGCAGTTGCCGGATGGCGGCATGCTGAACTTCGAGGTAGACGGCTTTCGTAAACACTGCCTGCTCAACGGCCTGGACGACATCGGCCTGACCCTGCAGCATGTGGATGAGATCAAGGCCTTCGAAGCGCGGCACCGTCAGGCGGCCCCCTGGTTGTTTCAATAGTCAAATAGCCGCGGGTCACAGCGAGCAGTGAGATGCTGCAACCTCTGTGATCTCTGTGTCTCCGTGGCAAGGATACTAGGTAAGATCATGAGTAAAACTATATTGGTACTGCCGGGTGACGGCATCGGTCCAGAGATCGTCAACGAGGCGGTGAAGGTACTCGCAACCTTGCGTGACGAGCATGGTCTGGACGTGGACCTGGATGAGGCCCTGGTGGGTGGCGCGGCGATCGACGCCACCGGCGGTCCGTTGCCGGATGTCACGCTGGAACTGGCGAAAGAGGCGGATGCGGTGATGCTGGGTGCCGTGGGTGGTCCCAAATGGGAGTCGCTGGATATCACCATCCGTCCGGAGAAGGGCCTGCTTGGGCTGCGCGCCGGACTCAACCTGTTCGCCAACCTGCGCCCCGCGATCCTCTACCCTCAGCTGGCGGGGGCCTCGACCCTGAAACCCGAGGTGGTGTCGGGATTAGACATCATGATCGTACGTGAGTTGACCGGGGGTATCTATTTCGGCCAGCCCCGCGGCGTGAATCAGTTGGAGACTGGTGAGCGCCAGGGCATCAATACCCTGGTCTACACCGAGTCGGAGATCGACCGCATCAGCCGGGTGGCCTTCGATATCGCCATGAAGCGGGGCAAGCGGGTCTGTTCGGTGGACAAGGCCAATGTTCTCGAGTGCACCGAATTGTGGCGCGAAGTGGCGACCCGGGTCGGCGGGGACTACCCCGAGGTGGAACTCAGCCACATGTACGTAGACAATGCCGCCATGCAGCTGGTGAGGTTTCCGAAACAGTTCGATGTCATGGTCACCACCAACATGTTCGGTGACATTCTATCGGATTGTGCGGCGATGCTGACCGGTTCCATCGGTATGCTGCCCTCCGCCTCCCTGGATGAGAACGGCAAGGGCATGTATGAACCGATCCACGGTTCTGCGCCCGATATCGCCGGTCAAGGTTTGGCCAATCCTCTGGCTACCATCCTGTCGGTGGCCATGATGCTGCGCTACAGCCTGAACGAGCCGGCGATGGCGGAGCGAATCGAGTCGGCAGTCAACAAAGTACTGGACGACGGCCTGCGGACCCCTGATATCATGTCCGAAGGCATGAACGAAGTCGGTTGTGAACAGATGGGTGACGCGGTGGTTGCGGCACTCTGATTTTAATGAACACTGCAAGATGAGCGATATGAAACGAGTCGGATTTGTGGGTTGGAGAGGCATGGTCGGTTCCGTATTGATGGGCCGCATGCGCGAGGAGAACGATTTTGCCGGGATCGAGGAGCCGGTCTTCTTCACCACCTCGCAGGTTGGACAGAAGGGGCCGGATATTGGCCGTGATATACCGCCCCTCAAGGACGCCAGGGCGATCGACGAGCTCAAACAGATGGATGTGATCGTCACCTGTCAGGGTGGCGCTTACACCAACGAGGTCTATCCCAAGCTGCGGGAGGCCGGCTGGCAGGGTTACTGGGTCGATGCCGCTTCCAGCCTGCGTATGAAGGACCACAGTGTTATCGTGCTCGACCCGGTGAACGACAACGTAATCCGCGATGCGCTGAAGACTGGCGTGAAGGACTATATCGGTGGCAACTGCACCGTCAGTCTGATGCTGATGGCCATGGGCGGGTTGTTCAGCGAGGATCTGGTGGAGTGGGTGACGGCCATGACTTACCAGGCCGCATCCGGTGCCGGAGCCCGCAACATGCGCGAACTGATCAGCCAGATGGGTGCGTTGGAGGACGCGGTGGCGGACAAGCTGGCCGATCCCAACTCCGCCATCCTGGAGATCGACCGGACCGTGGCCGAGACCATGCGCGCCGCTGCCTTCCCCACGCAGAATTTCGGCGTGCCCCTGGCGGGCAGCCTGATCCCCTGGATCGACGTGGCCCTGGAAAACGGTCAGAGCAAGGAGGAGTGGAAGGGCTTTGCCGAGACCAATAAGATCCTCGGTCGTTCCGGCAACCCGGTGCCCATCGACGGCACCTGCGTCAGGATCGGCGCCATGCGTTGTCACAGTCAGGCCCTGACCGTCAAACTGCGCAAGGACCTGCCGCTGGACGAGATCGAATCGATCCTCGGCGAGGCGAACAATTGGGTCAAGGTGATCCCGAACGAACGTGAGGTCACGGTTCAGGAGCTGAGCCCGACCAAGGTCACCGGCTCTCTGTCGGTACCGGTCGGCCGGCTGCGCAAGATGAATCTGGGTGGCGAATACTTGAACGCCTTCACGGTCGGTGATCAGTTGCTCTGGGGTGCAGCAGAGCCCCTGCGGCGTATGCTGCGGATCCTTCTCGAGAGCTGATCCGGCGATCGATAACCCTTCGCTTCCACCCCGTCATGTATCATCCGGATACATGACGGGTCTTTGTTTAGAGAGTTCTGTTCCAACACCCGCGATATGGTATGAAGAGTGAAATGGAGATTCTGATCATCGGCGCCGGTGGTCTGCTTGGGGAAAATCTACTCGAATTGATCAAGGATCATCCCTGGCTCAGTGGGCAGGTGACTTTGTTGGGTGGGGAGGCTGAGGTTGGTCGGCGGGTTGAATTTGGGCGACAGGAACTGATTGTCGGTGACCTCGCCCTGCATGAATTCATGCAACGACAGATTGTCATCTTTACCGGTGACGATATGCCCGATACTGCTTGGTTGGAACGGGCCCAGGAGGCGCGCAGTATCATTCTCGATCTCAGCAGCAGATTGTTGGCAGCCTATGATCTCCCACCTGTCGTGGCCAGGGTGAACCCGGAAGTGCTCGGGACTGTCGCGGATGGTGGTATTATCCGGGTGCCGGATGCGGCGACTATCCAGCTGACAAGCATGATGAAGTCATTCATCGATGTTGTTGAGGTCAAGAAGGTTTCTGTCTTCAGTTGCCATGCGGTCTCGGAGCTGGGGCGGGCCGGGGTCGATGAGATGGCGCGTCAGACCGCTCAATTACTCAACGCTAAGCCAGTCAGTCCCTTGCTGTTCAGTCACCAGATCGCATTCAATCTCATTCCAATGAGTGATGCTCCACAGGTCAGTGATCCGCAGGATACCGCGGGAAGGATCGTCGACGATACCAAAAGTATCCTGGAACGCCCGGAACTCAATTTGTCAGTCAGTTGCTGTTGGGTTCCGGTATTCTTTGGGCACACTCAGGCCGTCGATCTGTGTTTCGAGAACGTGCAGGCCAAGGCGGAGTTAGTTCGGTGGCTGAGTGATTTTCCTGAAATCTCGGTTTTTTATACTTCAGATTCTTATCCGACCGCCGTTACAGATGCATCTGGCAAGGATCTGCTGACCATTGGAAAGATCAGATCCGACGCGGAAAATTCGACGGATTTCTCACTTTGGACAGTCGCTGACAATCTGCGATTTGGGAATGCCGGTAATGCTGTCAAGATATTGGAAGTTTTGGTAAAAGACTATTTCTAAGCTATATTTAGCGGCAAATTGTTAAGCATATTCTAATTGTTCTCGGAGTAATTCATTGGGTCTATTTACCTCTGTTTTTCTTACAGATGCTATGTCACCGAAAAGACGATTGTCTGGCAAGGAGGAAGCATGATTCGTAAGCTGTCCCTGGCAGTGGCTGTAGCAGCAGCACTGTCTCCCCTGGGTGTCTCTGCATTGGGGCTCGGAGACATTCAAACACAATCTGCGCTCAATCAGCGTTTCAAGGCCGAAATTGATCTGCTGTCCGTGACCCGGGATGAGCTGCAGGATGTCAGAGTCGGACTTGCATCCCCGGAGGCATTCGCGAACGCGGGTGTTGATAGACCCTTTCTGCTTTCGGATCTGCGCTTTACTCCTTCACTGACCCCGGATGGCCGCATGGTCATAGCCGTCAACAGTCAGGATCCGATTCGTGAGCCCTTCCTGAATTTCCTGATCGAGGTCAACTGGCCCAAAGGTCGTTTGCTGCGTGAATACACGGTGTTGCTCGATCCGCCAGTGACGCTCGATAGGCGGCCGGCCCCCATACAGGCCGCCAGAGTTGCCGCATTACCCTCACGTCAGGTGACAACTGCGCAGACGACCAACTCAGCCGTCCTGGCGGGTTCCTATCCGGTGGCGGTTTCACAACCACAAGGCGGCAGGGAATACGGTCCGGTAAGAACCAACGACAATCTCTGGCAGATTGCGCAATCCATGCGTCTGCAGGGCGAGACGGTCGAACAGGTGATGATGGCGCTCCAGCAGTACAATCCGGACGCTTTCATTCGCAACAATGTGAATGGTCTGAAAGCCGGCAAGATCCTTCGTATCCCGGAAGATGCAGATGTGACTGCTATGTCGCACCGGGATGCACGCCGAGAATTTTTGGCGCAGACCAGGGAGTGGCGGGAGCGACGCACACAGTCTGCAGGACTGGAGTCAGTTGCACCGCAACCCGCAAGTCAGCAGGCCGCGCCCACCGAAGTTGTCGAGGCCAAGGATCGACTGGAACTGGTCTCTGCCAAATCCGATGCGAGTGAGATACCTGAGACGGGGGGCGGGCGAGCGGAAGATGCAGCGAAGATCTCCCGCCTCGAACAGGAGGTCATGCTGGTCCGGGAGGAGAACGAAAGCGCCCGTCAGGAAAACGAAGTCTTGCAGAGCCGAATCCGTGAGCTGGAAGACCAGATCAGTGATATCCAGCGGCTGCTTACCCTCAGAAGCGACGAATTGACAGAGTTGCAGGCTACACAGCAACTGGTCGAGGAAAAGACCGAGGCGTTGGAGGCAGTTCAGGAAAAGATGCCTGATGTCGTCGCAACGGAACCACAGCCGGTTGAACAACCCCCAGCGGAAGCTGAACCGCCTGAAACAGGCGCGGATGTCATCCAAGAGGTGGATATCGAGTCGATCGTCACCGAAGCGATGCGGGAAGCACAACCGGGTGCGGAAATGCCTGTTGCAGAGACAGCTCCCATCGCCGCTACCGAGCCATCAGCAACAGTCGAACCCGGCACGGCCCCGGTCACCCCGGCGCCTGCCGAAAGCAGCCCGCCCGAACCGGTCACTGCCGAGAAGCCCAAAGCACAGGGGTTCCTGGACAACCTTACTGGGAATTCCACGCTGTTGGGCGTAATCGGTGCCGTGGTCGTCCTGCTGTTCTCTCTGCTGTGGATGATCATACGCCGCCGCAAAGAGGCGGAAGCCGAGTTCGCCGAGAGTATCCTCGTTTCCCCCGAAGGGGTATCTGAGACAGGCGCGGCTGAAGGGGTTGGTGGTTCAGTGAATGAACCCTCCGAAGAGACCTCATTCATGAGCGACTTCTCGCCCAGCGATATCGACGCGCTGCAGGATGAGACCGGGGAGGTCGATCCGGTATCAGAGGCGGATGTCTATATCGCCTACGGCCGCTATCAGCAGGCGGAAGAGCTGATCAAACAGGCGATCGAACGATTCCCCGAGCGGGAAGAACTGAAACACAAGCTCTTGGAGATCTACTATTCGGCCAAGAATACGACTGAGTACAATCGCCTGGCTGCAGAACTGCACCAAGCCGGATTGGAAAAGGAAAAACCCGATGTCTGGGCGAAGATCGCCGGTATGGGCAAGGAATTGGATCCGGGCAACGTCCTGTTCGCAGCCGCGGCCGGTGCGGCTGCCGGTGTCGCTCTCGATGCCATGGACGGAGGTGAAGCCGATGACCTGGATCTCGCTCTGAACAGTGATCTGCTGGGGAACGATGCGAAGGGTGATGAGCCTTCCCCAGCATCCGACGTTGATTTGGATTCTGAGAATCTGAGCGGTCTCAGCAACCTGGATGAGATGGATTCGGAGAGTCTTGAATCCAGCCTTTCACTCGATTCGGAATTTCTCAACAACCTCGAAGCCGAGCAGGCAGAGGATGCTGCTGCAACGACGGATGGCGATGCCCTGGACGTGGATCTGGATGATCTGGAGGACAGCAAAACTACCATTGGTCAGACGGAAGATGATGGTTTGGACCTTTCATCCACCTTGGATGATCTGGACGAACTTTCCGGGCTTGATCTACTGGAGAGCGAGGACAGCGGGGTGGATGCTGCGGCCGATGCCAATGTCATCGGTCTGGAAGATTCGGATTCGTTGGATGACCTGGATCTGGAAAGTCTGGAAAAAGAACTTGAAATGCTCTCTGGAGACCTCGATGATGATGCGGCGGAAGAAGCCGTGGCGGATGAATTGGGATTATCGGATGAAACCGCTGCAGAAGGCGATGACGTGCTCGATCTCGACTCCACGGATGAGGTGACGACCAAACTCGATTTAGCCCGCGCCTATGTGGACATGGGGGATGCGGAAGGTGCGAAGAACATCCTCGAAGAAGTCGTCACGGAAGGCAGCGATGAACAGAAACAGCAGGCTGAAGAGATGCTGCAATCGCTCGCCAGCTGATTCTTTAACAGGGTGACGGGGGCGCACGGGTTGCGCCCCTTTTTTTTGCATGATGTAGTTACCAAGATGAAGATAGCCTTAGGTGTCGAATACGATGGCACGGACTTTCACGGTTGGCAGTTCCAGGGCGACGTACGCAGTGTACAGGAGTGTCTGGAGAGCGCACTCTCCAAGGTGGCCGACCATCCGGTGAGCGTTCACTGTGCAGGAAGGACCGATACGGGGGTCCATGCCAGCGGGCAAGTGGTGCATTTCGAAACTACCGCACACAGGACGGCGAGGTCCTGGGTGTTGGGCGCCAATGTCAATCTCCCTGCTGATGCGAGTGTCTGCTGGGCCCGGCAGATGCCGCAGGATTTTCATGCGCGTTTCTCCGCGGTGGGTAGGCACTACCACTACCAGATCCTCAATCGAGGGGTCAGATCCGCGATTTGGCGGAATCGTGCGACTTGGGTGCACCAGCCGCTGGATGCCGAGGCCATGCAACAGGCGGCCAAGTATTTGGTCGGTACCCACGATTTCACCTCCTATCGCGCCTTGGCCTGCCAAGCCAAGCATCCGGTCAGAACCATTCATCGCCTTGAGGTGAGCCGGCGGGGGGAGGTGATCGGTATCGAGGTACACGCGAATGCCTTTCTGCATCACATGGTCAGGAACATCGCCGGGGTGCTGATCGCCATCGGCAAGGGGGAACGGCCGGAGACCTGGACCCGCGAGATCCTCGAGCTACAGGACAGGACTCGAGGGGGGGTCACCGCGCCACCACAGGGTCTTTGCCTGACCGGTGTCGACTACCCTGAGGAGTATGGCCTGGAGCCAGTCGCGGCATAGCGTAGACGCCCTCAATCCTGTATCTTTGTGCAGTTCATGAGGACCCGAATCAAAATATGTGGCATTACCCGCCCCGATGATGGGCTGGCCGCGGTGCGAAACGGGGCCGA
>JASJBU010000121.1 GCA_030066355.1 Gammaproteobacteria bacterium | reverse complement strand
CTGTACGGTGAACAACGAACCGTTGATCGCCGTACAGATGATCTTTTACAAAGCTGGATGTCGCATCCAGAATCTGTGCGCTTTCTGAAAGTTCCAGGAGCTTCAATGCGCCGTAGACTCGCTGAAAGCCTTCATAGACTTTCTTTAGGATTTCCGGATCGGAAGGTCCTTCCGTATATCCGATTATCGCTTCCTTTGATTTTGCAATATCAACTTTAGCTTCGTGAACCGTCTTCTTGATCAGGTTTTGATACTCGCTTTCCGGAAGACCCGCTCCCCATTTCCCATCATCCTCAAGCTCGCTTGAGTCTATCGGCTGGATGGTTTGCAACGTACTCAACGACGATTCCACGAAAAGGATATCGCCCGCCATTTCCATGAGCTCATATTCCTCAGGAGGATTATCCTTTTCAAGGAAGCCGTGTACCTTGTTGGCCTGTCGTAACAAACGCGAACGTAAGGACCCTTGCCCGATCATTCCCAGGGTATCCGCCAATTGGCGTATCGGCTTTTCAAGATGCTCAAGCATCTCAGTATCGGCATCCTGGTTTCGCATAAACAGATCGAGCACATCTTTTACTCGGGTCAGCTCTTTTTGAATGGCATCGCTAATTGATGCTGCAAGTTCCGCATTTGAACCACTGAGGCCTTGACGTCCCTGGGCCAGCTCTGATTCACTGGGTAACAAATTACGAAGATCAAAAGCCTTTTTGATTTCAATGATCTTCGGATTATCAGTATCAGCTTGAGCTATGTAGTAAAGCAGATTTTTCAAGAGGTCATCGGTCGGCTCGTCGGCCAAGGCCGACTCTCCATGGTCAATGATCCGTTTCAGTTGTCTATCGATCTTACTGAACAGCTGCTTTACTGCTATTCCTGAACTTATTGAATGCTCGATCAATACTTGAATCAAAGCCCCAGCGATCCAGACAAAACGGTAGAATTGCTTGGTGCCCGCGTGCTTCTCCAATTCTTCAAAGACACTGGCCAATTTCCGCCAACCCTGCATTTCCTCCTTCTGCTGAAACCATCCGAGTAATCCCATATGAAATTTCTGTCGGAGACGGCGAACCAGGGCAGGCAATTCGGGATTTGGCTCATCCTCCAGTTGCTTGGGTATAACCGCACTGTGAATAACGGGTTGAAAGAGAGCTGCTTCCGTAAGTAACGGTGCGTCTCTAACCGCCCTTAGATCATTCAATAACGGTAGGATAATCAAAGGGACATCGGCATTTCCCGCCTGGAGTTTTTCAAGATAGTCGGGCAGTTGAATTAATGCGAGCATGAGGGCTTCGGCCGCATCCTGTGCCTGCCGCACATGCCCATCGATCATCGCACGGGCTACGGCTTCCATCTCTTCAGCCAACATTCCCGGGCCATAGATCTGTACGACTTGTAATACACCAGCAATCTGATGCAGATGATCGGCGCACAGATCTAACTGGGATTTGTCGGCACCTGAATCGACATAAGTCTCCAACGCGCGACGGGCCTGATGAACCGTTTCATCTAGTTCATCCTTGACCCAATTTAGGGCGCCAAATTCATTGACATCTGTCATGCCATCCCCCAGATAGTTAGGTCATTTCGATGACAAAAACGAGTAGGCCAATGCTATGGAAGGCGGAAGCCTGCCACGGATTTTTGTAGTTCATCTGCCAACTCCGCCAAGGCCCCGATCGAGTTGGCTGTCTGCTGTGTGCCTTCAGATGTCTGACTGGTTATCTCCTGGATGACCGTCATGGTATCGTTGACCACTGATGAAGCTTCAGACTGTTCTTGCGCTGACTCGGCAATCCGGTTGGTTTGTTCTGCGATATATTTTGACACGCTCTCTATCTCACTCAAGGCGCCACCAGCATTTTCGGCCAGTTGCGCCCCTTTCACCACACCTGTCGTACTTGCTTCCATTGAGGTCATCGCTTCATTCGTATCCGCCTGAATGGTTTTTACCAATGCCTCAATTTGCTTGGTCGCATTGATTGATCTTTCAGCCAAACGCTGAACCTCATCAGCAACCACCGCAAAACCACGGCCAGCCTCTCCGGCCATTGCAGCCTGCATGGCGGCATTCAATGCAAGTATGTTGGTCTGATCGGCAATATCATCAATCAACTCGACGATATCACCGATCTCCTGAGTACTTTCACCAAGTCGCTTGATTCGCTTCGAAGTCTCCTGAATTTGCTCTCGAATCGAGTCCATACCTTCAATGGTTTTATGTACCGCATCCGCGCCGGTACCGGCAATCTCAACAGAACGTTGTGCCACCTCCGCAGACTCATTCGCATCGCTGGACATCTGATCGATTGCTGTGGTCATCTCCTTGATGGCGTCGTTTGCCTGGGATATCTGATCAGACTGATGCTCACTTGCCTCGGTGAGATGCATCGCGGTTGCCCGACTCTCTTGGGTCGCACCTGATACCTGATCAGCGGTTTGGTTAATAGTGGTGACCAGTTCACGTAGCGCTTCGATCGCATAGTTGATGGAGTCCGCAATGGCGCCAGTAATATCTTCAGTAACACTCGCTGTAACTGTCAAATCACCATCGGCGAGATCACCCATTTCATCCAAAAGACGCAAGATAGCCTTTTGATTGTTTTCGTTTTGTATCTTACTTGCCTGCTCACGCTTCTGCGCATCCAAAATCAGTTGCAGTCCGAGTAAAATAAGGAATACTAAGGCTGCGGCGCCGAATACTGCGATCATTCCTGGACCTGCCTTTACCCCCAAGATGGTAAATCGTCCGGGAGATTCACCATAGGCTTTGATCAATTCAGCTGCGGCACTACTTGCCTGGTTGCTTGACATATTGATTACAGATGCAGCTTCGAGTGCCGGCAACACGCTCGGTATGTTTTCGATGATTTCCTGAATGTTATCGTTTATCGAGCCAAACTGTTGGCTGATATCCGTCAACCGCTGAATGGCAACGCGATCTGTCACCTTCTTCAATCCCAGATCCTGATCCCCCTCGAGAAGACCATCCAGTACCTTACCGAAATGGTTGGCATCACGACTGAACTGGTCAATGGCCGTTGCTGTATCCTGTCCACCAACCAGAACCATATTGACGTTTGTATTAATGCGCTGTAACAGCATCTCCTGCTCAGCGGCGATGGCGATTTGATCTCTTGATGCTTCACTATTGACAAGAATCTCAACTA
This sequence comes from Gammaproteobacteria bacterium, assembly GCA_030066355.1. Lineage (GTDB taxonomy): Bacteria > Pseudomonadota > Gammaproteobacteria > Chromatiales > Chromatiaceae > JASJBU01. The sequence goes on along the minus strand of JASJBU010000121.1, from coordinate 11,950 downwards.
ACTCTTCGGATAGTTCTTGTAGCTGTGGTACAGACTCAGCAATCACACCTGAAAAATCGTCTATTGCCAAAATTGAATCTCGTGATTGCAATATCTCGTCTAGATACTGCCTGAGTTCCAACCACGTGTTCTCTAGATTTCGCAGTGGTTCGGCAACGTCCTCCGGAGAACCCGGTAAGTCCTCAGCTCGTGCACCATTCTTTAACTCCCATACAATGGTCTCAAACCTGTCGCGTGAAACCTGCAAAGGTTTGTAAGACTGAAGATCACCTCTGGCAGCGGAAAGCCCTATCTTTGCGAGTCTTTGCGCGAGCACCTGTGTCTCTGCCGCCCTAATCAAATAACGCTCATCATAGGAGGCTCTCCGGCTGTTGTGCGCGAAAGTGACCAGCGCCAGAATCAGTGATATCAACACCAAAACGGCGAGTGTTGTGATAACTTTGTTAGAAGGTAAGTTTCCACCCACTCCTTTAACTTTCATTACTTAATTCTCCTAAAAGGAAATTCTCAGGCCTACTCGCTGACACCAGCCCGTTACTTATTTAAACTGCTGCAATTTGAAATGCAGGATCATTAGCAAGTTCGCTAAGTTGGAATACTGGCCATGAAACGCCATCTTGATCGAAACCATACTGTACATACCTATCAAAAGCACCGGAGACCGACTCTTTATCCACAGCAGTATCTTTTGCAAAGTGCCGCATACCGACCATTTCACCAACCAATACACCACTGGCGCCACTACCGAGCTCAAACACCAACACCCGGCTTCGCCGATTGCGAACGGTTTTTCTACCGATCAGAAACAACTGCAAGTCAACAACTGGAAGTAATGTTCCCCGCACATTTGCGATCCCCAACATCCACGGTTTGGTACCTGGAACTTTGGTAAGTGATGCCGAATAATTAAGTATTTCCTTGATTTCACTCAACGGTGTGATGAGTCGTTCTTCGCCAACATAGAACATGACCCCTTCCCAATAACTGGTGAATTGCTCCTGTTGCGGAAGTCCAACCGCATTTTTTCGACAACGCTCTTCAATTGAGGCAAGCAAACTGACGATTGCCTCTGCTGAAGAGTTCTCTTCTGTCAAATTTGACTCAGCCATCCAGCAATGCCTTGATTTTGACTAGTAGATCAGCAGGGCTAACCGGTTTAACCAGATATTCATTGGCACCCTGGCGCTTTCCCCAGTTTATATCTGTCTGTTGATCTTTGGTCGTCACCATGATGATAGGGATGTTGGATGTTTCCGGATCATTGCGTAATTTTCTTGTCGCCTGAAATCCATTGAGCACCGGCATTACCACATCCATCAGAATAAGATCGGGGCGAACACGCCTCGCCACATCTATCCCCTCTTGCCCATCACGGGCAATCTCTGTGCTATATCCCTGCTTTTCCAGTATTTTTTTAAAAACATGAAGTTCTGTAGGCGAATCGTCCACAACAAGAATGGTTGTAGAATCCACACTTTCAGAAGCTTCCTTCTCGTTATCGATGGTATCAGGTTGATCCTTGCGAAATATATTTCTAATCATTTGCCTTTTTAGCCTGTTAGGTTATCTCGTTGCCTCTGCCCAGCAGCTGACTGCTTCATTGCTCAGTTCGGGATACATGGCGTTTAATCGCCCCTATCAATTCTTCTTTGGTAAATGGCTTAGTCAGATATTGTTCTGAGCCGACGATACGCCCTCTAGCCCTATCAAAGAGACCGTCTTTACTGGATAACATGATGACAGGAATACTCCGATAGTCCTGATTGTGTTTGATCAACGCACAAGTCTGATAACCATCTAAACGTGGCATCATGATATCGACAAATATGACATCGGGGTGTAGATCAGCGATCATGGCCAAAGATTCGAATCCATCCGTTGCAGTAATGACTTGACAACCTTCCCGCTTAAGTAGGCTTTCTGCAGTTCGTCTAATGGTCTTACTATCGTCAATGACCATTACCGTTATTCCGGTAAGATCCAGCTCTTTCTCATCATCACTCACATTCTCATCTCCTTTATACAAGGCATTAATGAGCTGATAATCAATCTCATCATTCTGTACGCTCAATTAAGTCCAACCGTTAGTTTCACAGGTGTAATCAAATGATTCAGTTACTGATTTAGTATTCTTTGCTTAACTCACCCATGGAGACGTTACTGATGTGATCTTGTAAAATTTCATCCCAGAACCTCGGGGTTGGCGTGCGATCATCAGGTGAGGCTTCCCCTGTATTCCTACTCCAGTTCTTAACCAGTTTCATGTTGGGTCATCATTCCATCTCCTGTCACGACCAGCTTCTTCACTCCTTGCGGACTGGAAATTTCTCCAGCCCCTGTCTTGAGAGTGTTTTCGGTAATGTATTCATCCCTTAAAGCTAGCAATACGCAGGAATAGGGAAAAACTGACGATGAATGCACGCCAGTAGTTCTTAATTCTGAACGCGCTGGAGCACACAGGGTGAGTGATCACCGCCAACATCAAGTCCACACCTCAAAATCATTAACTTACGAACCATTGTTGCCCTACAGAAACTCAAGTCGAGTCAATAAATCCTTGAGGTCAAGTCCAATAACCGCTCTTTTATCCGTTCAAAAATAGCAAGATGCGTATGTCTCATCAAGATTTCTCTTCCTATTCTATGAATTGGCATCCACAATGAGTTATCACCAATTCTTGAGCTGAGATATAGTGGCCATAGCGACCGAACCCGGAAAAACTTAATTCTTAATCCCAACCGCAGTAGACTGGCAGATATGAAAATCAAGCTCGGCATGCTCATGGACCCGATTGAATCCATCAACATCCACAAGGACAGCAGCTTTGCCATGTTGTTGGCCGCCCAGGAGAGGAATTGGGAGATCCACTACCTTCAACAGCAGGATCTCAGCCTACAGGGTGGTCATTGCGTAGCTAATCTGCATGCCATCAAGGTTGAAGACGATCCGACCGGTTGGTTCGAGATCACCGGCGAACACACACTACCACTGGAGGAGCTGGATGTCGTCCTGATGCGAAAGGATCCACCGTTCGATATGGAATACATCTACACGACCTATCTGCTGGAACAAGCCGAACAGAACGGCTGCCTGGTGGTCAATCGCCCCGCCAGCTTACGTGATGCCAATGAAAAACTTTTTACAGCCCATTTCCCGGAATGTTGCCCCCCCACCTTGGTTACCAGACAAGCGAGCCTGTTGCGAGATTTCATACAGGAACAACAGGACATCATTCTGAAACCTTTGGGGGGCATGGGTGGCGCCTCTATTTTCAGGGTTCGCCAGGATGACCCAAATCTCAGTGTGATCATTGAGACACTCACCGCCCATGGTCGTGAATACACAATGGCGCAACGCTTCATTCCAGAAATCACTGCGGGCGACAAGCGGATCCTCATGGTTGACGGTGAACCGGTCCCGTATGCCCTGGCACGTATACCCCAACAGGGGGAAACTCGCGGAAATTTGGCGGCTGGCGGTCGCGGAGAAGGGGCACCACTGTCTGCTCGTGATCAGTGGATCGCACAGCAGGTGGGACCGGATTTGAAAAAACGGGGTATCCTGTTTGCTGGTCTCGATGTCATTGGTGATTATCTGACTGAAATCAACGTGACAAGCCCAACCTGTATCCGTGAACTCGATACACTCTACAATCTGGATATCGCAGGTGATCTGATGGATTGTGTTGCAGAGTATCTGTCTAGATGACAACACATGCACTCCACACAACTGGTGATCGCATTGGCATAATGCTGTTTATTGCCACAGGTCTTCATCTGTTGCTCATCCTGGGGGTCAGCTTCGAGTTTGAAGTCCGCGATAAACAGGCATCTCGTCAACAGAATCTTGAAGTAATCCTCGTGGAACACCCGAAAGAACCTCCGGAACCGGAAGATCCAGTCGATTTTCTCGCCCAGACGAGCCAGGCCGGCGGCGGTGACAGAAACCCAGTATCAAGGCCCACGAATCAGCCTGTAATGGCTGCTGAACCGCCTGCGCCACCCCCTGCACCTCAAGAGAAGGCCACTCCAGTGCTCCCCGCCCCCTCGCAGCAAGTCGTCACCAAGGCCGAATCAAAGCAGAAGATCATGACTGCCGGTGAAAGACCCACCCGGGAGGCACCGGTCAAACCTTCAGCCACGCAACTGTTTGCCAGCCGAGACCAGGAAATCGCCCACCTGACTGCCGTTTTGCAGAAGAAAACCCTTGCCTACTCGAATCTCCCCAAACGCAAAGCGATCAGCGCAAGCACCAAGGAGTACAAATATGCTGCCTATTTAGATGCCTGGCGACGCAAAGTGGAGCGGATCGGCAACCTCAACTATCCCGACGAGGCGAAACGGCAGAAACTCTATGGCAACATGATCCTGCACGTGGCGGTCCGGAGCGACGGCAGCGTTGAACAGGTACGGGTAATGCGATCCTCCGGCCATCAGATCCTCGACGATGCGGCAGTCCGTATCGTGCGTCTCGCAGCGCCTTTCTCCCCCTTTCCTCAAGAGATCAACCAAGAAACCGACATTCTGGATATCACTCGAACTTGGCAGTTCACGCGCAGCAACCGCCTCGGTACGGAGTAACAACCCTACCAATTCATGATCTGAGTTGCTGTCATCCTGAATAGATCGGATACAATAGACATATGTCTCAAGACAATCATCTGACAAATCATTTCCTCATCGCCATGCCGGGGCTGACCGACCCCAATTTTTTTCACACGGTCACCTACATATGTGAACACAGTGAGCAGGGCGCTATGGGGCTTGTGATTAACCGACCTATGGGACTACAACTGGTAGACATCTTTGAACAGCTCGATATCAAAGTAACCGATCCAGAGATCTCGAACGTGCCGGTCTACATGGGGGGTCCTGTTCAGGGTGATCGTGGGTTCGTATTGCATAATAACGATTCAGAGTGGGATTCCACACTACAAGTTACCTCTGATATCTGCGTCACAACTTCCCTTGACATTCTGCAGGCCATAGCGAAGGGTAAAGGTCCTGCCAGGTCGCTCATCACCCTTGGCTACGCAGGTTGGGGCGCCGGACAATTGGAAGAGGAATTGGCCCAAAATGCCTGGCTGAATGGCCCGGCCGAGAGCGACATCATCTTCAAACGGGCTAGTGAGCAGCGCTGGCAGGCTGCCGCAGATCTACTGGGCGTGGATCTCAACCTACTGAGCAGTGAGGCGGGACACGCTTGAATGGCGACACTCATGGGTTTCGATTACGGCACCCGTAAGATTGGTGTGGCTGTGGGGCAGACCATCACGGGCACGGCCTCCGCGCTGAAAACTCTCCGCAATATCAACAATAAACCGGACTGGCTGCGCATCGGTCAACTCATCGATGAGTGGCAACCAGATGCCCTGATCGTGGGTTTTCCCCTTGACACAGATGGTTCACAAACCGATGCCACCCTTCCAGCTCTGCGCTTCTCACGACAACTCGAAGGGCGATACCAGCTGAAAGTCCACCTGGCCGACGAACGCTACACCTCCATGGAGGCACGTAACCGTCTGGGAAATAATGCGAAATCCATCGAAGCCTATGATTCGTTGGCAGCCAAACTCATCATCGAGACCTGGCTGACTGAGCAACGAGAGTCACCATCCGCTTGATCCTAGCAGAAATGTTGTATCCACCAACACAGCATCTTGTGCCAGCCCGCATGTTTATATGGGTTGTGCCGATGCAAGATGATCCCCGACAATCCAGGAACAGGCTCTTGCAGACAGCATTCATCAGTGAATACCATGGGTATTTTACAAACCAGTGAAAGAAAACCGTGGAGACATGAGCTCCGATACATTCGAGAATCAGGTGAAAGATGCAGACTAAAGAATTCATGAACGCAGACGGTGTAGAGTCATTGGTCGATGTCATGGCAGGTAAACTTTGGAGCTTGACTAACCAGCGAGAGATCGAGGCTCCACTGCTTGTGGGGATCCGCACGGGTGGCGTGTGGCTCGCTGAGATGCTGCACGCTGAACTTGGCCTGCCTGACCCATTGGGCACCCTGGATATCTCCTTCTACCGCGACGATTTCACCCGTATCGGCATGAATCCAGAGGTGCACCCCTCCGACCTGCCCATACCAGTGGACGACCGACACATCATCCTCGTCGACGATGTGCTGCACACTGGCAGGACCATCCGTGCCGCTCTTAACGAAATATTCGACTACGGGCGCCCGGCTTCGATCATCCTCGCCACCCTGGTTGACAGGGGAGGACGGGAGCTGCCCATCCAACCCGATATCGTTGGGCTCAAACCCAATCTCGAGCCCGGTCAGCACATCACCTTGACCGGTCCAGACCCCCTGGGACTGGTGATCGGTTCGGAATCCAACCGCAGTTCCAGACAGTCCGATGAAGAGTCGTAATACATGAGTCAGGCGAGTCAAAATCTACAGCTCGACAAACAGGGCAGGCTGCTCCACTTCCTGACCATCGACGGCCTGCAGAGGGAAATGCTCACCGAGATCCTTGATACCGCGGAGGGCTTTACCGGCGTCTCTGAGCGTACCGTCAAGAAGGTGCCCCTGTGTCGAGGCAAGATCGTCGCCAATCTCTTCTTCGAGACCAGCACCCGCACCCGTACCACGTTCGAACTCGCGGCCAAACGGCTATCCGCGGATGTACTCAACCTGAATATCAGTGCCTCCGCGACCTCCAAGGGCGAGACCCTGCTAGACACCCTGAGGAACCTGGAGGCCATGCATGTCGATATGTTCGTGGTACGTCATGCCTCCAGCGGTACCGCCCATTTTATCGCCCAACACGCCGACCCGGGAGTGGGCGTGATGAACGCGGGGGATGGGCGTCATGCCCATCCAACCCAAGCCATGCTGGACATGTTCACCATCCGTCGTCACAAGGGGGACTTCGTGGGACTGCGGGTGGCCATCGTGGGCGATATCCTCCACTCCCGGGTTGCACGATCGCAGATCCTTGCCCTCAACACCTTAGGAGTTACGGAAGTACGGGTTATCGCCCCCCAAACCCTGCTGCCGGCTGATGCCCGCAGCCTGGGCGTACATGTCTATCACGACCTCGATGAAGGAATCCGGGATGTGGATGTCATCATCATGCTGCGCTTACAAAAAGAGCGCATGCGCGGTGCACTGCTGCCGAGTGAACATGAGTATTTCAGACTCTTCGGACTCACCGAGGAACGCCTGGCCAAGGCGGATTCCGGGGCCATCGTGATGCACCCGGGGCCGATCAACCGGGGTGTGGAGATGGATTCACAGGTGGCCGACGGCTCCAAATCGGTTATCCTGCAACAGGTCAGTTATGGCATCGCGGTGCGCATGGCAGTGATCTCTATGGTCATCGGCAGTCAAAACCTCCAACTACAGGGGTGAGGGGATGAAGAAGAAGCAACTGAGCATCCTCAACGGCCGTCTCATCGACCCAGCCAACGGCATTGACCAGGTCATCGACATCCACATCGACAAGGGACGCATCCTGGCTGTCGGCAAAGCACCCGAGGGTTTTGACGCCCCAAGCCTCAACGCCCGCGGGCAACTCGTCTGCCCTGGTCTGATCGATCTCTGCGCACACCTTCGCGAACCGGGCGCCGAGCATAAGGCGACCATTGCCAGCGAGACCGCAGCAGCCGCCAGTGCCGGGATCACCACGATCGTCTGCCCACCGAACACTGCCCCCATCATCGATACCCCGGCAGTGGCCGGACAGATCAAGAACAAAGCCAAGAAGGCGGGATTTTGTCGGCTACTGCCCCAGGGGGCCCGCACCCGGGGACTGGAGGGCCAACAATTGAGTGAGATGGCAAGCCTCAAGGCGGCCGGTTGCATTACCGTCTCCAATGGCTACAACCCACTGGCCAACAGCCTGGTGCAACGACGCACTCTGGAGTATGCGGCCACCTTTGGTCTACTGACCATGATCCGCCCAGAAGATCGTTACCTGGCAAACCAAGGTTGCGCTCACGAAGGCCGGGTGGCTGATCGCCTGGGACTGCCAGGCATTCCCCATGCGGCGGAAACCGTCGCGGTGGCCAACTATCTGGCCCTGGTGGAGCAAACTGGTGCACGGGTGCATTTTCAGACCCTCTCTACCGATCGTGCGGCCCGCATGCTGGGCCGCGCCCAGTATGACAAGCAGCCGGTCACCGCCGATGTGGCGATCCACCAACTTTTTCTCACCGAACTGGACATCGAGGAATTCGACAGCAACACCCACGTCCATCCGCCACTGCGCACCACCAGTGACCGGGACGGATTGCGACGCGCCATTCGAGAGGGCATCATCACCGCCATCTGCTCCGATCACCAACCTCATGAAGCGGATGCCAAGGCCGCGCCCTTTCCCGACACCGAGCCAGGCATCTCGGGTCTTGAGACCCTTCTGCCTCTGACCCTAAAACTGGTCCAGGAAGGCGCCATCGACTTGAGCAGCGCCATCGCCCGACTGACCTGCGGCCCTGCGGATATCCTGGGGCTACCTCAGGGCCGATTGGGACTCGGTGCTCCTGCGGATATCTGTATCATTGACCCAGATGCGATCTGGACCCTGAATGCCAGCCAAATGCTCAGTCAGGGCATAAACACACCGTTCGACGGCTGGGAACTGCAAGGACGCGTGAACCACACCCTGCTGCAAGGCCGCATCGTGTATAGCCGGGTAAAGTCTTAGGAAACAACCTGATGAACAAATCCCATCGAGACAGCATCTTCCTCGAAGAGGCCGAGATCCTCTCCCACCAAGGCTTTGCCGGTGAGCAGTTCATCCTGCGGGTTCAGGCCCCGCAGTGCGCCCATACGGCCCTGCCGGGTAGTTTCGTACACTTGCAATGCGATCCACTACAACCCATGCGGCGTCCGATTTCCATCATGCGTACCTCAGATTCCGAAGGCTGGATCGAATTACTCTACAAGCGGGTCGGTAGCGGCACCCAACTGCTCTCACTCCGCAAACCGGGAGAGACACTCAATCTGTTAGGCCCGATCGGGCAGTCCTTCAAGCCTTCGGCTGAACATACCCACCCCTTGCTGATCGGAGGTGGCGTGGGTATGCCGCCCATGATCTTCCTGGCGGATTGCCTGCGCAGCGACAGGCTCAAACAGCCCTTTGTGATTCTCGGCTCAGAGGTCCCCTTCCCCTTTTCTGCTAGCCCCTCCAAGATCATGGTACCGGGCATGCCCGAGGGCGTCATCGCCAGCATGCCGCTGTTGGATGATTGGGGTATACCCTGCCGGCTGGCCAGCCAGCAGGACCTGCCTGGCTGCTATCAGGGCTATGTCACAGATCTGGCAAGGCTCTGGCTCGTTGCCATGGAAAAAGCGCTACGTCAACAGGTGGAGATTTTTGCCTGTGGGCCCCATCCCATGCTGCAGGCAGTTGCCCAACTGGCGGCGGAGTTCGACATAGCCTGCCAGGTCTCGCTGGAGGAATTCATGGCCTGTGCAGTCGGCGGATGCGCCGGTTGTGTGGTCGAAGTCTCGACCCCGCAAGGCCCGGTGATGAAACGCGTCTGTGTGGATGGTCCAGTGTTCGATGCTCGACAGGTGTTCTGAACGCGCACAGGCGATCGCTCAGTCATGGCGCCCTTTTACCTTGGCCTTGTGTGACCAGACCCAGACATAATCAGCCCCACTCGCTACCGTTGTCACCAGGGTCGCCCAGATCAACAGACTCATCACGCTGCTGGGTATCGGATATGGACCGGCGTCGGTCACGACCAACAGTACCAACAGAATCTGCAATAAAGTGTTCAACTTACTGATCAGACTGGGATTGGCATCCACCTCCTCCACACTGAAATTGTAGTAAAGGGCTCCGCCCATGATCAGCAGATCACGGAAGATGACGAGGATCACCAGCCAGATGGGAAGCAGACCCAGAGCGCCGAGCACCAGAAAGGAACTCATCAGTAGCGCCTTGTCCGCCAAAGGGTCGAGTAATCCACCGAGTTTGCTCTGCCAATGGAAATGTTTGGCCAGAAAGCCGTCCAGTCCATCGGAAAAACCCGCCAGGGCAAACAGCATCAAGGCATAGGTGAACTCCTGTTCGAACAGCAACCAGACGATCGGCAGCGTCAGCAGGATACGCAGGAAACTGATCAGATTGGGAATATCCCGGGCCTTCACTGACGCAACCTGAACTCGAGGCTCTCGGCATCCATGATCTGCGGAGACGTTGAATCTGCCCTCACCACCGCATCGGACGAGACGGCCGGCTCCAAGACACCACCCAGCATAATGCCCTTCTGCAGGGCTTCCCTACCACCCTGCACCCGCGCAATGAAACTGATACTCGCGGGGTGAGCGGCCAACAGATTCAGTTGCTCGATCAGCCCCAGAGATTGCAGATACTCCTGTACCAGGATGTAATCCCCCAAATGGTCCAATCCTGAGACCCTGATCCTGAGATTGGAAAAGCCCTGTTCCACATAGCGGGGAGCAAAGCGTTCCGCCAAGCGATCCACGGCCTGCTGCAGGCCCTCGGCGGCGACCCCATGCCTGCTGGATGAGCGGGACTGCCAGCTATCCACCGCGTCGGGCTGATAGAGACTCCAATGTCCAAGCCAGTCACTCCCTCCTCGCTTACGCAGTCTTCCGACCAGAATCACATCCGGAAGATAGCGGTCGGAGGCTCGCCGAATCGGCTCTTCGAAGGAACCCCAGACATCACTGGCCTGCAGTCTGGAGCTATCTTCCAGGTCCATCAGGGGAAACACCACGGGCAGGCCGCGGGCCCGTGCGGTTTGCCTGAGCACGGCACTCAGACCTTGTGCACTTTCCCACCGATAGAGGGTGCGACGGCCCTGCTGCTCAATACCCAGCCAGATCAGGGTGGTTGGCCGGCTGCTTCCCCAAACCGGGATACCGTGCTGGCGGAGCTGGCGGTTGACGGCTTGCTCGTCGAAACGGACCTTCAGTAGACGGTCCGGACCCGCGGTCTCCGCATCAGCATCAGTATCAGCCTCTGAGGCATTCAGGAATCGATAACTGTATTGTTGAACATAGCTATTGGCGCGTGTGACAAGCTTGTTCAGTTCGCCCCGCAGGGGCAGCCTCCGTTCACCGGTGACCTTCACCAAAACCATGCCAAAGGCCTTCGTAATGCCGACACGGCGTGCTTTGTCCCCTTGTCCGGTCACCGGGACTTCGGCCACATACAGATCAGTCACCGTCTCCGCCTGGGTATGCAGAGTCGCACCCAACCATCCCGAGACCGCGAAAAGACTGACAAGGATTTGTTTGAAACCAGTCATACACTAATAGTATATCTTGTAAACACCAGTGGAAATTCTAGCGCGGCGCCGGCCGGCCTGTCTAAACGGCCGTTTATCCTGGCGGATGGTACCACCGGGCGGTAAGACTTAACCCTCACGCCGATCTTAAGTTCTGATAGAATCCGAATTTTATTTACCATACGGTGGAGTCATTCTGTGGATCACGAGAACCGCTCCGGTAACGACAACCCGCTGAGCTACCGGGATGCCGGTGTCGATATCGATGCGGGCAACCAGCTCATCGAACAGATCAAACCGATCGTTAAACAGACCTTCAGGACCGGTGTGCTGACCGGCCTGGGGGGGTTTGGCGCCCTTTTCGAACTCCCCTGGGAGCGTTACCGGCAACCGGTCTTGGTTTCAGGCACGGATGGCGTCGGTACAAAACTCAAACTGGCACTGGAGCTTGAGCAACACGACACCATCGGCATCGACCTGGTTGCGATGTGCGCCAACGACATCGTGGTGGCGGGTGCCGAGCCTCTATTTTTTCTCGATTATTATGCGACCGGCCAGTTAAACGTGGCGGTTGCCACCGAGGTTGTGAAGGGCATCGCCAAGGGTTGCAAGCTGGCCGGTGCTGCCCTAACTGGCGGTGAGACAGCGGAAATGCCCGGTATGTATGCCCCGGGCGACTACGATCTGGCTGGGTTCTGCGTTGGAATCGCCGAGAAGGACAAGCT
>JASJBU010000120.1 GCA_030066355.1 Gammaproteobacteria bacterium | reverse complement strand
ATGGGCAACCCCGCAGCACACAGGGCCAGGAAGAGGTTTGGCCAAAACTTCCTGCATGATCAGGGCGTTATTCAGCGTATTCTTGCAGCGATTACCCCACAGCCGGGTGATAATTTGGTTGAGATCGGACCGGGACAGGGTGCAATAACTCTGCCCTTGCTGGCTGAGCTCAAACAGTTGCAGGTGGTCGAACTGGACCGAGACCTGATCGATCCATTGGCGCAACGTTGCGCTTCGTTAGGTGAATTGGTAATCCACAACGTTGATGCGCTGAAGTTCGATTTCTCGAGCCTGGCCTCAACAGATCATCCCCTGCGGGTGGTCGGTAACCTGCCCTACAACATCTCAACCCCGATACTCTTTCACCTGCTCTCGCAGTCCACCTTGATCAAGGATATGCACTTCATGCTGCAGAAGGAGGTCGTGCAGCGCATGGCAGCGGATCCCGGCTCGAAGACTTACGGTCGCCTCTCCGTCATGTTGCAGGCAAAGTGTCGGGTGGAGGCGCTGTTCACTATCGGACCGGGGGCGTTCAAACCGCCACCCAAGGTTGACTCCGCTTTCGTGCGTCTGGTCCCCTATGCGTCACCACCATGCCAGATCGATGACTGGAAACTCTTCAGCGATCTCGTGAACCAGGCCTTTTCGCAGCGGCGCAAGACATTGCGAAACAGCCTCAAAGCCTTTCTCACCGCAGAGCAGATCAGAGCAGTCGATGTCGATCCGTCTGACCGTCCAGAGCAGTTGAGTCTGCAGGCTTTCGCTGCTTTGGCGAATCTGGCCGTCAAGCTGATGACCAACCAAATGGCGGAAAAGGGTTTCCGCCCTACCTGAAGCAAACATTACAGGTTTTTCAGATCCCTATCGTTGCTTGCTTGCAAATTGGCAAGAATTGTCCTGGGCTCGACTCTTGAAAAACCAGGGTTCGGTCTTATTTACTACTGAATTGGATCTGGACTATCGCTCAACGGCAGCGGGGAAGGCGTTTCACTCAGATTGCTCATCTAAACAGCAAGCAGGCCTCACTCATTAGGCTTCCGGCCTTTCGCGATGAATTCTATTGTCTAGCAGTCCGGCATCCTCCCAGGCTTCCTCTAGAAGGGAAAGAATTCAGTAAATGACCTTTGTCACTTATCATTAAATGAAACAACCAGTCAGGCAGTAGACGAGATGACAGAAGAAAAGACGATCGACGAAGATTCCGTTGAAGTGATCAGCAACCACACACCGGCGCGCACCAGCGACGTGATGCCTGGGGTGATTCACCTACTGCCAGTGGCGGCCCGGCCCTTCTTTCCCGGGCAGGCGGTCCCGCTGCTGATGGAGACCGAACCCTGGTCGAGTACCATGGAGGCTGCGACCGCCAGCAATCAGCATCTGATTGGCATCATCCTCTCCACGGCCGAGACTGCTGAGACCGCCAGTCCGGCAAATTTCAAATCGATCGGCACGGTGGCGCGCATTCACCGTGTCCAACACTCGGATGGGCGCCTGCAGGTACTGGTGGAGTGCATAGAGCGTTTCCGCATCGAAAAGGTCATCAGTAAAGAGCCGCCCTACACAGCCCAGGTGGAGTACCTGCCCGAACAGGTATCGCACAAGGCTAAGGAGATCAAACCTTATGCCATGGCGATTATCAACACCATTAAAGAACTGCTACCGCTTAACCCCCTGTATGCGGAAGAGCTGCGCATGTTCCTAGACCGTTTCGGTCCGGACGATCCTTCACACCTCACCGATTTCGCCGCCAGCCTGACCGCCTCCGATAAGCTCCAGTTACAGGCAGTGCTGGAAACCGTCGATCTGCTGCCCCGCATGGAGCGCGTACTGGACCTGCTGCACAGAGAACTGGAACTGGCAAAGGCGCAAAACGCCATTCGTAAGTCGGTGGAAGAGCGCATGGAGACCCAACAGCGGGAGTTCTTTCTGAGGGAACAACTCAAGGTGATCCAAAAGGAACTGGGCATCGAGAAGGACGACAAGACCGCTGAGCTGGACCGCTTCAGGGAACGCCTGGAGAAGCTCACCCTCACCGAACAGGCCCAGACGCGAGTCGACGAAGAGCTGAACAAGATGGCCGTGCTCGAACCCGGTTCGCCGGAATACTCGGTGACCCGTAACTACCTGGACTGGATCACCCTGCTGCCCTGGGGCATCGACTCAGAGGACAAACTCGACCTGGAGCACGCGCGTAGAGTGCTGGACAAGGATCACTACGGCCTGGAGGACGTCAAGGAGCGCATCCTGGAGTTCCTCGCCCTGGGGATCATGAAGGGCCAGATTGCCGGTTCGATCATCCTGCTGGTGGGGCCACCCGGCGTGGGCAAGACCTCCATCGGCCACTCCATCGCCGAAGCGCTGGGCCGCCAGTTCTTCCGCTTCTCGGTGGGCGGTATCCGTGACGAAGCGGAGATCAAGGGCCACCGGCGCACTTATATTGGCGCGATGCCCGGCAAATTCATCCAGGCTATGAAGGACGCAGGGACCGAGAACCCGGTGATCATGCTCGATGAGATCGACAAGATAGGCGCCAGCTACCACGGCGACCCGGCCTCCGCCTTGCTCGAAGTGCTCGACCCCGAACAGAACAGCGATTTTCTCGACCACTATCTGGACCTGCGCTTCGATCTCTCCAAGGTGCTGTTCATCTGCACCGCCAATCAGCTGGACACCATACCGCGCCCCCTGCTGGATCGCATGGAGATGATCTCCCTGTCCGGTTACATCGCCAGTGAGAAACTGCAGATCGCGCGCAAGTATCTACTGCCCCGACAGTTGGATAAGGCCGGCTTGAAGCGCCGGGACATCAAGCTCAACAGTCCGGTGCTGAAAGCGATCATCGACGGCTATGCCCGGGACGCCGGAGTCAGGCGGCTGGAGAAACAGATCGGTAAGATCGTGCGCAAGGCCGTAGTAAAGATCCTCGAAGGGGCGAAAAAGCCCATTGAAATCACCACCGATGCTCTGCAGGACTATCTGGGAGGCCCGGTATTCAAGGACGAACGCAGCCTGAGCGGTGCCGGTGTGGTGACCGGTCTGGCCTGGACTGCCATGGGCGGCGCCACCCTCAGTGTGGAGGCGGTAAAGACCCATGAATTCAACCGGGGATTCAAACTCACGGGCCAGCTAGGCGATGTGATGCGCGAGTCGGCAGAGATCGCCTACGGCTATGTGGTGAGTCATGCGGTTGAATTCGGTGTCGATCCCGAGTTTTTCCAAAAGTCTTTCATCCATCTGCACGTACCCGCTGGTGCAACACCGAAGGACGGACCATCTGCGGGCATTACCATGGCCTCGGCCCTACTCTCCCTGGCTTTGAACAAGTCGGTGCGCAAGATCGCGATGACCGGTGAACTCACCCTGACCGGGCATGTCTTTCCGGTTGGCGGCATCCGTGAAAAGGTCATTGCCGCCCGCCGTTCCGGGATTCGCGAGCTGATCCTGCCGGACGACAATCGCAGTGATTACGATGAGGTACCCGAGCACATCCGTAAAGGGATCAAAGTACATTTTGCCCGTTCCTTCGATGATGTGGCACCCTTATTGTTCAGCAGAAAGAAATAGTCGATTACCGGTAAAAAAGTCCTTCCCCACGGAGGGAGGGACCAAAACCTCCCTACCGGCCAACAAACAGCCAGAAGTGAAGAAGATTGATTCACATCAAGGCCTTACCGACTGCCGCTGATTAGTCTCAGGTTTTTTTACACTCCCGACTCGCTAGCGCATGGCCGTTATACCACTGGGTGAAAAACCACCGCTTCACCGACCCATTAAGGGGCTGACGCCATTTGCCTTGGGATTTCGTCCTTTTTTCTCCGTCGCGGTGCTCTCGGCTGTCATCCTTTTGAGTCTTTGGCTGGCGGCCTGGAGCGGCTGGATAGCAACCCCGTCTTATTACGGGATGATCGGCTGGCACAGCCACGAAATGCTCTTCGGTTATACCAGCGCGGTAATCGCTGGTTTTCTGCTTACCGCCGTGAGGAACTGGACCGGCATCGATACCCTCAAGGGCACACCGCTCGCCCTGCTCACCCTGACTTGGCTGCTGGGTCGTGTCATGCCTTACCTACACATTGTACCTGCACCCATGATCGCCCTGCTCGATCTCAGTTTCCTGCCATTACTCGCCCTTGCCCTCTATCGACCACTGATCCTGGGCAAGAACAAAATCAATCGTATCTTTCTACCGTTGATTGCTGTCATGTCCCTGGCCAACCTGTTGGTACATCTAGAGGCACTGGGTCTTGTCGGGCTCGCGGAACAGGGTATGGATCTCATGTTGAATATGATCCTGGTCCTCTTGACCCTGGTCAGTGGCCGGGTGCTACCCTTTTTCACAGAAAAGGCGGTCGTGGGGGCCAAACCCAGATTCAACAAGCTGAGAGAGCGACTGGTCTTCAGCCTGATCATCGGTTGGACACTGGTGCAACTGGTCTATCCCCAACCCCTGGCATTGGTTCTGCTGGCGTTGGGCGTTGCCGTCACCCAGACCTGGCGTCTGTTCGACTGGTATCACCCAAAGATCTGGCGCATTCCGATTCTGTGGGTGCTGTTCACCGGGCTGGGCTGGCTGATCATTGGATTTATCCTCCAGGCCCTGGCCATGCTCGGCCGGTTTGCCGACAGTCTAGCGATACATGCCCTGACCGGCGGGGCAATCGGTGTGCTGACAATGGGGATGATGGCACGCGTAGCACTCGGACATACTGGTCGTGCCCTCAAAACTTTCCTATTGGTAGAAATCAGTTTCATCGGTCTTAATATCGCGATAGTATTACGTGTCTTCACACCGGCATTGGTGCCTGAGTTCCACAACTTGTGGATTCAATTATCAGGGTCTTTGTGGATTCTCTGCTTCACCCTGTTTTCATTTGCTTACTTGCCAATCCTGCTTAAACCCAGGATTGATGGCCGTCCAGGCTGAATGGAATCACTTCGCTTGAAATGTAAGCAATGGACTTGCCAGGTGCTGTGTCCAGGTATATTGAAAAAAAGATTGAAGCAATTATTGACAAATTAAGAATATTCTAATATTCTTTTTCCCCACGAGTGGCGCAGTAACCCACTTAACACACGGTTTCTACTTTTTCTATTTGAGGATGAATAATGTCTAAGATTGTTAAAATTGCAGCTGCTGCTGCTCTGATCGCTGCTTCTGCTTCTGCTTCTGCCTGGTGGGGCGGCCCTGGCTACGGTAACAACTGGAATGACTGGATGGGTGATGGCTGGGGCGACGGCGATTTCGATATGAACATGAGCGGTCGTACCAGCGGTCGTGGTTACGGCCGTGGTTACAACCGTTACTATGGCGGTTATGGTCCTTACGGTTATGGCGCTCCTTATGGTTACGGCGCTCCTTATGGCGGTGGCTACGGAGCCCCTTATGGTGCGCCTTATGGTGCCCCTGTAGCTCCGGTTGCCCCTCAGGCTCCGGTTGCTCCAGCTCAATAATCACTTCTTGTGATGTATAGCTGAGCGGATACGTTTATCCGTATCACGCAAACAGGCGGGCTTTATGCCCGCCTGTTTGCGTTTGCTCGTTATTTATCCGAGAAAAGAAATCAATCGCTACAGAGTGAATTTGATTTACTCAATGATTGGAAGATTTACCCATTGAAGTAAGTGAAACAGACGCTAGATGGGCTAACGCGGCCCCACTTGCCAAGTTGACAGAAGGATTGAGAAGGTCATCTTGTTATAAATACACCGTAAAGCGCCAAATGCTCTATCAATACCCCGCTGCACCCTGTTTTCATCTTCAAACTTACCCAGACCACACAAAGCCAGATTAGAACGCCATACAGGCCAGCCAGACCATCTCTTGATAGACAAGATTTCCAGAAACACTGAAAAATACAAATATTGTTATTGACTATTTAAGAATATTCTTATATTCTTCTTTCCCATGAGTGGCGCAGTTCTCCACTTTGATGAATTTCACAAACTAAAGATTACGAGGAAATACAATGTCTAAGATTGTTAAAATCGCAGCTGCTGCTGCTCTGATCGCTGCTTCCGCTTCTGCTTCCGCCTGGTGGGGCGGCCCGGGTTGGGGCGGCAATAACTGGTCTGACGATTTTTTTGGTGATGGCTGGGGCGACGGCACCTTCGACATGAACATGAGCGGTCGCGGTTCCGGTCGTGGTTATGGCCGTGGTTACAACCGTTACTACAACTACTATGGTCCTTATGGTTACGGCGCACCTTATGGCTATGGTGCTCCTTACGGTGCTCCTTATGGTGCTCCTGCCGCTCCTTACGGTGCTCCGGTTGCCCCTCAGGCTCCCGCTGCTCCGGCTCAATAAGCACAGTCTGATCTACGGCTGAGCTGACACAGCTACTTTGTGTCACAAACAGGCGGGCTTTTCAGCCCGCCTGTTTGCGTTGAGGACCTTGCTCAACGCTCTCCTCTCCCTAACATTCCCATGGGAGTTCAATCCTTCCCCGCTTCATCAGCCGCCTGGCATCAGCCGCCCATCACCCACTGTTACTCACGATTGACAACTCTCATTGCGCAGGGCGCGGCAGTGAGAAATACTCAAAGCGTCAGCCGAATGCTGAACTCCACAGATCGCAAATCTGCCGGGTTCGTAACAACAATCATAAAAACGACTGATAGATGTTCTTGTTGTTCTTGCCGTCCACGCACCACGTCAGAATCGTGGTTGTTGGATAGATGGTGTGGTTATCCGCCTCACCACACCTTGTAGTTGTTGAAACAATTCTGCAGTTCCTTGATCAAGCCTGATTCAGGGACTGGCTCAGAGTTTCGCTGAACTTCAATTTTGGAGTTGGCGAATGGTTATGGACATCGATTGCTCATGAGATTAGGCAACCATTTCCAGAAATATATCTGGAAAATTATGGTCACACATCTTACGGTCTATGCCATTCCGTTAAGTGCAATGGTTAAGGCATCCGTCCGTGTTTATCCGTTTCTCCTGAGCGGATTTCTCACCCCGTCAACGATCAAGCAAAACACTCGGGGCATCTGCTGGGTGCAATCAAAGACACCCTGGCTAACCGTGCCGTCGTCTCCTGCGAACCGACTGCATGCTCTGCATCGATGCCGCGAACAAGCTTGTAAAACCACAGAAAGCATCTACCGGGACTGGATTCACCTGACTACCGGCAACTCAACTCTGCTGGGCGAAAAACACACAGGGTGGCTCACATGCAGAGGGTAAAAGGCTCCGGTACGCTGCTAATGGTCGGTCTGTTCATTCTGACGGGCGGCTTCATGACGGCACTACTCGGAACCTCACTCATCTATGGCAATCGGATGATCACCACCTACGGGCCACTCATCGATGCCAGCATGGAGATCAAATTGGAAATCACGGCGGCCCACCTCTGGTTTGAGGAGATAATCAGTGGCGACCGCCATGAATCGATGGATGATGTCAGAGATCATCTTGATACCGCGGACTGGTATGTAACCAGCATGCTGGAGGGAGGACGCAATACGCATGGAAAGTACCGTCCATTGACGGATGAGAATATGCGCCAGGAGATAAAACAGGTCAAGCGCAAACTCAGTTACTTCCGCCAGGTCACAGAACAGCGCTTCAGGAACCGCGCGAGCTCGATTGCCGGAACTGACATCGATCAGGTCTATGACAGTGTTTTCAACGATCTGTTGGAGCAGGCCGACTCAGTCGAACACCAACTACAGCAACAGATCGATTATGAGTTGGCCTTCTTCAACTATTTGATCCAGGGATTGATCCTGATGGTTGCAATCGCTGTTATCGCCGTCAGTCTGCTGTTCTTCCGCTATCACAGGAGACAAGAACAACACAGCAGAGAGCTGAAAACCGCCAATCAAAAGATGAATCAATTACTCGAACATCTGGAAGATGAGGTTTCGGAGCGGACTCATGAACTCTACAAAGCGAATAAAAGACTTCAGGAGCTTGATCACCTGAAATCCATGTTCATTGCCTCCATGTCACATGAGCTCAGCACACCGCTCAATACCATCATCGATTCCTCCGATCTCATCCTGCAGGATCAAGCGGATCCTTTGAGCGAGCAGCAACAAGAGCACCTTAAAAAGATCGACAAGTCTGGCAGATACTTACTCTCCATGATCAGTGATATCCTCGAAATCTCGAAGCTGGAGGCTGGCCAGTTGGAAGCAGAACCCAGCACATTCAAACTGCATGAGATGTTGAATGAAGCTATCGAGAAGGTTCACGCAGAACTGGAGGCAAAAGGCCTGTCATTACATGCCTCATTTCCAGATAATGTGGAGATGCTGACAGATCGACGACATCTCTTCCAATGCGTACTCAACCTGTTGAGCAATGCAATCAAATACAGCGATTACGGGGAGGTGCGACTATCCACGCGGGTCGACGGCCCCAGCGTGGAGATTGCCGTCGAAGACGATGGCAGGGGTATAGACCGGCTTGATATGCAGCGCCTGTTTCAACCCTTCGAGCGCATCCTCCAGCGAGGGGAAAAGGGTCTGTACGGAAGCGGACTGGGTCTCTACCTCACCAAGAAACTCACCTCGGAACTCCTCAAAGGCAACATCTCTGCAGAGAGCCAAGTCGGGATTGGCAGCCGTTTTACCCTGAGGGTCCCGTTACATTTGATCGGTTGAAAGGTGAATCACTTATCTGCAACAAGGGAGGGATCACACTACCACCAATGGAAATCGCCGGCTGCGGGTAAGCTCGGTTCTTGCCGCATACCGTTTCACCTCAGGAGTCTGAAAATCGATCAGGCTGACAAGCAAAAACCTGATATTATAGGCCGTTGCGGGTGATGCATGGCGTCGCAGCTGCAACAGCAGGCAGGCTCAGCAAAAGGTGCTTGCGGATTCCCGGCCTAGGGCATGACCTGTCATGCTGCGGCCCGCAGCCGTGCACGGTGTCTGCAAGCGGGTTATCCGGGGGGTTTTCGAAAGGTTCATCTGTCCGGAGCAACTGATTGCGCAACTCTATGAGTTTACTGGTGATGATTTATGAAGATTCTCATCGCAGAAGATCAGCCTGACGCTCGACTGTTGCTGAAAACCCTGCTTGAGAAACACGGTTATCAAGTGGATGCAACAGAGAATGGATTACAAGCCCTTGATCATGCCCGTCAATCCACTCCGGACCTGATCATCTCAGACCTCTTGATGCCAAACATGGACGGTTTTACCTTATGCCGCAGTATCAGAGGAATCCCCCAGCTGAACTCCGTACCCTTCGTGGTCTATACCGGCACCTACACCGAAAGCAGAGATGAACAACTCGCACTCAAGCTCGGCGCCAATCGTTTCTTAACCAAATCTCTTCCGCCAAAGGAACTCCTCAAGAATATCGAGGAATTATTTAACGCACCTCAGCAGGCTTCCCATTCACACCGGCAAACCGTCGAAGCGGTAGCCCCGGATATCGAGCGGATGTACCAAGAGGCCTTGAGTCGAAAACTCGACAAAAAGCTGCTGGAGCTGGATAAGAAAAGAACTGCCCTGCTGGATAGTGAAAGGAAATTCAGAACCATCACGGACTCGGCCCAGGATGCCATTTTACTGATCGACAGGGAGGGCAAGATTGCACACTGGAATCCCGCTGCAGAGCGAATCTTCGGTTATCCCGCCGATCAGGCGCTCCACAGGGATCTCATGGACCTGCTCATCCCCCGGAATGACTTGTATTCTTTTCAAGCGTATTTCACGCAACTCCAAGAAGCCGACCAAGAGGATGCCGCAGGCCGCTTGATCGAACTCTCGGCCTTGCGTGATGACGGGGTAGAGTTTCCTATCGAGCTTTCTATGTCGAGACTTTCACTGTCCGGGCAATGGCACGCGCTGGCCCTGGTCAGAGATATCACTGAGCGTAAACAGGCCGAGGCCATCATCGATAAAGAACGGAGTTTTCTCCAGACGGTGATCGATGGGGTTGGCGATCCCATTCTGGTCATTCGCAAAGACTACAAAGTCATCCTCGCCAACAAACCTGCCAAGGAGTTTTGTGCCGAATTCAGTCAGACAACGCAAGACGCCACCTGTTACCAGCTTACGCTGAATCGCACCACCCCATGCAGTGGTAAGGCTCACCCATGCCCGATGCAACAGGTCATCGACACCCGGAAACCGGTCAGGCTGGTGCATTATCTGAAAAATGACAGGCAACAGACCCGCACGATTGAACTCCTCGCGGCTCCTCTGCACGACGAAGCAGGCGAAGTCACCGGAATCATCGAATCACTACGCGACATCTCCGATCGCATTACGATCGAAAATGAGTTGATCCAGAAGCAGAAATCACTGGACCATCTCGCGCATCACGACACCCTGACCGGACTGCCCAACCGATTGCTCTTCTTCGACCGTCTGGAACAGGCCATGCACATAGCGCATCGCAATGCCAGTCGTTTGGCACTGCTGTTCATCGACATCGACCACTTCAAGGAAATCAACGACAGCCTGGGGCACACCCTCGGTGATAAACTGTTGAAATCCGTGTCCCGCCGGTTGGAGAACAACATCCGGGAGGACGACACGGTGGCGCGCCTCGGCGGGGATGAATTTACCGTCATCATCGGCAATCTGGTCGACAACCGCTTTGCCGGCAAGCTGGCGCAAAAGCTCATCGAGTGCCTGCGCAATCCGATACATATCGATGGACAGGACTTCTCGATTACCGCGAGTATCGGCATCAGTATCTATCCCGATGATGGCACCGGTTCAGAGACCCTGTTGAAAAACGCCGACGCCGCCATGTACAGAGCCAAATCCGTCGGCCGCAACACTTTCCAGTTTTACACGGATGATATGACCGCCAGGGCCTTCGAACGGGTGCGCATGGAATCCGCTTTACGCAAGGCGCTGATCAGCGATCAATTTATCGTCCATTACCAGCCGCAGTTGGATCTGCATAACCGGCAGGTAATCTGTGCCGAGGCCTTGATCCGTTGGCGGCACCCCGAGAAGGGCATACTCCCCCCCAGTCAATTCATCGCCATGGCGGAGGAGTCCGGACAGATCTTCGAGATCGGCAACTGGATCTTGCAATTTGTCTGCAACAAAATCTCAGACTGGCAGAAGGCGGGGCTCCCCCTGATTCCGATATCCGTCAACATCTCGGGCAGGCAGCTGCTGCACAGCTCAATCGTTGATTCCGTGCTGCGGATCCTGAATGAATCTTCCTGTAATACGCGATACATCGAGCTTGAGATCACTGAAGGTTTTCTGATGCAAAACCCGCACAGATCCGCCAATGAATTGAAGCAGCTGCGTGATCTCGGCATCAACATCGCCATCGACGATTTCGGTACCGGCTATTCCTCCTTGAGCCATATCAAACAGTTTCCTCTCACCAAACTGAAAATC
The DNA here is from genome assembly GCA_030066355.1 of Gammaproteobacteria bacterium. Taxonomy (GTDB): domain Bacteria; phylum Pseudomonadota; class Gammaproteobacteria; order Chromatiales; family Chromatiaceae; genus JASJBU01. Next base: position 3,789 of record JASJBU010000120.1, on the reverse strand, counting down.
GACCAATCCTTCATCAAGGATGTCTCGTTCGATACTGAAGACCAGGCCATCATCCGCGCCATCATCGCCCTGGGAAAGAGCCTGGGACTCTCGACTGTCGCCGAGGGCGTGGAATATGAAGCACAGAGAAACTTTCTTAAGGCGGAGGGGTGTGACGCGGCCCAGGGTTTCCTGTATAGCCCACCGATGATGGAAAAGGATTTTCTGGATTTCTTGAAAAACAATACCGGTTTGTTCGCAGTCCCGAACAAGAGCTGATCCCGGCACCAGATTCCAGCCTGACGGTTGTTGTGCCAAGGGTGGTATACTTCAGCCTCTTTTACACTCACAATAACAGGAGAGGCACATGAAGAAAGCCCTCACGCTAATCATTGCCGGTCTTTACCTCAGCCTCAGTGCCTTGACCCTGCTGGCTGATGAAGCGGTGAGCACCAGCATTGGCAATCTTTACAAGGAAAAGGCCGCCCTGAACGGCAAGTTGGTCAAGCTGCAGGGAAAGGTCGTCAAGGTCAACAATCAAATCATGCAAAGAAACTTTCTGCATCTGCAGGACGGTACCGGCAGCGCGGAAGACGGTTCCAATGACATCACCGTTACCAGTCAGGATACAGCGAATATCGGAGACCAGGTCACAGTTACCGGCACGCTGGTCCTCGATCATGATTTCGGCAGCGGTTATCGATACCCGTTGCTCGTGGAGAAAGCCAGTATCACCAGTCCCTGACGATCGACCAGGGAAACGCTCAGCGGGAAAGGATCCAGGGACAGGACCTTACCGGCTGTGACTGAACATCGAGACATCCTGACCTCGGGGCATTCCTTCTCCGGGCTCACCACAGCAGATCGTCCGGCACCTTGAATTCGGCATATGGATCATCGCCATCATCCTCTTTTTCAACATCATTTCGCAGGATAACGGCCTGCGCATCCCGTTCAGCGATCTTTTCTGCCACTCCCGCGGGGACAACCTGGTAACGTCCATCCAGTGTGACAATCGCCAAATTCCCCCGACTCAGCTGCGTGTGGATTTTCTCTGTCACATAGAGGCTCCGGACCTTACCCGCATCATTGAAATGGTAGGCAATCTCACCATCCTCCGGGGTCAGCCGGTTCATCTCGATCAACTGCCTGATCTGGGCGGCAACCGCCTTACGCTGTGCCGCCTCCTGCCTTTTCCGGTTGAGTTCACGGTCCCGCTCCACATCTTTGGCCCTCGCCTGTTTGGCGAGCCGGGTGGCCTCGTCTTCCAGTTTGTGTTTTTTATGACGTTGTTCTTTCTCTTTCCGTTGCTTGGCCTTTTTGGCCTTATTGACCTGCTTCGCATCGACCAGGCCGGCTTTCATCAGTTGTTCGTGCAATGAGTTAGCCACGTGACAGTCCTCTAACCTTTGATATATTGATATTCAAACAGAGCGGATGATACCGATCTTCATATTCCGTCTCTATCACGGACAGCTGTTATCGAATATTCTTGATATGAAATATCTATCACAAGAAACTTTTCGATAGAATATAATGTTTTGTGTATTTAATAATATTCTTATATACTTTTTCTCAAGTTGAGGGTTCCACCCTTGAATTTTTAAACCAAACTTACTTGATTTTTAATGACTTGAGGAAATTACGATGAACAAGATTGCACAAATCGCTACTGCTGCTGCCCTGATTGCCGCTTCTGCTTCCGCTTCCGCCTGGTGGGGCGACCGCACCTGGATGGACGACTTCATGGGCGACGGTTTCGGTGACGGCGCTTTCGATTTCAACATGAGCGCCCGTGGCAGTGGACGTGGTTATGGCCGTGGTTACAACTACTACCGTGACTACTATGGTCCTTACGCCTACGCGCCTTATGGTTATGCCCCTTACGGCGCTCCCGTCGCTCCGGTTACTCCGGCTGCCCCTGAAGCTGCCAAGTAATCACCTCTGGTGATCTGCTGATCCGGTACGGTCGCCGTGCCGGTAAACAGGCGGGCCTTGGCCCGCCTGTTTGCGTTGGCGCCAATTAAAAAGGAATATCGTCGTCGAAATCGTTATCCGGCATGGAGGCTGCCGGTGCGGAGCTGGATTGTCCAGAAGGCCGTGACTGGGCTTGCGGCGCCGCATCGAAGGACGCACTTCCGCCGCGGCTGTCCAGCATCTGCATCTCATTGGCCACGATCTCGGTCGTGTAACGGTCCTGGCCGTCCTGTCCCTGCCACTTGCGGGTCTGTAGCCGACCCTCCACATAGACCTTGGAGCCTTTCTTCAGATATTCCCCGGCGATCTCGGCCAGCCGGTTGAAGAAGACCACTCGATGCCACTCGGTACGCTCTTGCTGTTCTCCACTGCTCTTGTCCTTCCAGGTATCGGAGGTCGCCAATGTGACATTGGTGACCGCACCGCCACTCGGCATATAGCGAACCTCCGGGTCCTTGCCCAGGTTGCCGATCAGAATGACCTTATTGATTCCTCGCGCCATAGCTTGTATCCCCTTCAATGATCCGACTCTATGATCAAGACGGATTAACACCTTGCCCGGCCTGTCGGGCGCATATTCGACTCATGATTCAAAACGGAAGAACGAGAGTCTACCCTTGGTTGACGCAATATGCATCCAGTGCGTTCTCATCGAAGCTGGCCAGATCCACTTTCAGGTAAGCCAGCCCGTCTTCGGCGATCACCACTGCATGGGCCACCCCATCCACCTCCAACAATTGCTTGGCCAGTAACGCGGCATCGTCCGCCTGCATATTCCCCACCGGCAACAGATAGTTACTGAGATATTTCAGGTCGGCCATGCCCCAGGCGATCAACAGCCATATGAGGGCTACACCGCCACAGAACAGAAATACCCCATCGAGTCCGAAATGGGTCTGTATCCAGCCCCCCAGCAACCCGCCGATGAAGGCACCCACGAACTGGGAGCTGGAGTAGATACCCATCGCCGTGCCCTTGCGTTCCCCCGGCGCCATCTTCGCCACCAGGGACGGCAGGGTGGCCTCCAGCAGATTGAAGGCGGTGAAGAAGACAAACAGCGTCAGCACCAGACCGATCATGGAGCTGTTGAACAGATAGAGCCCCAGGCCGGCCAGGGCGAGGCCCGCCACCCCGGTCATGAACATGGACTTCATGCGCCGCTTGCTCTCCGCGACGATCACCATGGGGACCATCGCCAGCATGGCCAACAACATCACCGGCAGATAGACCCACCAGTGGTGATCGCTGGCCAGTCCCAGATCCCGTAAAGCCAGGGGGTAGGCCAGAAACAGCGCGGTGAGCAGCAGGTGCAGGGCGAAGATGCCGAAATCGATGCGCAGCAGTTCCGGGTCCGCCAGTACCCGACCGAACTGCTCCGGCTCCACCTCCGCGTCCCGATGAAACTGACTCCGCTGCGGGGTCGGGACCACAAAGAGCACGATCAGCACCCCGCCCAGGGCCAGCAGGGCGGTGAGCCAGAAGATCCCCGGCACGCCGATCCAGCTGTTCAGCACCGGCCCCAGCACCAGAGAAACCGCGAAGGCCGCACCGATACTCATGCCGATGATCGCCATCATGCGCAAACGGCGCTGCTCGCGGCTGAGATCGGCGGCCAGAGCCATGATCACCGCGGCTATCGCACCACTGCCCTGCAGCGCGCGACCCAGAATGATTCCGTAGATGGTGTCCGCCATGGCGGCGACCAGGCTACCCAGGGCGAAGATCAGCAACCCGCCGATAATCACCGGCTTGCGCCCCATACGATCGGAGAGCATGCCGAAGGGGATCTGCAGCAGGGCCTGGCTCAGACCGTAGATGCCGATGGCGATGCCC
>JASJBU010000119.1 GCA_030066355.1 Gammaproteobacteria bacterium | reverse complement strand
CCCCCGACCGGCCTGGTACTGGGGGGGGGAGCCCTGCTGGCGGGTGCCGCAGCGGGTGCCGGATTCGGCGCCGTCATCACCGCATTGCTCTCGAGTCATGAACACAATCATGAGCTGGACAGTTTTCAGAGGGCCATCGAACGGGGTGAGATTCTGCTCATGGTGGATATACCCAAGAAAGCGATCGAGGCAACCAAGGAATTGATCCTGGAACACCATCCCGAGGCTAAGATCGGTGTCGCGAAATTGCCGGAAAACTGAACCGTCATTGCGCTGCGCAAGACCATATCGTTGATTACAGCAGCATACTCGGCCGCAGCTGAGCACGAAGAGGTTATTGACAACAGCCGCCTCGAATCCCGCATGGCATGACAAAGCTAGCTGTCTCTAGTGCGATACCGGCGCTGCGCCAGGCCCTGCTTGATCCGCAACGAGCGGTGCTGAGCGCACCTCCAGGTTCCGGTAAGACCACCCTGGTTCCACTCGAGCTGTTGCAGGAACCCTGGCTGACGAGTCAGCGGATCATTCTCCTGGAACCCCGCCGGCTGGCGGCACGTGCAGCGGCGGCACGCATGGCCGACTTGCTGGGTGAACCGTTGGGGGAGACGGTCGGTTACCGTATTCGCATGGACCGTCGGGTTTCCGACAAAACCCGTATTGAGGTAGTGACCGAGGGTATATTGACCCGACGCCTCCAGCAGGACCCGGAATTGCAGGGTGTCGGCTTGGTGATCTTCGATGAGTTTCACGAACGCTCCTTGCATGCGGACCTGGCATTAGCGCTGACGCTGGATGTGATGTCTGTTTTACGTGATGATCTGCGTCTGCTGGTGATGTCCGCCACCCTGCAGACCGAGGCGGTCTCCAGACAGCTGGCTGGAGCGCCGGTGATCCATGCGGCAGGGCGCAGCTATCCGGTACAGATCCACTATCTCGGGGATCCGGCTCCTGAAAGCCGACTGCCGGATGTCGTGAGTCGCGCCATCTTGCAGGTCCTGGCCCGGGAGCAGGGGGATCTGTTGGTTTTTCTGCCCGGCGCGGGTGAGATACGTCAGGTCGCGGAGCGTCTCGCGGCACGTTCAGAGGTATTGCCGGAGGATCTACAGATCTGCCCCCTGTACGGTGATCTCACCAAGGCCAAGCAGGATCGGGCGATCCTGCCAGATCCCCAGGGTAGGCAGCGGGTCGTGCTGGCCACCTCGATTGCCGAGACCAGCCTCACCATCGAGGGGGTGACTGCGGTATTGGACAGTGGTTGGTCGCGGCTCCCCCGATTTCTACCCAGTATCGGGATGAGTCGGCTGGAGACACTGCGCGTCTCCCAGGCTGCGGCCGAGCAGCGGGCCGGACGTGCCGGGCGGTTGGGGCCGGGGGCCTGTTACCGGTTATGGAGTGAGCATCGGCAGGCCAAGCTGGTGGCCCGCCAGCCGGCTGAGATCCTGGAGGCGGATCTGGCGCCCCTGGTACTGGAGCTTCTGCAATGGGGGGTGAAGTCTCCCAGTGATCTGCACTGGCTCGATCCGCCGCCAAGTGGTGCCTATGCTCAGGCCGGCGACCTCTTGCGGGCTTTGGGAGCCATCGATGAGCAGGGTCGTTTGACCCCGATGGGCAGGGCCATGGCGAGCCTGCCGGTGCATCCCCGCCTAGCGCATCTGCTGCTGCGTGCGGACGCTGCTGCCAGACAGCTGGCCTGTGATCTGGCTGCATTGCTCGAAGAGCGGGACATCCTGCCGCGCACACGCGAGGGACCCGGTCAGGTGGACCTGGAGTTGAGACTGTCCATGCTGGAATCCTGGCGCACCGGCAACCGGCAGAATGTCCTGCAGGGCTGTCGGCAGGTAGACCGCGTGAGCCGACAGTTTCAGCGCCTGTTGAAGCCCATAGAGCCTCACATGCCGCGGGGAATCGCCTCCATCCAGGGGCTGTTGGCTCTGGGGTTTCCGGACAGGATCGGCCGCCGGACCCGTCAGGGCCGGTTTCAGCTCTCCAACGGACGGGCCGCCTGGGTCGACGAGGCGGATCAGTTGGCAGCTGCACCCTATATCGTCGCGGCGCGGTTGGATGCGGGCAGGACCGATGGGCGGATTCAACTGGCGGTCCAGATCGACGAGGTCGAATTGCGTCAGCTGCCGGACATACCCTTAAGGATCTCGGAGACCATAGGTTGGGACCGGGATAAACAGGCAGTGACCGCCCAGCAGGTCGAACACTTGGGAGCACTGCAATTCTCAGCCAGACCTTTGCCTGAGGTGGACCCCGAGGCGCTCAGAGCGGGTATGTTGGTGGGCATTCGACAACTGGGCATCGACGCTCTTCCCTGGAACCAGAGCAGCCGGCAGTGGCAGTCTCGACTGATCTGCCTCTGCGCTTGGCAACCGGATGCTGATTGGCCCCCGATGACCGATAGATGGCTGCTGGAGCATCTCGAGGTCTGGCTCGCACCCTGGTTGGATGGGATCAGTCGGCGTAGTCAGTTACAGAAACTCGATCTGTTAAACATACTGCAGAGTCGGCTGAGTTGGGATCAACGCAAGCGGATGGATGAGCTGGTGCCCACCCATCTGCGGGTGCCCAGTGGTTCGCGAAAACGCCTCGAGTATCAACCGGGGTCAAGCCCGGTACTCGCGGTACGCCTGCAGGAGGTGTTCGGTCTGCGGGAGACGCCGCGGATCTGTCTGGGTCAAGTGCCTTTGCTGTTACATTTGCTTTCCCCGGCCCAGCGGCCGATCCAGGTGACTCAGGACCTGCAGGGCTTTTGGGAGCGTACCTACAGCGAGGTGAAGAGGGAGTTGAAGGGACGTTATCCCAAACACTACTGGCCGGATGATCCCTACCAGGCACAGGCTACGGCTAGGGTCAGGCCGCGGAATCGCGATTGAGTGTCACTTGGCGTTTTTCAACAAGTCTGCCAGATCTGCGAAAGGGTTGTGGGTGGTGGTCTTCCGGGGCTGATCATTGGCGGCGACAGTAGACCCGGCATCCAGGTAGCGAGCGTGTTCGTTGTCGTGGCAATACAGACAGAGCAATTCCCAATTGCTGCCGTCCGGGGGATTGTTGTCATGGTTGTGATCCCGATGGTGCACGGTCAGTTCGTGTAGGTTGGCCCGGGTGAATTCGCGGCCGCAACGTCCGCAGATCCAGGGGTAGAGCTTCAGTGCCCGCTCGCGATAACCCTTCTCACGCTCCTCACGTTCACGCCGGGCCTGGGCGACGATGCGATCGAGTTTCTCCGATGAGTCTTCGCTAGAGGACATGACAATCACTCGGTTGTTGGACGGACACTGGTTGCAGAGGACAACATGGATTCGATCCGTTGCAGTTCCTCGGTGGTGTTGATATTCGTAAACAGCTCCGCACAGTCGGAAAAGTCGACCTGCGCCAGCCTTCTGTGTTGGAACCAACGGTACACGGCCCTGCCGCCCATGTCGAGATACTCCGCCAGGGGCTCGCGGAGATCCCCTCGGAGCAGGGCGAACACCGGATGCAGGCGCTCTCCGTCGTGGACACAACTGATTTCCGCGTCTTTCTCCAGCATCACGCTCAGCAACCGCTCGATTAGGTCGGCAGGGAGCCAGGGACCGTCGCAGGGGACGCAGAGCAGAAATTCCGTGTCCGGGTATTCCAGCGCCGCCAAGATGCCGGCCAATGGACCGGCGTAATCAGGCAGGCGATCGCTGATCACCGGATAACCAAAGCCGCGGTAACGCGCAAGATTCCGGTTGCTGTTGATGAGGAGCCGGTCGACCTGGGGCTCGAGAACGGCGATGACGTGTTCGATTAATGGGCGATGGTTCAGATGCACAAGCCCCTTGTCTTCACCGCCCATGCGACTGGCCTGGCCACCGGCCAGGATGACTCCGGTAATCGTTGGGCGGCCAAGCATGCTGATGACCATCCGCTTCAGGTCTCCAGCAGGATCCTTTCGAGAACCTGCTTGAGGACAATCGGTTCGAAGGGTTTGTCACAGACAGCGGAGACCCCCGACTTCTGGACCGCCGCCAGGCGGCTTTGACTCGACTCACTGGTGACCATGAGGATGGGAATGCCGGACTGATTGCTGTTGTTGCGAACATAGTCGACCAGCTCCTGACCGTCCATTTCCGGCATGTTGTAGTCGGAAATGACCAGATCATAGTAGTTTTCGTTGATCAGCTTCGCACCTTGCCTGCCGTTTTCCGCCTCACTGATCTGCGCTACACCCATCGACTCGAGGATTCGGCGTAGATGATTTCGCGACAGGCGACTGTCATCCACCACCAAGACTTGCAGGGATTCGGTATCGATGCATTCCAGTTCCAGCTCCGGGGCTTCAAGAAAGTCCAGGGTGGACTGCAGGGCCAGATAGAGGTCGTCCTTACTGAAGGGCTTGGTCAATATGGCAATGGCGCCGGCCTGACGAATCGGATCGAGATAATGGACGCGGGTCTCGCTGGAGATCAGGATAAAGGCGGTCTCCATCAGCGTCTCGTCATCCCGCATGGCATACAGGAGTTCTGTACCGGTCATATCCGCTAGATAGAGGCTGCTGATCACCAGGTCTGGGGGCGTACGACGGATATCCTGCAATGCCTGCATGCCGGTCTCGAACCTGTCGAGTATCGAAATGCCGAACTCCTGCAGATAATTCTGAATAAGATGTTGCTGCATATGCGAGGGTTCGATGAGGATTACGGAGAGTTCTTGGATATCCATACGACTGCTGCCGGTTGTAAGACTGAAGATAAAAATATAGCAGCCTGACGGGATGTTGGAACTGACCTTGCAAGTTCGGCTTTAATCTCAACACAAGCCCCCGTAGAATTGCCCCTTTCGATTTGCGATGAGAAAGTGGCCAGTGAAACTGAGTACTGCGGAATTCCGGGACTGGGAGCACAAGTCAGTTACCCTGATGGGAATGTCTGGTGTGGGCAAGACACGGCTGTCGAATATCCTGCGCAGCAGCGACTGGTTTCACTATTCGGGTGACTACCGGATCGGCACCCGCTACCTGGATGAACCGATCCTCGACAGTATCAAAGAGCAGGCGATGCAGGTGCCCCTGCTGCGGGATCTGTTGCGTTCCGATTCTATCTTCATCCGCAACAACATCACCGTCGACCATCTCAAACCGGTCTCCACGTTTATGGGTATGCTCGGCAATCCGGAGGAGGGCGGCTTATCGCTCAAGGAGTTCACCCATCGACAACAGCTGCACCGGGAGGCGGAGATCGCGGTGATGCGCGATGTGCCGGCCTTTATGCGCAAGGCCCAGACCATCTACGGCTACCGGCACTTCATCAATGATGTGGGTGGCAGCCTGTGCGAGCTGGATGAGCCGAGCGTGATCGAACTGATTGCGGAACATACCCTGATCCTCTATATCCGCGCCACGGAGCTCGATGAGGAGAAGTTGATCGCCAGGGCGCTCGCCGATCCCAAACCACTCTATTACCGGGAGGCTTTTCTGGACGAGCAGCTGGCCGAGTACATGGATGAACGCAAGATCGCCTATGTGTCACTGATCGAGCCGCAGGATTTCGCCCGCTGGGTGTTTCCCCGACTGTTTCGCTCCCGCATCCCCCGTTACGAAAAGATCGCGGCGGAACACGGATATACTGTATCCACTGATGAACTAAGCCAGGTTGAGAATGAATCTGACTTTCTCGATCTGTTGGAACATGTTATCGAGAGAGAGTCCTGACATGCCACTGGTTGCACACACCGAACTACCCACCTTCAAGCGTCTCCGGGCCGAAGGCCAGAATGTCCTGACCCCGGAACGGGCCAACCGTCAGGCGATCCGTGAACTGCACGTGGGATTGCTCAACATGATGCCGGATGCCGCACTCGAGGCCACCGAGCGGCAGTTCTTCCGCCTGGTGGGTGAGGCCAATCCAATCGCGCAATTCTTCGTGCATCCGTTCACCCTGCAGGAGCTACCGCGTGGTGACAAGGCCAGAAACCATATTGACGCCTATTACGAGACTTTCGAACAGATCAAAGCGGATGGCTTGGATGCTTTGATCATCACCGGGGCCAATGTGACCCATCCTGATCTGGCGCAGGAACCCTTCTGGGAGCCCTTGATCGAGGTGGTGGACTGGGCTTACGAGAACGTCACCTCGGTGCTTTGTTCCTGCCTGGCCACCCACGCGGTGATGCAGTTCCACCATGGCAAGGCCCGGACTCCCCGGGGGGGGGACAAGCTCTGGGGGGTCTTCAGCCATAGTGTGATGGATCGCAGTCATCCTCTGGTGAATGATGTCAATACCCGGTTTGACGTACCGCACTCCCGTTATAATCAGATAAGTCGCGAGCAGTTCGATGGTGCCGGGGTGAAGGTCTTGGCGGAGAGTCAAGACGCCGATGTGCACCTGGCGGTCAGTCAGGATGGTCTCCGGGTGGTCTATTTTCAGGGCCATCCCGAGTACGACACCATCAGTCTGTTGAAAGAGTACAAGCGGGAGGTCATGCTGTTCGCGGTGGGTAAGCGCAGTGATTATCCGCCCTTTCCTGAGAACTATTTCTCACTTCGCAACCAGGCGATCCTCAATGAGTACCGTGACAGGTTGGAGGCAGCGCTCAAAGCGGGGAGCGAGCATCCGGAATTTCCCGAGACTCTGCTCACACCGACGCTGGACAATACCTGGCATGACACCGCAGAGGCGGTGGTGGGCAACTGGATCGGTCTGGTCTATCAGGTGACTCACGAAAACCGTAAGATCCCCTTCATGGACGGGATCGATCCGGACAATCCGCTGAGCCTGAATGTTTGATGCCATTCTGCTGGATATGGACGGTGTCCTCTTCCATGGGGAACGTCCCCTGCCCAGGGCGGATGAGTTTCTTCAGAAGATTCGGCGGATGCCCCACTTGTTCATCACCAACAACCCGACCCTGGCGCCTGACCAGGTTGTCGCCAAATTTGTCCGGATCGGATTGCCGAAACCCGAGCCGGAGCAGATCCTGACCTCCGCTCAAGCCACTGCCGACTGGCTGGCCAAGCAGAAGCCGGGCTTTGGTTACTACGCGGTGGGTGCCGTTGGACTCCACCAGGCATTGTGCGAGGTCGGGCTAGAGGATCCATTACATGCCGACTTCGTGGTGGTGGGTGAGGGACCGGGTCTCGATTTCGCGACCCTGACCAGGGGAATCAACTTGATCGTAAAACAGGGTGCTCGGTTGGTAGCGACCAATCCCGACATCAATGTGGATGCCTCAGTGGAGGGGGTACATTGCCTGGTGCCCGGGGGCGGGGCGTTGGTGGCCCCGTTTGCGGTGGCCAGTGGTGTCGAGCCGGTGATAATCGGAAAACCCAATCCACTGATGTTCGATATGGCCATGAGAAGATTGGGCTGCCAACCGGAACACTGTCTGATGGTGGGGGACCGGCCGGATACCGACATCGCGGGTGCCGCTGCCTTGGGCATGCGAACCGCCTTGGTGCGTACCGGTCGATTCCTGCCTGGTGATACTTGGCCCGAAGGTCTGGTAAAACCGGATTGGGATGTGGAAAATTTGCAGCATCTCCGACATTTCATCCAGCTATGAGGGTCTACCAGACTCTAGAGAAAACCACTAGGATTCACAGTCTGGGTAGGTATCCGCCCGAGCTTGTGTAAAAGCTGCCGATTTGCTGCAGCCAGATACTACTTTAGTTTTTTTTTAGTCGGCCGTTAAAACGGAAGATAACCCTATCCTTCAGGAAGATCACTATGCCAACCGTCTGGGAAAAGGTCACTGCCAATGCCAAGCTGATTTCCTTACCGGATGTCTATTTTCGCCTTAGAGACGTCCTCAACGACCCTGAATACTGTATGGGCGATGTGGCGGATGTGATCAGCCATGATCCCGCGATGACCACCCGCCTGCTGCGTTTGGTAAACAGTGCCTATTTCGGTCTGGCGGCCAAGATTGACACGGTCAATCGGGCAGTCAGTATGCTGGGTACCCAGCAGGTGCACGATCTGGTACTGGCGGCATCGGTAGCCCAGACCTTTGACGGCATGTCCAATCAAGTCATGGATATGAGTCGTTACTGGCAGAAAAGTGTCTACTGCGCCATCGACTGCAAGGAGCTGGCGGTGAAGTGCAATGTGCTTGATGGTGAGCGTCTGTTCGTTGCCGGACTGTTGCGGGATATTGGTCACCTGATCATGTTTCAATCAGTACCGGTGCAGATCCAGTTGGCCATGGAACATTCTCGCAATCAGGGGGTACCCCTGTTCAAGGTGGAGCGGGTGCTGCTTGGCATCGACTATGCCAAGGTGGGTGGGTCACTGATGCGTCAGTGGAATCTGCCGCGTAGCCTGTGGGAGCCAACAGAATTTCATGTCGAACCTCTCGTAGCCCAGGAATATCCGCTGTTGACTGCGCTGGTGCACATCGCAGCGATCATCACCGATGCGGTGCAGGATGAACAAGACTTCAAGCCATACCTCGCAAGGGTGACCACTGGTGTCTGGCAGGCGAGTGGCCTTACCGAGGAACAGTGCCTCGATGTGCCCGAAAAAGTGGACCAGCAGTTCTCTACGGTAATGAATCTGATCTTTCCGTCGTTGACTCGGGCCGCAGGCTGACCAGGCATTCAGCGACCTCCATTCCACCCTTCGCCAGCAATTCTGCAGAGATTCAATTCTCTCTGTAGAGTCTAACAATCAATAAGTTATCCGGAAAACATCCACGTTCCCGTAAGTTGCTGTATTTAAAGATTCCCCCGTTTCAGCCGTTAGTTCAGTCGATATAAGAACAACCCTGAGGCACCACTTACAGCAATGGCGTTTTTTAGTCAGTCAGCATGGGGTTTGTCCGATCGATGGTCATTGACTCGCTTTGACGACGGGACATTGCCCAGATTCGCGAATTCCAAGACGTTCAGGAATCCATGCGGATTGGAACTCTCTCTCGATACGAACGGTCGCCGAGTCGATCAGGCGCACTATCGGGCCAAGCAGGGCAAACGGCGAGATAAACTGTCTGGTGGGTTTGACAGGGTCATGGGTGCTTGAGCCGTGTTGTTCGTCAATCAGTTCCTCAACAAACTATCGCCGACTCTGGTGAAAACGGACAAACTTGGATCGATCGGTCTGGATTTTGGTACGGATTCGATCAATCTCTGTCAATTGAAGTCACTGCCCGACAGCCGCTACTCAGTCATCGCCAAGGCGTCGTTAGTAATAACCGGCAGCCGGAAAACCTTGTTGCAGTCGCCGAAGACCCTCAAGAGACAGTTGTTTTCGGTTCTCAAGAAAAATGGCTTCATCGGCAAGAAGGTCGTGGCAGTCATGCCGGCCGACGAACTGAAGATAACCCCCGTGACCTATAAATCCAACACCCACAGCGCGGAAGAGGAAATCCTCAAAATGCTGGGTACCCGACTCGATGGAGAGCTGGCGGATTATCTGATCGACTATCTACCAGTGCGCTCCAATCCCGGGGACGATGAACATCTGGTTCTGGCTGCCGTCGCACAGCGGTGTGATGTCATGAATCATCTGGAAACCCTGCACAAATCGGGGTTGGAGGTCGAAGCCCTGGATATTGGTCCGGCAGCCCTGCGACGCCTGATCTGTACTCTCTATGATGGCAGTACAGCCGAGACGGTTCTGGTGATCAATGCGGGCATCCATAAAAGCTATCTGACGATCATTTCAGGCAGGCGCTTGCTGTTCGATCAATCGGTCTCGTTTGGTGAGCAGATGTTGGTGGACAATCTGGCAAACTCACTGGAATTGCCGGCCAATGTGTGCCGCGATTTGATGCTTCGCCATGGATTTGACAAGTCCGCCGTGTCACCGCAAATGGAACGCCCCATGGACGATACGGAGATTTCCCAGACCCTGTTGGAGATTATCAAACCCAGCTTCATCAAACTGGTCGAGGAGATTAAACGGGTATTGATTTTTACCGCATCGGAAACCCACGGCAGCCCGGTCAGTCGGATTTGTCTGCTTGGCAGTATCGCGCGCTGGCCGGGCGCCGACTCACTCCTGCATGATCTGATCAATATCCCTCTCTCCACCGATCAACCGGGATTCGCGGAGATATTCAGGGATCAGACCCATGAAGGCGATTGGGTGGAACGAATCCCAGAGCTGGCGATCGCCACCGGCCTGGCGCTCAGGGGTATATCAGATCATGGTTGAAATTGATCTGATTCCGGAGGCCTATCGCAAACGGCTGCTTTTTACCCGCTGGATTAAACAAGCGTTGCTGTCCCTTGCGCTGTTGTCGTCGCTGATCATCGTGGCCTTCTTCTACTTAAGAAGCGCCACCGTACAGATCGATCTGCAACTCAAGCAATTGCAGTCACAGAAAGCGATCTCTTCCCAACAACGCAGCGAACTGGAAAAACTCACCGCTCGAAAGAAAGATTTGACCCAGCAGCTGGCCCTGCTCGCGGGGTTGCGCAGCGGTTCCGCAGCGGAGCAGATGTTTTTGACCGTAGACAAGGCGCTCACGGCGGGCGATGTCTGGTTTACCAACTGGAAGTTCCGGCGTGCCGGTACCGCGACCGACAAGGCGCCAAAAGAAGTCAATACCGGCTATTTCGTGGTGATTCAGGCAGGTGCGGCCGAAACAGAGGAGGCCTGGAAGATCGAGACCCATATGGCCATACAGGGACAGGCACTGGATCATGCCGCCCTGTCGGGATTTGTCTCCAGCCTGATCGATCAGCCTACGATCCAGCATGTGCGAGTGGTCAGGACCGAACAGGTCAATATCAACAACCACAAACTGGTCAACTTCAGCCTCGACATCCTGGTGGCAGATGGTGCATATGAGGTGGACGGCTGATGCAGGATTTCTTTGAATCTGCTGAACCGCGGGTCGTCGCCATGGTGTTGGGGGCTATCGTCTTGCTGATTGGGGTGTTACAGATCAGCTATCTGTTGTGGCCGCAGTTGAAGGCTTTCAATGCGGTCAATGAGAGTCATGCGGTACTGCAGAGCGTGGTCAACAGCAGCGAAGGTCTGGATCAGCAACTCGCCAAGGCCCAGTCTGAAGTGCAGAATCTGGCGCGACAGCTGCATGGCGATATGGCGGGTCTGCCGGCAAAGCAGATGGAGTCCTATATCATCGGCCGGTTACAGAAGGTTTCCTGGGACACAGGAGTGGAACTGATCAGGGTAAAACCGGGTGACGGGCAGAAGGTGCAAATGTTTCAGGAGAGTCTGTTCGAGGTGGAGATCCATGCCACCTATTTCGATTTCTTTACCTGGTTACGCACGATCGGAGAAGAGCTGGGGTATATCGTCGTGAAGAAATATGAGATCAAGCCTCGAGGACGTGAATTGTCTGATCCGAAGCTCGGCATCGTTCTGACCATGGTTTCCTATCGCATGGTGCAGTCATGACATCCATGCATCGAGTCGGTTTGTGTCTCTCCCTGTGGATCTGCGGCGGTGTTGCTGATTTGTCCGCAGGAGATTCACCCATTGCGCTCGTCAACAATCCTTTTTCCAAGCCGGCAATACTGGCGGCACCCGCTAAAAAAGCGAGTAAAAGACAGGCGCAAATCGCAGAACCCCTCGAACTGCAGCTGAGCGCCACCCTGGTTTCGGATTTTGCACCGCTGGTGATTATCGAGGGTGAGATGCTGGGTATTGGGGAGCAGATCGAAGGCTATCGACTGTTGGCTGTTGAGGAGGGGCGTGCAGTCTTTGCAAAGCAGGGCGAGCGGCATACCTTCGTCCTGGTGGGCAGTGGAGTGGATGTTGAATAAACCGAGCATTAGAAAACAGATCGTTGCTGGACTCAGGCGCTGTCTTGTTCTGCTGCTGATCATCTTCGTTACGCCTCTGCAGGCGGAAGATAAGAGGGTTTCCATCTCCCTGGAGGATGTGGAGATCCAGAAAGTGATGCGCATGCTGTCCAAACAACAGCGCTTGAATATCTTCGTCGGGGAAGGGGTAGAGGGGAGGGTGTCGATCAATCTGTATGACATGGAGGTTGTGCATGCCATCAAATCGATCAGCGATGCGGCCGGATATGCCGTGGAGGAACGCAATGGAAGCTACTTTATCGTCGAGCGTGACGAGGTGGGAAAATACAACCACTCCGGTTTGACCGAGGTGCGCTCCTTCAAGATTCAGTATACACAACCATCACAGGTTAAAAGCATCCTGAAAGACTATCTGTCAAGCTTTGGCAAGATCACGACACTGAATGACCGGGGCCTGTTGATCGTGGAGGATCAACCGGGTTATATCGATCAGATCGAAGCCTTACTGTCCGAGATCGACCGGGAGCCGAAGCAGATCCTGATCGAAGCGAAGATCCTCGAAGTGACATTGACCGACAGTGAGTCTTTCGGCTTGGATTGGAGCAAACTCTTCAATACCAGCGCAGGAAGCGGCAGTTTCGGCATCCGAAATCTCTCGAGCGTGACCAATCCGGGGCTGTTTTTCCAATATCTGAGTCCGAATATCGAGATTGCACTGAATGCTTTGAAGGAGCGAGGGCGCTTGCGCACCCTGTCGACACCCAAGTTGTTGGCCATGGAGGACAGGACCGCCGAGACCGTAGTCGGCACCCGTCTGGGTTTTCGGGTCACGACTACCATCAATCAGGTTACCTCGGAGAGTATCGAATTCCTCGAGACCGGCATCATCCTGAAAGTGACGCCTTCCGTGGATCGTCAGGGTAAGATCCTATTGGATATCCATCCTGAGGTCAGTGATGGCTCGGTGTCGGATGACGGCATTCCCTCCAAGACCACCACCCAGCTCTCCACCCGCATGCTGGTGCCGGACGGGCAGACGGTGTTTCTGGGCGGCTTGATCAAACACAACACCAATGAGAGCCGTGAAGGGGTACCAATGCTTGGCGATCTGCCCGGCGTGGGGCTGTTGTTTTCCAACCGCTCCAAGAATCTCACTGCGACCGAGATCGTCGTGCTGATCACCCCCAAGGTCGTCGATCTCCAGGCCGGGGATTGGAATGAGGACAATGTCGTAAAAACCGAGCGCATGGAGCGGCTGCTCGGTGATGCCAAGGCGCGTGCCGAGGCTAGGATGCAACATGTGATGAACGGAAAACTACCGGCAGAGCCGATCTCGGGCGAGCCACAGCCCGGATCTGGCGATTCACCATGGATTCTGGATTTCGATGATTGAGGCCCCGAGGGGGCTGTGCATGTGAGGGCAATGATGAATCACAAGACACTCGATTACGCTAGTTTGTTTGAAGACGACAGAGGCACCCTGGGAGAACGCAATAAAAGATTCAAGGAAGCGGCGGAACAGCTTGGCCTGGAGGGCGAAATCTCCGCATCGGTGGTGGAAGAGGCCTTGCGAATCCTGGGTGATATGACTCCTGAATAGCCTGCCAGCCGGTCATCTCTGCCAAACAGAAAATATCTGTCTTGCGACGACAGGTTACAGGAAGCCGTTTATTCGTACTCTATATTCTCCGGCTCTGTCATCACGGTTGTGGCAGAAGCCTCGCAGCAGCACGCCACACTAGTTGAGCTGCTGGAGGATGCGGAGGCGACGGCAATTGACCAGGCCCAAGTGGAGGTCACCACCCAGGGCGTGATCCCAGCACTTATGATGACTGAACGTGCGTAAAGGATCGAGTAGTCGCACATCGAAGCCTCCTGGTGGAGGACTACTGGGTCAATCAGGGCGTTGCCGAAGTGATACAGTAGGTGCTCGGCTGTACCGTTGATATCGTCGAGGGTGGTCGTAAGGCGCGACTTGCGGAAGACGAACCCCGTTATGACCTGGTGTTGATGGAAATACCGATGCCTGAGATGGACAGTTTGGCCGCCACTCAGATGATTCGAAAAGGCATGCAGGGTATTCGCGATCTTCCTGTCATCGCCTTGACTGCCAATGCCGCGGATGCTGCAGGTCAGTTTGGCGGTGGGTATGAACGAATATCTGAGTCAACCCCTGACGCTTGAGCAAAGGGCGGTGATGTTGCACGAGTGGCTTTTCAGAGACGATTCGAAAACCCGACCAGCGCAAGTTTTACACCAGTGATAATGAAGTAATCGAGTCTGTCAATATCGATAAACCAGCCGCTGTCTTGCATCATCCTTTCTTGAACAGTCGCTCCTTCTCCCGTTTCCAATCCCGGTCCCGGTCATCGGCCCGTTTGTCGTGCTGTTTCTTGCCTCTGGCCAGACCGATCTCCAGTTTGGCGTAGCCTTTCTTCCAGTACATGGCCGTGGGCACCAGGGTGTAGCCCTTGCGTTCCACCAGGCCGATCAGTTTGTTCAGCTGGCTGCGGTGCAGCAGCAGCTTCCTGGTGCGCGTCGGATCAGCGGTGATATGCGTGGAGGCCGTCGCCAAGGGGATGATGTGGGCACCGAACAGGAAGGCCTCTCCGTTCTTGAGTGTGACGTAACTTTCCTTGATCTGCGCCCGGCCTTCCCGCAGGCTTTTGACCTCCCAGCCCTGCAGGGCGATGCCGGCCTCGTAGCGCTCCTCAATGAAAAAGTCGTGGCCGGCCTTTTTGTTCAGAGCAATGGTGGCGCCGGGGGATTTTGCTTTTTTGGATTTCTTTGCCATCGCCTCATTCTAAACGCCGCTTCAATTGACGACCAGCCTTGCCTTGTTATGTCGGGTTAATTCACGGAAAATAGCTGGATTTTTATCCATATGCTCGGGAAGTCAGGACACGTAATATGACTGAAAAGACATCTATCCACGGCCAGTGGTCATCACGCCTGATTTTTATCCTCGCAGCGACGGGTTCTGCAGTTGGCTTGGGCAATATCTGGAAATTTCCGTACATCGCGGGTGAGAACGGCGGTGGCGCCTTTGTCGCGATCTATCTGATCTGTATTGCGGCAATCGGCGTACCGATCATGATGGCTGAGGTGATGCTGGGACGGCGTGGACGGCAAAGTCCAATCAACACCATGCGCAGCCTGGCTAAAGAAGAGAATGCCAATGCGGTCTGGTCCCTGGTAGGCTGGAGTGGGGTGCTGGCAGGCTTCTTCATTCTTTCATACTACAGCGTCATCGCGGGCTGGGCCCTGGCCTATGTCATCAGATCGGCCGGTGGCGTTTTCAATGGCATCGATACTGTCGGGGTGCAGGCCGTGTTCAACGACCTGGTCGGTGATCCGGAGCGTTTACTCGCCTGGCATACCCTGTTCATGCTGATGAGCATGGCGGTGGTCGCCCGAGGAGTGCGGGC
>JASJBU010000118.1 GCA_030066355.1 Gammaproteobacteria bacterium | reverse complement strand
GAAAATGCTCAGTCATGCCCGCACAGCCCGTAAGTAGCAGGCTAATCAAGCTGTATGTGATGTATCGGCGTGCGTTTTTCATCTGAAATGATCTTACACATGAGAGACTTAGGCTAGCTTCACTGGCGTTCTACCGCCTGGGGCGGAGTGAAGACGGATACGACTGTCAGACAATCAGAAGTGCGTTTAACCACAGCATTGTTTTGATTTTTTCACAAAGCATAGTATGTATTATTGTACTTCAATTATACTCTAGAAAAATCGAGTCATGGCATGCGCTGTTGAATGGGGGAGAACTCGTTCAAATGCCTGATCCAAGGTGCTGTCTGCTGCTCTAGTAATAAACATCTTCGCACAGCTTCGACTTAGAGAACGTGACTCAGGAACCGTCAGATCTTTTTGCAGCATGTAAACCGTTGACTACTTGCTTATAGGCTCGAATCGACAAGCAAAAAATCATCAATCCTTTGACTGAAGAGTTAACCCATGGATTTCAAACTCAGGGGTATCGGCGGCCTGTTGTTGCTTGGCTTGATTATTCTGCTGACAGCCTATTGGCATTGGCCTCGTCCACAGGCGGAACCTATTCGCCTCGGTCTTGCTGTCAACCTCAGTGGTCATGGCGGAACCGCCGGGGAATATATCCGGGAAGGCGCCTTGCTCGCAGTGGAGGAGGTCAATGCAGCCGGTGGTATCAACGGGCGTCCCTTGCAGCTGTTGATTTCTGACGACCAAAATACCCCAGAAGGCATCATTGCCTCTGATCGGGCACTGCTGGAAGCGGGTGTTGTGGCCGTGATCGGCCATGTTACCTCCAATTCATCCCTTATCGCCTACCCTGAGATCACTTCCAAGGGTGTGCTGATGTTTACGCCGTATACCGCCACCACCGAGCTGAGCGGCCTGGACGATCTGTTTTTCAGGACTTCCGTCGATACCAAGCTCTACACCGATGCCATGGCGAAGCTCTTGGCAAACAAGCAGGTCGAGTCACTGGTCTTCCTGATGGATATGTCCAATCCCAGTTTTGTAACGGAGTATGTCGAACTCACCCAGCAGAGATTTTCGGGTCGGACAGGGCAGGTCAGGATACATCCCGATCAGGACATGGACTGGGCATCTGTTGTGGCACAGGTGCAGGCAATCGGACCGGATGCTGTGGTGCTGTTGACCGAGGTGAGCATGACCGGTATTGCGGCCCAGAAATTGCGGCTGAGCGGTTACCAGGGGTCACTGATTGCCACTCTGTGGGCGCAGACCGAGGATCTCATGCGCTACGGTGGTAATGCCGTGGAGGGGCTGTCTCTGGTGACCTTCATTGATCCGAGCAACAATCATCCCGAGTATCTTAAATTCTCAGAGAGTATGCAGGCGAGATTGGGTAAACAGGCCAATGCCAGGTCCACGCGGGCCTTTGAAGCCATCACAATCTTGGCTGAGGCCATCAGAAATGCGCCTCGACCGTCCGCCGAGGAGATAAAAAGGCAGCTTTTGTCACAACGGTTTCATACATTGATGGGAGAGGTGGAGTTTGACGCCAATGGTGATGTCGTGAGGGAGATCTACGAGGTACAGGTCAAGGATGGAAGCTTCATCAAGGTGGCCACACTCCAGTGACTGGGGCACTCCCTTTAAGCGTCAAGCTGAGGTTTATGCTGCTTTGGGTGGGCGGCGTTGCCATTCTGGCCTCCTCGATCCTGATCGCCGTGTTCGAATATCAGCACAGTAAACAGGAGATGTCGCACATCCTGCATGGTCGGGTCGAGGTCATCGAGGGCACCGTCGAGGAGATGTTGCGTCAGGAACAGGCGAAAATCGAACATCTGGTCAATGATCTGGCTGACAGTGGCAGCACCAGTGTCAGCCATCTCATGGAAAGTGCGTATTACCTGAGCAGTCAGGGCAGTGTCTTCTATCTGTTGAACCGTGCGGGCAGGATCGAGTTGATTTCCAATCCTGAACGGTATGGGCAGTTTCTGGGGCTCGATTTCTCCCATTTGGATTTTGTCATCGAGATGGATTTGATCTCCTCGGTCTACCAGTCCCTGATCACCCGGCGTTCAGTGATCAGTCTGCTGACCGCAATCGGGGACGGGCGCATGTTGGTAGTGGAAAAGGATCTGCAGGATTTCGTACCCCTGCTCAACCAATTCGGGCGGGGTGAACTAATACAGGATGAGATGCTTTTCGTGTTATCGGAAGACGGTGCCGTCATCTACCATCCGGAAACCCGGTTGATCCAGAGTCGTCATAATCTGGGCTTGGAGCTGCGTCGCATAAGCGGCCCCGATACCCTGGGCTTGGTCGATTTCCACCTCGGGGCGGAGCGCTATTACGGTGTGGAAAAGGAGCTTTCATTGCCCATGGGTTGGCGTCTCTACAATGTCGTACCGACGGCTATCTTGACCGCCCATGCCATCGAAGAGATCTTGATCCAGGTGTTGGTATTGGTGGGATTGATCATCATGCTGATGCTCACCATGGGCTGGTTGCTGCAGCGTTACTATTCCAGACCGGTGGCGGATGTCATTGGTTCGCTCTCCAACTACCAGTCTACTGATCTCCAATCCGCGGTACCGGTCTCTATGTCGAAGGGTATTTTGGAGTTGAGTGACCTGATCAATGCGGTCAACCGCATGTTCAAAGCGATTTTTTCCACCCAGAAGCAGTTGGAGGAGCGCGAGGAACTGTTTCGTACAGTGACGGAACATTCGGTTCACTGGTCATTCTGGCTGAAGCCAGATGGTCGAATACGCTATATATCACCCTCCTGTGAACGCATGACGGGTTTCAATGCGAGAGAGTTTTATCAGCGTCCGGAATTGCTGCGCGAGATTATTCATCCGGAGGACCGACAAGTCTGGGACGAACATCTACACCAGACTGGCAGGCAGGGAGAAGTGTTGCCGATGGAGTTTCGGATTCAAACGAAACAAGGGCATATCCGTTGGATTAGGCATTTCTGTAAACCGATTATCGCTGACGATGGAACGAATCTGGGCAGCCGAGGCGCGAATATCGATGTCTCCGAAGAGAAACGCGCCGAACAACAACTGGTCCATAACAGCCTCTACGATTCGTTGACGGGCCTGGCCAACCGGGATCTGTTCATGGACCGGCTCTCGCAGGTCATCAAGCGTTGTGAGCGGGAGGATTTTCAGTTCGCTGTTCTCTTCCTGGACCTTGATCGGTTCAAGAACATCAATGATAGCCTGGGCCACAGGATCGGCGATCTGCTCTTGAAAAGCATCTCGCTGCGACTGCAGGACGAGTGCCGTCCATCCGACACGGTGGCGCGCTTGGGGGGTGACGAGTTCGCGGCACTGCTGGAGGGCGTGGGTGGGCTGTCTGACACCCTCATGTTCGCCGAGCGGATCAGAGAACGGGTTCGGGAACCCTACCGATTGGAGAACTATGAGATCTTCACCAGTATCAGTGTCGGTATCACCATGAGCCATGGCAGTCAACGCAATGCAGCAGACCTGTTGCGTGATGCGGATACCGCCATGTATCACGCGAAATCCCGGGGACGTGACAAAGTGGAGGTGTTCGACGCTGAGATGCACAACCAGGCAGTGGAGCGGTTGAACCTGGAAAACGATTTACGCCGGGCGATCGAGCGTCGTGAGTTTGTGAATTTCTATCAGGCAATCTTTGATCTGCAGAACAATCGAATTAGTGGCTTCGAGAGCCTGGTACGTTGGCAGCATCCTGAGCGGGGTTTGATCCCACCGGGGGAGTTCATTACCCTCGCCGAAGAGACCGGCATCATCCTGCCGCTGGGAAAGTTGGTCATGCAGGATGCCTGCAGGCAGTTACAGGTCTGGCAGCGGATAGCCGAGTTCAATCCACTCACAATGAATATCAATCTCTCCGGTGTTCAACTCACCCAGCCAGGATTGGCCAAGGATCTGCAAGGGATCCTGCAGAAGCACCGGATCGACGTGAACGCCATGGCATTGGAGATCACCGAGACTGTACTGATGGAGTATGCGGGACATCTGCGTCAGACCGTCACCGAACTGGAACAGATGGGTGTGCAGCTGTGTATGGACGATTTCGGTACGGGTTACTCCTCTCTCAACAATTTGCGCAATTTCCCTATCAGCAAGATCAAGATCGATCGTGCCTTCATCTCCCATATGCTGGACAATGAGGACGACCGTATGATCGTACGTGCCATCATTGATCTGGCCCACAATCTGGGTATGGACTGCATCGCGGAGGGCGTCGAGAGTGAGGAGCAATGCCAGGAGCTCTGCAAACTGGGCTGCGATTTCGCTCAGGGTCTGCTCTTCTCGGAGCCCCTTACCGCTGAGGAGGCCTGGCGTCTGGTCAGCGGGAATGCCGAACCTCGCACTTCCAGTCAAGGCTAATCGGTGGATCTTTGACGCGCATCATCCGGCCGGGATCGGTGTGAAGGATCCTTGAAGTGCATCGCGACAACTCTGGCTCAAGCCCGAATCAGCTCATAGATGTTCATATAATCCTGGCCCGGGTGGTTCCATGACAGATCCCGCTGCATGCCGTTGACCCGCAACTGACGGAAATATTCCGGGTAGCGGTACCAGAGGCCGATACCCCGGCCCAGAGCCGACTCCAGCCCATCGGTGGTCAGGTCGTTGAAGACGTAGCCATTGCGCTGTTCAAAGGGGACCTCCGAGTAGTTGGCATCGAATACCGTGTCGGCCAAGCCGCCGGTATTGCGCACAACGGGCACCGTGCCGTAACGCATGGCGATCATCTGGGTCAGGCCGCAGGGCTCGTAGACGCTGGGGATCACCAGCATGTCGGCGCCCGCGTAGATCAGGTGGGACAGCCCCTCGTCGTAGCCGATCTCCAGGTGGCAGTCCTGGTTGTCGTTGAGGTAGTGCTTGAGGCCCCAGAAGGCGGCGTTCAGCTCCTCTTCGGCGGCGGAGCCAAGCAGTACGAACTGGGCGTGGTTGGCCAGGCTGAAAAAGGCCGCATGACGGATCAGGTCGGCTCCCTTCTGCCGGTCCAGGCGGCTGACCACCGCCACGATCGGTTTGAACAGGTCGCGGATCAGCAGCCGCCGGCGCAGGGCCTGTCTGTTGTCGGCCTTGGGAGTCAGATCGTCCACGCCGTAGTTGGCCGGGATATGGGGGTCGCTCTGGGGATTCCAGGCCTCGTAGTCGACCCCGTTCAATACCCCGCCCACCTTGCCGGCATGATGGTTCAGGGTATCCTGCAGACCTTCACCCAGTTCGCTGTGACGTATCTCCTCCATGTAGCGGGGGGAGACGGTGGTGGTGAAGTTGGAGTAGACGATGCCGCCCTTCATCAGGTTGACCGCATCGGCGTGGGTGTGGTCGAGCAGCCGTTCCGGGATCATCATCGCCGTCGGATCGAGCCCCGCTTGGCGCAGGATGTGCTCCCCGGTGACTCCCTGATGTCCGACATTGTGTAGGGTGTAGCAGACCCGGGGATGGGTCATGCCGATACCGTTGTAGATTTCATAGAGCAACACCGGCACCAAGGCGGTCTGCCAGTCGTGGCAGTGGATGATGTCCGGGTGTTTGTCGCTCTTCAGCAGAAACTCCAGACAGGCGCGGGAGAAGAAGGCGAAACGCTCCGCATCGTCGCTCTCGCCATAATAGCGGCCCCGCTCGAAGAACCTTTCCGCAGAATTGGGCTTGATGAAGAAACAGCTCAGGCCGTCGACCCGGCCGCTATAGACATCGCAGTGGATCGAAATGTCGTGGAAGGGTACCCAGAGGTCCGCATAGGCCCTGTGCAGATCCTCGATCCGTTCGGTGTGCATGCAGTCGTACATGGGCAGGACCAGCTCCACCGCATTGCCGCGTAGCGCCAGTTCCCGGGAAAGACCGTGCACCACGTCTCCGAGTCCTCCGACCTTGGCGACCGGGGCGCATTCAGGGCTCACCATGACGATATACATGCTCGAGTCACTCCTGCTGAATAAAAAAGGTATAGTCGAGGTTCGGGAAGATGGCGTCCATCTGCTCCAGGGTTTCCAGGTGGCGCGGATCGATCCGGTCTTCGCGGATCGATTCTGCCAGATAATTGAAGCGGGCGAGCAGATCCCGTACCCGCTGCTCAGCGTAGGCCTTGCTGGAACCGGACTTGATGATGAAAGGCCAATCCGAGGCCTGGGCCAGCAACAGACTGCGTCCGGCCTGTTGTAAGGCACGATATCTCAGACCGCCCGGCGTGGCGCCGGCGAAGTCGGCGGCAAGCCGCTGCATCTCCCGGGCCGCCTGGTGCAGGTGTGGGTAGAGCCAGTCGTTGTGTTCGTTCAGCCAGTAGGCGTTATAACCCAACTCACCCCAGCTGGAGGCGGAGGGTCCGGCGCATTGCAGCTTGGGATGGCGTTGGAGGAAGTCGAAAGGCGAGATCAGCTCCAGGTCGTTTTGCTGATGGATCTTTCTGATCACCGCTTCCAGCCATTGGGGACCCTCGTACCACCAGTGACCGAACAGCTCCGCGTCATAGGGTGCGAGGAGCATAGGGGGTTGGGCCATAAGGGCGCCATGTTTATGGATCGACGCCAGTCGTTTCTGCACGAAGTCTTCCGCGTGGGCCTCGACCCGTTGCGCGGCCCGTTTCGGTTCATAGGGTTGTTTGTAGCGGCCCTGGTTGGTGACCCGGAAGTATTTGATGCCGGTGTGGCTACGGGATCCGTCCTCGAGGATGAACGGGCCGAGTTCTTCGGGTGGACGATCGAAACCGATATCCTGATGGAACTCCCGATACCATTCGTCGCCGGGATAGCCTTGGTCGGCGCTCCATACCTGTCGGGAGGACTCAGGGTCCCGGCCGAAGGCGGCCATGCCGTTGGGACAGGCCAGGGGTGCGGCAATGCCGTGCCAGGGTCGTTCTTCAGCATTGAGGATGCCATGAGTGTCGAGGATGAAATAGCGAAAGCCCAGGTCCGCCAGGGATTCTTCCAGGCCCGGAAAGTAACCGCACTCGGGCAGCCAGATGCCCCTTGACTGGTCGTTGAAGGTCTCCTGGTATGTCTCGGCCGCGACCGCCAACTGTGCCCTCACCGCACCCGGTTCGGTGCGCAAAAGAGGCAGGAAACCGTGGGTCGCCCCGGTGGTGATGATCTCCAGCCGTCCCGCCAACTGCAGTTGCTTGAAAGCACCGATCAGATCGGTCTGATAACGTTCGATATACTGCCTCCGAGTCTCCTGGAAACCTTGCAGATAGCGTTCTGCAAGCGCCCGGGTGCGCTGATCCGCATGCTTGCGTATCGCTTCCCGCCCGGCCAGTCCAAGCAGATCCTCGAGATGCCGCAAATAGCGCTGGCTCAGCAGTCTGTCCTGCAACATGCCGATCAGAGTGGGGGAGAGAGACAGGGTCAGGCGATAGCTTATAGCTTCTCGTTGCAGGCCCTCGAAGACTTGCAGGAGGGGGAGATAGCACTCGGTGACGGCCTCGAAGAACCAACGCTCTTCCAGAAAAGACGCGTGTT
The DNA here is from genome assembly GCA_030066355.1 of Gammaproteobacteria bacterium. GTDB lineage: Bacteria > Pseudomonadota > Gammaproteobacteria > Chromatiales > Chromatiaceae > JASJBU01. The sequence continues at coordinate 7,699 of JASJBU010000118.1, read as the reverse complement.
CGGGATGGCGTACGTAAGGCAGATGTGCATGCAGCAGCAGTGCCAGATAGCCCCGGGCCATCTCACGCTTCTCGATCGTACTTGCCGGCCAGCAGCAGGGCGACGAAGCGTTGGCTGGCGAGAGGCAGTTCCTTGTGCAACGAGAAGCTGCCGTCTGCCTCGGTGGTTATGTGCTGACCATGAAACACGAAATGGGAGTTGGGTCGTGCACGGCCGTGAATATGCAGTTCGATATGCAATTCTTCATCCGGGTCTTGCAGCAGGGTAAAACTGGAGACAGGGCTGGAGGGGGCACTCGAATCCGCAGCACGGTCAGAGGCCGATTCGATACCGCCGCTTGGTCTCGGATTTGCCGGCCTGAACGGTCTGGGGCCGGCAGGCGCGAAGGCGAAACCCGTTGGTATTTCCAAGGCGACGATTGCCTGGGATGCTTCAGGGAGCCTGGGTTCGATCAGGTCCTTCAGCAGATCCCGGGCGTCCTGAATCGAACAGAGCGGGAAGCCGTCTTGTTCCGTCCATTCAGACGAATTCGCCGGGGACGCGCGCGAGATCGATGGGAATCTCAGCTCGGTCGCTCCGGATTCAAGGCTGCCTGAGGGGGCGATGGTTTCGAAGCCTGTGGGTTCCTGGGAAACAAGGGGCTCGAAGAGCGTCTTCACCAGCTTCCTGGCATCCTGGACCGAACAGAGCGGAAAGCCATCTTGCCGTATCTCTCCATGCGCTTTCAGCTCGGTCGTTACGGACGGCCCGGTTGGCCCTTCCTTCGATCGGTCCGCAGCAGCGGACATGGGCGAACCTTTCGATGGGGTGAGTTCCAGCTCCTCGTCAGTCGCGGAAATCTCCCGCGATGCGGTGGCTTGCCGAGGGGCTATCCTGTGCAGTCGATGTGCCTCGAAAGGCGGTGCGCTCGGGTCCGGAAACAGGGGGAAGAGTTCATTGAGCGGCGCTTGCAGGGTCGCGTCGTTGGGTTGAGCGTCGTTCACCCGCCAGGCCTCGCGGGCCTTTTGTATGGCATCGGCCGTCGCGGCTCGTTGCGGCTGCGCCTCGATCAAGCCTTTGTCCGTTGGGGTGAGAGTCAGTGTCTTACCACCCTGCTGTGGCGAGTGTTTGGCTTTTGGCAGTTCCACGGTATTCGATCTGGCCAGATCGATCAATCTGCCGTCATCCAGCAGCAGACCCAGTTCCGCCCGGTAACGTTTGGCGTCCTCCCAGAGCTCCACGTACTGGCTGCCGGATGCGCCCGAGATCTCGATATCGAAGCTGGGTGAGGACTCCTGCTTGCGGGTCTGCTGGGTCAGGTCATGAAAGCGCAGTATCAAGCGGGTCTTGCTGCCTCTCGATCCTGCCTCGGCGGCTTTCAGTTCCCAGGGCGTGATATGCCAATAGGCATGCAGGCGCCGTGGTGATACGTCCAACAAAACCAGTTCCGTCTGCTCGATTGGACGTGGAAAGTGTTTTTTCAGCGCCTCTTCCAGGCTGCGCAGGGACTCTTTGTCCGGGATCTGGGTTGGATTGGGGTCGGAGTCCTGCATGTCTCGAGCTTGCTGGATGGGTCGATACCGCCTGGTTCGTCAGCCGATTGCCTCGCCGCTGAGGCCGTTGATCGGAAATGGGTTCCTGCCAGGACAGCGGCTCGAACAGGGCAGCCATTATAGCAGAGATTCAACACTCGGCCATACATGTACTAATAATAGAACTCATTGTTTTGAAGGCGTTTTTTTTCTTTTTTTCCTGTGTGATTGTTTTTTTGTTGCAACTTTCTTACGGCTTGACGATTTTTTACCTTTTGGCGGCCGTTTCTCGTCCACAGCTTTTCGCCGCGGTAGGGATGCCGGGGTGGGCTTCTCCTCGACAGTGCTTGGTCCGGGCGTGTTTGTTCTGAGGGACTTGCCGACCGGTGTATTGACCGGATCGTCTGCTTTTGTCTTCACGGTTTCGCTCACTCTCTCACTGGGCAGTACGGTGAGCACTTGCTCGGCTCGCTCCAGCAGAGTCTCCACCAGATTGGTACGCTGGTACAAATGAGGTATCCAACTGTCACCCCAGAACAGATAACAACTGGTCTCCGCCTCCAGCAGGGTATGTCTTGCCGCTGTCAGCAGTTTGCTCAGCGTCTCACTCTGGTCTGAGCGTTCCGCCAGTTGATGATATCTCTGACTGACCTGAACGATCTTGTCTACCGCCTTGCGTTGCGACTCAGAACCGGCCCATTGAGCGAAGTCCATGCCCGAGGTATCTCCGACATTCCAGGCACCGGTCTGCACCTGGGCCTTCTCCTGAGGTGGATGTTCCTCCAGATAGACGGAGAGCGAAACCGTGTGGGAGGGGTATTCTCCATGGCGGACATGCTCCATGTAGGGCGCAAAAAAGTAGCCGAAGAAACCCGAGTTCTCATCGGTCTGGCGAAACCAGCCGCCGTTTTCTCCATCAGACCAGGTGGTGACCAGCCGAGGTTCGTGAGGTCGGGGTGAATTTCCCACCTTTTGTTGGATCTCGTTCGCGAACCAGCTGGGATTGAGGCCGCTCTCCTGAGCGTTGGAGATATCCCGGTCCCGCGAAATGATGGTGATGCAGCGGCCATCATGGCAGGCCTGGTAGGGCCGATAGATGTCCTGGATGCCGTCCTCGGGCTGGACATGTACGCTGTCCACCACCACATAGTCGTAACCCGCATCGATCAACGCGGGAATCATCTCCATGGTGAAGGCCATTTCCGGCGGCCAGAAACCCCGCGGTGCTCGACCGAAGGCCTCCTGCATGATTTGCCGTCCTCTGACCAGTTGATCCCGCCAATCCTCCTGTGGGATCAGGGGGAAGATGGGGTGGTAGTAACCCATGCCGATGAGCTCCACGTTGGGCGTGTTGCGGTAACGCTCGAGCATGGCGGGGATATCGATGATATGTCGGTACGCATCGACAATACGAGGATCGAGAAACTGTTCGAGTAGAATGCCGGAGAAACCCACATGCAGAAAAGCCACGCCTTTGTAGTCATCGGCATACCGAGCCGCCCGCTCATAACAGCGGATGATCTGCTCCGCCTCCCAGGGATTGGTCTCGATCAACAGCTTGAGGTTGCCGGGAGGTTGATGCATGTGCAGGCCGAGGGCGTGGGAAATCGTCTGCTCGTACATGTTTGTTGACTCCGAACGGGTTCCGTTTCAGATACTTTTTTAATGTGGGGAGTTCATCTCTGATGCACAGAGATGACCGGTTGATGACCTGGCGGATTCTGCCGAAAACGTAAGAGCTCAAATAACGGGCTATTCGAAGGCGTAGTGTTTCTCCACATCTTTCAGGATTTCCCAGGTACACTTCAGGCCGGCCGGAAAGGTGACCAGATCGCCACGTCCGAATTCCAGGGGTTCACCCCCTTCAGGTGTGACAATGACCTTGCCACGCAGGAAATAGCAGACCTCGGTCTGCTCGTAGCTCCAGTCGAACTTCGAGACCTCCTTTTTCCAGATCGGCCAGTCATAGACTCCTTGGATTTCGAGTTTCATGGCGGAGGGGCGGTGTTCACAAAGAATTTCTTGACTCATAGATTGGCGTGTTCCAAACGAGATCGATTAGGTTCAAAGGTTGCGGCCTGATGGATGACGATCATCAATCCCGAAACCCGCCCAGGATTTCGGGATCCGGATTTAATGGGTCTGTTCATCCCCTTCCAGGACTTCGTCCAAGTCCGCGTTTGCGTTTTCAGGCTTCGGCTTGATGACAATCCCGGCCAGTGGAGGCAGGGTGAGTTCCAGTGACCAGGGACGCCCCATCCACTCATGTTGTTCGGCGATCAGTTCGATCGGCCCATTGCCCATATTGCTGCCGCCATAGTGGGAGGAGTCGGAGTTCAGCACCTCATGCCAGATGCCATCCTGTGGAACGCCTATCCGATAGTGCTCTCTGGGGACCGGCGTCAGATTCAGTAAGGTGATCGCCAGATCACCCTTATCGTCCTTGCGCAGATAACTCAATATGGATTGTTGGGCATCGTTACAGTCGATCCATTCGAAACCGTTCCACTCAAAATCATGGGCATAGAGTGCTGAGGTATCGTGGTAGAGCCGGTTGAGATCTCTGATCAGGTGCTGAATGCCCTGATGATTGGGGTAATCCAACACCCACCAGTCGAGGGGCTGGGCGCTGTTCCATTCATTGCCCTGGCCGAATTCGGTGCCCATGAAGAGCAGCTTCTTGCCGGGATGGGTGAACATATAGGTATAGATCAGACGCAGGTTGGCGAAGCGTTGCCATTCGTCGCCAGGCATCTTGTGCAACATCGACTGTTTGCCATGTACCACTTCATCGTGGGAGAAGGGCAGTAGGAAGTTCTCGCTGAAGGCATAAAGCATGCTGAAGGTCAGTTCGCCATGGTGATACTGCCTGTGGACCGGTTCGTTCTCGATATAGGCAAGGGTATCGTTCATCCAGCCCATGTTCCACTTCAGATCGAAGCCCAGGCCGCCCAGATAGGTGGGTTTGGTGACCTGCGGCCACGAGGTGGACTCCTCAGCCATGGTGAGTGCGCCGGGTACCTGGTCATGCACCACCTCATTCATGACCCGTAGAAAATCGATGGCCTCGAGGTTTTCGTTGCCACCATACTTATTGGGTATCCACTCGCCCTCTTCCCGGGAATAGTCCAGATAGAGCATGGAAGCCACTGCATCCACCCGCAGGCCGTCAATGTGCATCTCTTCCAGCCAGAACAGGGCGGAGGAGAGCAGGAAGTTTTTCACTTCATAGCGCCCGAAATTATAAATCAGAGTCGACCAGTCCCGATGCTCACCGAGACGCGGGTCTTCATGCTCGTAGAGAGGGGTGCCATCGAAGCGGGCCAGGCCGTGAGCGTCCTTGGGAAAGTGGGCTGGGACCCAGTCGATAATCACACCGATCCCGTGTTGGTGGCAATAGTCGACGAAATAGCGGAACTCGTCGGGGGTGCCGAAACGGCTGGTGGGGGCATAGTAACCGGTGGCCTGATAACCCCAGGATAGGTCATAAGGATGTTCCGTGACAGGCAGCAGTTCGATATGGCTGAATCCCAGATCCTGCACATAATCCACCAAGCGATGGGCCAGCTCTTTGTAGTTGAGCAACTCGCCTTCCGGACCCCGCTGCCAGGAGCCGAGGTGCACCTCGTAAATCGACATGGCTTCGTGCTGCCAATCATAAGCTGCTCGATCCTTCAGCCATTGGCTGTCGTCCCAGGGGTAGCTGCTGGGGGGCTCAATGATAGAGGATGTCTGGGGACGCAACTCGAAGAGGCGGCCATAGGGGTCAGACTTCTGGAAGATCGCATCCCAACGGTCATTGCGTATTTCATACTTGTAGAGGTTACCTGCTCCCAGGTTGGGGATGAACAACTCCCAAACCCCGCCGGTACGCATGCGCATGGGATGGGTGCGCCCATCCCAGCGATTGAAGTCGCCGACCACGCTGACCCGGCTGGCGTTGGGTGCCCAGACTGCGAACAGTACGCCCGCTATGTCGTCGACCTCATGGAGATGGGCGCCGAGAAAGCGATAAGCATGCCAGTGCTTACCCTCACCGAATAGATGCAGATCCAGATCGCCGAGTTGGGGAGGAAAGCAGTAGGGATCGTAATAGACATGTTCGTGATTCAGGTCGTCATGCCAGATCAGGCGGTAGCGCACCGGTAGGTCATTTTTCGCTCCTCGCCACTCGAAAAAATCAGTACCTTCGATGCGCTGCATGGGGATCTCACCCTCAGCGATGGTCACCCGTTCCGCATGGGGCAGGAAAACCCGTACGTGCGCCTCCTTGCCCTTTTCATGGCGGCCAAGCACTTCGAAGGGGTCGTGGTGGCGGGCCTCGATGATCTTCGTCAGGGCAGGGTCTAGATTGGGGGCATGTTTAACCTTCATGTCGCTCGCCTCTTGTGTACAGCGGTAATGGCGTTGTCTGATGATCCATACAAATTAACATCCAAATTAACCCATCCCTGGGGTGCTCTGGTTAGAAAGCGGAAGATAGGTTCTGCCGTTTTCTGCATATTCCAAGGTTCATCACCTGTAAAAATGGCGCTACCTCCCTGTACCGCACGGGTCGACGTAATCAATCAAAAGTCATTGTTCAGGATGCCCTCCGCTCTACGGCAGATCTCCCGGCCGTAGTCAGTCCACAGGCCCTGCCCCCAGTAACGGTAGCAGGAGGTCTGGGATGAGAGCAGGTGAAACAAAGCATTGCGATAGCGCTGATCATCGGTGGGGATATCCTTACCGTCGATTTGTTCATGAAAACGGATGCTGGCCTCTTCCATCGGTGCTAGAACATTATCATAACCCTGCACCCAAGAGAGGTTGTTGGTCCAGCTGCCGCCTTCCATGTGGAACTGGTGATCTTCCTGGCGCAGGGTCTCGATGGTCTGTGCCAGTTTTTCCGGACCATCGCCGGGCTGGATGCGCTCCCAGATCTTGCGCTGGAACAGGGGTTGAAGCACTGGCAGATCACTGGTCTTGATTCCCAGGCTGAACAGGTGTTCCAGATACTCGCTGGCATTCATCAGGGGGACATCGGACCAGGAGGCCGTGTTGACCACCTCCATGAATTTGGGTGGGAACTCGTTCATCATCACGCCGCCGTTCTCGCCATCCGCGATCTGGCTAACCAGAGGGGGTACCTGCTTGCCCGCCAGTTCCCATTTCTGCAGGCTTTGCGCCTCGAACCAGGGCTGCATCTGCGCCACCAGCTTGGTGTCCGAGCCCTGGGTCTTGACGATGGCGATGATCTCTGCAGTCTCACCCTTGGAATTGGTGCAGACCAGTCGGTGTGGCAAGTGGGGCCGCTGCGGGCTCCAACCGTCTTGTGGCTGCTCCACGGTATGCTCTTGCACCAAAACCCACTGGTAGCCGCAGTCCACCAGGGTCTTGACGAATTCATAGGCCACATCCGGGTGGTTGGGCAGGGCCATCTCCGAAGGGGAGAAGCCGCGCACCCGCTCCAAGGCCGCCCAGCCGAAGATGGCGGCGAAGTGCTGCTGCCAGGCCAGGACATGACGGCGATAATCCTGTACAGGGGTGGATGGCGCCACCGCATGGCCCCATGGCATCCCGAGCCACTCCGCAAAGTGCGCCAAGGCGGGATCACAGGTGATGGCCTTCAGTTTGTCGATGACCCAGTCATGACCCATCTTGCGCAGGCCGTGAAACAGGGTGCCGGAGTATTCCAACATCACCCGGGGATTCTTTCCCTCACTGACCAGCTGCGGGATCATGTCACCCATGCGCGCATAACAATCAGCGAAAATCGGGGCATTGTGATTATCGCCGATATCCTGGTGTTCCATCATGTACTGCAGATTACTGATCAGGGCGGCGCTCTGTAGATCGTCTCCACCGGCGGGGATCAGGGGTTGGTGCATATGCAGCGCGATGGCACCGGCCGCACGGATGTTGCCGAAATCGATTTTGCCCGGTTCACGAAAGAGTGCTTTTTCAGCTCCCGCCTGCATGGTCTGGACGACCTGGTCCTCGGCACCGCTGATGTTGGGCACGTCTTCGATGTATTCGGGTATGGCTTTCATTGATGGTCCCTGTGTGATGAATGACGGATCTGTTGATGGATCTTGTAAGTCTGGGTTCTTGGCCTGTCACGGAAGAGATCTTGTGTATAGGCTAGACCGTGAGTTTAAGAAAACCGGATGATTCACGGTACCAGAAATCCATGGCTGGGCATCGAC
>JASJBU010000127.1 GCA_030066355.1 Gammaproteobacteria bacterium | reverse complement strand
ATTCACGCTGTAGTGACTGTAGGCGCTGCAGCGTGAATTGGAACAGGAGATAGACCGTTTGCTCAAGGAGAAGAGCGAACTGTTCCAGTATTCCCTCGAACAGGGCAAGGTCCGATTCGAACAGGGCATGAAAAATTTCCTGAAGAAACAGCGGACGGGTATTTGGCACTACCTGCGCACAACACCGCTTAGACACCTCTTGTCAGCCCCGCTGGTCTATGCCCTTTTCGTACCCATTGCGCTGATCGACTTCAGTGTGACGCTGTATCAGCAGATCTGTTTCAGAATCTATCGCATCCCACGGGTGCACCGCTCCGATTACTTGATCCTTGACCGCGGCCAGCTCGCATATCTGAACGCCATCGAGAAAATCAACTGCATCTATTGTGGCTACTCGAATGATGTCATCGAATATGTGCGGGAAGTCGCCGCCCGTACCGAGCAGTACTGGTGCCCGATCAAACACGTCAGGCGTTCACCCGATCCGCACCGGCATTCTCAGCGGTTTGTCGACTATGGAGATGTCGAAGGGTACCGTAGTCAATTGGAGCAACTGCGCCAGACCATCCGAGAAATCGAGAAACCCATAGAATGACACCCTCGATACGCTTAAAATACGCCTGCATCGATTCCAGGACCCGGGAAAACTCGCATTTCTGATTATGCAAAAGCCTACACGCTGCGCCTGGGTGGGCGACGACCCGGAATATCTGAGATATCATGATTGCGAATGGGGTATACCCTGTTTCGATGAGCGCAAGCTCTTTGAGCTTTTGATTCTGGAAGGGGCTCAGGCCGGACTCTCCTGGCTGACCATCCTGCATAAACGGGACAACTACCGACGCCTGTTTGATAATTTCGATGCACAACGTATTGCCGACTATGACCAACAGAAGATCAAATCATTGCTGCAGGATCCCGGCATCGTGCGCAATCGGCTGAAGATTGAATCGACCATCAACAACGCCCGTGCCTTCCTCGAAATTCGCTCCCGAGAGGGTAGCTTTAGCGATTTCATCTGGCAGTTCGTGGACGGCAAACCCCTGCAGAATCACTGGAAATCGCTTATAGAGGTTCCGGTCAGCACCGCACAGTCCAACCGGATGTCTCGTGAACTCAAGCAAAGAGGATTCAAGTTCGTTGGCACAACCATCTGCTATGCCTATATGCAAGCCGTCGGTATGGTAAACGACCACACCCTGGATTGTTTTCGGCACCAGCCTATCGAGGCATTGTCCGAACAGGGGCATCACGATGACTGAATCCCTGTTTCAACGGGCGACTCAAGAGACGAGAGACCTGATACGCCGCGGAGAAGATCATTTTGGCGTTCACTGCCCTTTGAGCGGCATCCATTTCGACCTAAAGGGCAAAGCCGCTGGCATGGTGGTCTTTACACAAAGGGCAAAGCCCTTCATTCGGTATAACCCGCTACTGTTGAAACAGAATCCGGAGCAATTTCTTTCCCAGACACTGCCCCACGAAGTATCGCACCTGATCAGTCGCCGACTCCATGGAGCTGATATTCGACCCCATGGGATGGAGTGGCAACAGATCATGCAATTCTTCGGGGCTCAACCCAAGCGTTGTCATCAATTTTCCACGGAAGAACTGCCCGTCAGAAAAATGCGTAGATTCCCCTATCGTTGTGCATGCCGGCAACATCAGCTTACGGCAATCCGTCATAACCGGATCCGCAAAGGGCAGATCTACCGCTGTACGCGTTGTGGAAATTCTCTGCTACCGGTCAGTCTGTAGTTTCCCGACTGTGCTCTTGCCACCCCTCGATTAACTGTATTTTCTTCTTCTTTGAGAGCTGCTTGATGGCATGCTCACGGCGCAGCGCCTGACCACGATCGCCCACCTCCTCAGTGAACAGCAGCACCACAGGCCGCCTACTGCGGGTATATTTTGCTCCCACACCCCGATTATGCTGGGATACACGGGCCTGCACATCTTTCGCCACCCCGGTATACAGACTGCCATCGGCACAACCCACCAAGTACACCGACCAGGTGGACCCAGCTGATTCCGTTTTTCTTACCAAACACCACCGCCGAGTAACAGAACACGCGTCAGAAATAGGGTTTGAAAGTCATTTTACCCTAAGCATCCACCTGCTGAGGTCTTTTGGGACAATCAATCTCATCTGAGCCAAAGAAATCGCCCTCAGTAATCCGCTTCCCGACCTGAATAACCACACTCAACTTGCTGATTAGACTCCAAATTATTCGAATCTATATTGCGGAAAACCACTATGACTTTTGATAGTTGTTGTACTTTTCCTCTACCTGTATATGTTGCACAATGCGCAAGGCATAAAAAGTTGCCCAACAAGAGGCAACTGCTTTCGCTTGATCCGCTGTAGAAACCATAATTGGCCTGAATGTCAAACAGTAACAGAACACTATAGCCGGTCAAATTTCATTCCAGCCCCTTATGGAGGTAATGATGTTTGTTAAATCCCGTAAATGGATCGGAATGTCCAGTACCATTGCCGTACTCGCCGGACAGTTTCTGATCATGCACGTTTCTGTCGCTGCCGGAAGCAGCGTAATCGAGGAAGGTAAGGCCATTGCCTTCGACCGAAAAAAGGGTAATTGCCTGGCCTGCCACATGATTACCGGAGGCAACCTACCTGGAAATATCGCACCCCCGCTGATTGCCATGAAAGGCCGCTACACGAATAAAGAAGATCTGAGAAAACAGATCTGGGACCCGACCATTGCCAATCCGGAATCCTCCATGCCACCTTTCGGCAAACATGAGGTACTGACCAAGGCTGAGCTCGATAAGGTCGTTGAGTTTATCTGGTCACTTTGAGCGGTCTGAACGACGGCTTTAATTCAACTGCTTGGAGGATCATTCGATCATGAAAAAAATTATCCAATCCCTGGCCCTGCTCGCCCTCTCAGGCAGCATTGCGATCAGCGCACAGGCCACCACCCCGGAAGAGGATCTGGCAGCATTCCAGAACTTCTTCAAAAACCGCTTTCCCGGCGTACCGATGGAAGAGTACACCAATGGTGTCTATTCCATCGATCCGATCGGCCGCGAAAACTGGGAAGCCATTGAGGAGTTCCCCCCCTATGAGCCCTTCATCGACGAAGGCCAGAGCATGTGGGAAACCCCCTTTGCCAATGGTAAGACCTACAAGGACTGTTTCCCTGATGGCCCGTCCATCAAGGGTAAGTTCCCTTACTGGGATAAACAGCAGGGTATGGTCATCACCCTGCCACTGGCGATCAACCAGTGCCGTGAGGCCAATGGAGAAAAACCTCTCAAATACAAAAAAGGGCCGATCAACAATATCCTTTCCTACATCGCTTATGAGTCGCGTGGGCAGGCCACCAATGTCGTCGTTCCGGAAGACGATCCCAAAGCCCTTGAGGCCTATGAAGCGGGTAAAAAGTTCTATTACACACGCCGCGGCCAGCTGAACTTCTCCTGCGCTAACTGCCATCTGCAGAATGCGGGGATGAAGATCCGCTCAGATATACTCAGCCCGGCTCTCGGACATACCACCCACTTCCCGGTCTACCGCTCCAAATGGGGAACCGTAGGCACCCTGCACCGTCGTTTTACCGGTTGTAACAAGCAGGTACGGGCAAAGCCGTTCAAGGCCCATGGTGAGCAATATCGTAATCTGGAATATTTCCTCACTTACATGAGCAACGGCCTTCCCCTAAACGGCCCTGGCGCTCGGAAATGATCTCAAACCTGATGAAAGCTAAGAATCGGGAGTTTTTTAGAATGCAAATCAAATCAATGTTAAAGATAGTCAGCCTAGCACTTCTCTTGGGCTTCGGCCTCGCCACACAGGCCGAACAGACTGCAGCACCAGCAGCCGATCCCAAGATAGCCAAGGCGCAGCAGATGATAGACGATGCCGACAAGGCGAGAAAAAAGGCCGCTTCGGTGGAAAGTGAATGGCGCGATACCGGCAAAATGATCAAAATGGCCAAGGAGGCCCTGAAAAAGGGTGACAGCGTCAAAGCCATGCAGCTGGCTGCCAAGGCGCACAAACAGGGCGTTCTGGGTTATCAACAGGCCATGGCACAGAAAGATCAAGGCACGCCTTCCTATCTGAAGTACTAATCCTGGCTAACCATTAGGAGTAAACATACGATGAAATATGCCAAGGCGCTTATCCTCTCCGCACTGGTTGGCGGCATGACACTCGCAAATCCAATTTCTGCCGGCAACAATATTACCCCAGGCCTGCAGTCGGTCGATATCATGCACAAAGGCAAGATGGTCAGCATCAGTCGTTCCGCCGACAAGGAGGCAAAGATACCCGAGGCCTTTGCCAAGGTGTCTCGCCACTGCCCTCCATTCTGTATACAACCGGCGAAGCTGGACCAAGGCGTGGACACAGTGGGTGAACTGGAAGTACTGGGTTATCTAAAACGTCTTTCGAATGGTGATCGCACCCTGCTGGTCGTTGACTCCCGCACTCCGGAATGGATCATGCGCGGTACCATCCCCGGCTCCGTCAATATCCCCTGGAACAAGATCAACGTCGATGTAGAGGGCAGCTTCGAGGTAGCTGCGGAAGCCGACACCCTGGAGGACATCTTGAAGAACCAGTTCGGTGCCCGATTGGTCGACGGTAAATGGGATTTTCGTAACGCGAAAACACTCATCTTGTTCTGTAACGGCAGTTGGTGTCCACAGTCCGGCGCCAACATCAAAACCTTGCTGAGCCTGGGATACCCGGCCTACAAGCTCAAATGGTATCGTGGCGGTATGCAAGACTGGGTGAGCGTGGGTCTGACCACCGTGAAGAATTAGACCACACCTCAAACGTCAGCAGACAAAAGGGTTGCCCTCACAGGGCAACCCTTTTTTATACCCGTTGCGCTTCCATACCTCACCCGGAAAAATCACCCGTTCGCTGAAATCCCATCCTATCTCTTCATCATTAATGTCTGTTTATCGAATTATAGTAAAGCACAAAGTGTCATCACAGCATGCTGAACCTGCCCTCCTACCGATCTCGCCGCCAGAGCTGGTATTTAAAGAATCATCAACAACTTAGGTTATTGACTTAATCGATAATCCACCTCTGGGCGAGGATCTCGGCAGAATCATCAGGTCAACGGCGCACCGATATGTCCGGGCTAGTTTCCACAATACTTTACATGTAATCGATCTTTTAGAATTGCGTTTTTCTCTTGGAAGCGAATAATTCTCCCAGAGCACAAGAGATTTAGCTCAAGATTCCGTATTAGGTGAAAAATGGCCGCAACCGATCGTAGTCATGCCGACCTCCACAAAGATGACCTCACACAGGTCAATCGGGATCTGGGTGAGCAAGGTATTCCGGGGAGTATGCTATATGCAGCCATTTGGCTTCTCATCATCCTGAATACGCCGGTTGCCCAGGATTGGAGTATCACATCCTGGACGGTCTTTGGGGCGTTAACCTTATCCGGCCTGATACGCCTGATGCTCAGTGTGAGATTTGACCAGTTGCATGCTGGCTCACCAACCCTATGGTTGACTGGTTATTATGCAGTGGTAATGACCCAGGCCACTTTATGGGGCAGCATGACGGCCTTCTTGGTCTGGCAGTATGTTCCGGATTGGCCGGCGTACCTGATTGGTTTTTCAACAGCGGGCATCGTGGCTGGGGCAACGATCAGTCTCAGCACTCATCTGAACCTGCTAAGAATCTACATCTTCATTGCACTTCTGCCGAGCGTGATCGCCTGTTGGATAGTGCCCATAACAGAAGCCAACATACTGGGTATACTGTTTCTTTTGAGTATTGGTTTCCTGCTTTTCATTGGGCAAAAACTCAATACGAATTACTGGAACAATCTCAGAAACAAACGCCTGCTCATTCAACACACGGAAGAACTTGCGGCAGCCAAGGTTCGTGCTGAAAGCGCGGACCAAGCAAAAAGTCAATTCGTGGCCAATGTGAGCCATGAACTCAGAACCCCCCTGAATGGACTGATCGGCACCTTGGAGATGATGCGCATCAATTCCTCACCTGAAAAGCAAGCCAGCTACTTGGATGTGATGTACAAATCGGCTCAGGTACTATTACACAGGATCAATGAGATCCTGGATTTTTCAAAGATCAATGCCGGCCGATTGGAGCTCGATACGATCGTCATGGATCCCACAAAAATACTGACTGGAGCGGCAGCACTGATGCGGGATTCCGCTGCAGCCAAGGGACTTGAACTGCAGGTCGAACTGGCAGACGATCTACCACAGGCCGTCATGGGTGATCCCAACCGCCTTGAACAGATCTTATTGAATCTGCTCTCCAATGCCATCAAGTTTACCGATCAAGGTCGTATTACGGTCAAACTGGAAAACATGCAGGACCTGCCCGACATGGTCAGTCTCAAATTTACCGTGAGTGACACCGGCATTGGTATCCCGCAGGAAGATCAGCAACGGATCTTCCAGTCCTTCGTACAAGCAGAGGGCTCAACCACCCGTAAGTATGGAGGTACCGGCATCGGACTGACCGTCACCCATGAGTTGGTTAAACTCATGCGCGGGGTCATCAGTGTGGAGAGTCAAGAAGCAATCGGGAGTCATTTCTCATTCATCATACCCTTTGAAAAGACCAAGGACGCCTTATTGGATCAAGCTTCCGTGGAGACCGATGAGGAAAAGAGACCACCAGTTTCATTAGGATTCAGGATCCTCCTGGCCGAGGACAATCAGGTCAATCAATTCATCGCTGAAGAGATGTTGAGTGTCTTAGATTGTGATACCCGATTCGCAGGCAATGGCAAAACCGCCATCGAGCAATATCTATCCGGTGATTTCGATGCCATTCTGATGGACTGTGAAATGCCTGAAATGGATGGTTTTGAGGCAACCAAACGGATTCGTGATATCGAGTTCAGCCGGCAATTGCGCCCTATCCCTATCATTGCCTTGACGGCACATGCCTCAGAAGATGACAAGCGCCGCACCTCCCAAGTCGGTATGGACGGTTTTCTGAGCAAACCCTATACACTCAATGAGTTAGAACACGTCCTCTTGGATGTTACGGGAAATTCAAGCAATGCTAATCACCAATCCGTTGCCAGTGCATTCAATCGATACTCGACGCCAGATTAAGCAGCCTTTTGAGAGCCGTTTCTGTTTGATTGATCTGATATAACAGAGACATTTAGCTACTGGATGGTTTCAGTGCCAATGGACACCTTTGCAGGCCCAGTTCATTGAACAAGCCCCAGCAGAAAATAAAAAAGGCCAGCCAAATCGCGGCTAGCCTTGAATAGTGTGCTTGGTCCGGGCGAGATGATTCGAACATCCGACCCCCACAACCCCATTGTGGTGCGCTACCAGACTGCGCTACGCCCGGAGAGAGCGGGAATACTAGGCAGTTAGCCTGCCGATGTCAATGGAGCCGGCTATCTTCTGAGGATATGCAGTACTTCTTCCAACTCGGTCCGAAGCTGTTTGACGATCTGCTGACTCTGCTGCTGATCTTCCTTGGCTGTTTCACCGGAGAGCTGTTGTCTGGCACCACCGATGGTAAAACCCTGTTCGTAGAGCAAGCTTCGTATCTGACGAATCATCAACACATCGTGACGTTGATAATAACGTCGGTTGCCACGCCGCTTGACAGGTTTCAACTGCGGAAATTCCTGCTCCCAATAGCGCAGGACGTGCGGCTTCACCTGGCAAAGATCACTCACTTCGCCGATGGTAAAATAACGTTTGCCCGGTATTGCAGGCAGGTCGGTATTACTGCTGCTCGGATCCAGCATAGGCTTCCACTCTGGCTTTTAGTTTTTGTCCTGGTCTAAAGGTCACTACCCGTCTGGCGGAGATCGGTATCTCTTCCCCGGTTTTTGGGTTGCGTCCCGGTCGCTGCTTCTTTTCACGCAGGTCGAAATTACCAAAACCGGAGAGCTTTACCTGCCCCCCCTGTTCCAGAGATTGGCGAATTTCCTCGAAGAACATCTCCACCATCTCTTTCGCTTCACGTTTGTTGAGGCCGAGCTCTTCAAACAGCCTGGCGGCCATATCTGCTTTGGTCAGTGCCATATACTAATCTCTCAACTTCGCATCTAAATCCTCAGCCAACCCCTTGAGTACGGTGTTGACCACATCATCGACTTCCTGGTCCGTAAGAGTGTGGGATTTTTCCTGTAAAATCAATCCCAATGCGAGGCTTTTTCGACCCGAATCTACGTTTTCACCAGTATAGACGTCAAAAAGTCGGATGTCTTGTATATTTTTTGGAGCCACGTCTCGAATACACGACCTGATGGCTTGAAAACTCACCGCCTGGTCTACCACCAGGGCGATATCACGCCGAATCGACGGATATTTGGAGAGGGGCTCAAAACTTGGCAGTATACCCTGCTCGATCGCCTTTAGCTTGATCTGGAACAAGTAGGTGGCCCCTGCCAGATCGAGCCTGTTCTCCAGTTCCGGATGCAACATGCCGATCCAACCAATGGGCTGAGCTTGATACTCAACGCAGGCGCTTTGTCCTGGATGCAGGGCCGGGTGAGCCTCCGGCTTGAATTCGATCACCGCTTCATCGACCCCGGTCAAGGCGAGAATCGCCTGGAGGTCCGCCTTGAGGTCGTAGAAATCCACCGCAACGGCAGGTTCACCCCACTGTTCCGCCCGATTATTACCGGCTATCAGACCGGCCAGCATGGGTTCCTGGCTGATTTCGTCCTTCTCTTGCCGGAATCTCAGGCCGGACTCGAAGATCCGGATCCGTTCCTGTTGACGGGATTGATTGTACAACGCAGTCTGTAACAACCCCGGCCAGAGACTGGTGCGCATCACCGACATCTCAGCGGAGATTGGATTGGCGAGTTGCACGGCCAGAACCCCTGGGTCGATCATCTGCTGGAGTTCCGGACTGATGAAACTGTAGGTAACCACCTCCTGATAATCCCGATCCACCAGCACCTGTTTCGCCCGGTGCAGGTCATAGGCCGCTTCCGGCTTGCCCCGCATCACCATCCCTGACAGGCCGCGATGGCTGGGGATGCGCTCGTATCCGTAAATCCGGCCGATCTCTTCGATAAGATCCTCTTCGATACCGATATCGAAACGACAGCTGGGTGCCGTCACCCGCCAACCGCCATCGGTCTCAGCCACGGTCATCTCCAAGCGACTGAGGATATCGACAACCTCCTGCGCGGCAACCTCAACGCCAAGGACCTTATTGAGGCGCTCGCCACGTAACAAAACCTCTGGGCGCTGCTCGATCTTAGCCGGTCGACTGGTCTCCACAATAGGGCCTGGCTGACCGCCGGTGATTGCGATCAGCAATGCCGTAGCCCGCTCCAATGCCTTTGCCTGTAACTGTGGATCGACACCACGCTCAAAACGATGGGATGAATCGGTATGCAGACCGTAACTTCTGGCTTTACCGATAATGGCGGTGGGGGCAAAGAAAGCACTCTCCAGCAGGATGTCAGTGGTGGTCTCGGTAACGGCAGACTTTTGTCCACCCATGATACCGGCCAAAGCCAGAGGCCCCTCTGCATCGGCGATCACCAAGGAGCCGGCCTGCAGCTCGATCTCCTGCTCACCCAGCAACGTCAACTTCTCACCCTGTTCCGCCAAGCGCACCCGGATCGGCGCCTTGAGTCTGTGCAGATCAAAGCCGTGCATGGGTTGCCCCAGTTCCAGCAGCACATAATTGGTGACATCCACCACCGGCCCCAGGCTGCGGATATCGCTGCGGCGCAGGCGTTCCTGCATCCACAGGGGTGTCTCGGCATTCACATCGATACCTCGAATCACCCGGCAGAGATAGCGCGGACAGGCCTCCTCCGCTTCCAGACGGACCTCGAAGCCCTCTTCAAGCATCGGATCGACCGGATCGATCCTGGGTGAGGTCACCGGACAGCGATTGATCACTCCCACCTCCCGGGCCATGCCGACCATGCCCAGGCAGTCACCCCGATCCGGGGTCAGGTCCACATCGATGGCCTGGTCGTCCAAATCCAGATAATCTCTGAAGTTCCTGCCGATTTGCGCATCCGCAGGCAGGGGCATAATGCCCTCTGAGGCGTCTGCCAGACCCAACTCACTGGCCGAGCAGATCATCCCGAAGGATTCCACGCCGCGTAGCTTGGCGCGCTTGATCTTGAAGTCCCCCGGCAATAGCGCACCGACAATCGCGGTGGGCACACGCATCCCTGCAGCGACATTGGCCGCCCCACAAATGATCTGCAAGGGCTGCTCCTCTCCGGTATTCACCAGACAAACCCTGAGCTTTGTGGCATCCGGGTGGGCCTCGATAGACAATACCTCCCCGACGACGACTCCACTGAAGTCCGGGGCTACGGGTACCACCGAGTCTACCTCAAGACCGGCCATGCTCAACTGATCCGCAAGTTCCATTGTGGTGACATCAGGATTCACCCACTCTCGCAACCAAGCCTCACTAAATTTCATTCTTTAAACCGCTAAACGTTGGCAATAGATAAACTATATATTTATATATAACAATTAGTTAAAAAATATAGTTAAATTTTTTTTTAAAAAAAAGAATCAGCAGATACTGCTTATCATGGCGTTATCTGGCATTGCTCAAAGGACTTGATATCAAGCAAACTGCTTCAGGAACCGCAGGTCGTTCTCGAAGAACAACCGCAGGTCGTTGACGCCGTAGCGCAACATTGCCAGGCGCTCGACGCCCATGCCGAACGCGTAACCCAGGTATCGCTCGCTGTCGATATCGACATGTCGGAACACCTCGGGATGGATCATTCCGCAGCCCAGCACCTCCAGCCAGCCGGTATGGCTGCACACCCGGCAGCCCTTCCCCCCGCATATGACGCATTGGATGTCGACCTCGGCGGAGGGCTCGGTGAAGGGGAAATAAGACGGGCGGAAGCGGGTCCTGAAGTCCGCTTCGAAGAAGCTGTGCAGGAAGGC
>JASJBU010000126.1 GCA_030066355.1 Gammaproteobacteria bacterium | reverse complement strand
GTCGCCGGCCTGCAGAAGATGGGCGCCTTGAAGAAGAAGGTCAGCGAGGTCAAATGGCGTTCCGCCGGCGACCCGTCCCATCAACGGATAATGCCCGGCGGCACCGAATACGAGGCAGTGACCCTGGAGCAGGGGCTGACCCACGACCCGGTGTTCGAGAACTGGGCCAACCTGGTCAACAACATCCAGGGGGATGGAGCCATCTCCCTGGTCAACTACCGCAAGGACATCGTCATCAACGTCCTCAACCTGCAGGGCGTGGTAGCGATCTCCTACAAGCTCTTCCGGGCCTGGGTCTCGGAGTATCAGGCTTTGCCGGAGTTCGACGCCAACACCATGAATACGGTGGGTATCCAGACCCTGACCCTGCAGCACGAGGGCTGGGAGCGCGACACCGCGGTGACCGAGCCGTCGGAAAGCTGATAACCCGAGGGGACCCGAGATGGAGCTTCCAGGCGGATTGCTGGTCGACGGCAGGCTGCGCCGTGATTACCGTTTCAAGCCGGTAACCGGCGAGCTCGAGCGGGTGCTCGCAGAGAGCGGCCTGTACACCGAGACCCTGCCCGAACAGGTGACCCGGATCTTGACGGCCAGTCTGCAGCAAGTGGCCGGACAGCCGGTTGATGTGGATCGGGTACGGGCTTTGAGCGCAGGGGATCGGCAGTTTCTGATCCTGCAGCTCGAGGCGCTGATCGACACCGGTCCGCGTTGGATCACCGCCCACTGCGGCGGCTGTGCCGAGCCGATCCAGTTTCAGATCGAACCGGGCAACCTGCCGATAAAAGCGGCGGGGCAGGGCTACCCGCAGACCAGCATCACCCTGAGCATTGGCGAGATGGACCTGCGGGCGCCGAACGGCGGCGACGAGGAGTTCACTTCAATCCAGGACGCGGACCAGGGGACGCTGCTGCACGGGCTGCTCGCCCGGTTGCTCAGTGAGCTGGGACGTCCGGTGGACCCGCAAAGCCTGAGCGGAGAGGACATGGAGGTCATCGATCAGACTCTGGATGAGATGTCACCTCAGGCCGCGCTGACCGCCAGTATCGAGTGTCCTCACTGCCGGTTGTCTCAGGAGGTCGCCATCGATCCCTATGCCTGTATCATCCAGGAGACGGGAACGCTGGATGAGGAGATCCACACCCTGGCATTCCACTACCACTGGTCGGAACGGGATATCCTGCAACTGCCCCGCGGCCGACGGGCGCGTTATCTGCAGCTGATCGACCGCAGTCTGGGCAAGTACCGGGCGGACGACCTGATCCAAGATCAGCAAGGGGGTCTCTGGTGAAATATCTCAGCTCACTGGTCAGCCAGAGCCGGCAACCTGCCCGGCGCCCGCCCTCGCTGGAGCGTTCCCGGCAAACCGCGGGTTTCATCCCGCCCGAACCCGTCCAGCCAGGAATGCCGATGCGCTCGCATCCACCGGCCGCCCCGATACACCAAACACCATCCGAGGACGTTCGATCCCCGGATACCGAAACACTTGTACCGAGCGCCCATCCAGCACCGCTGATTGGTCCCTCGATGAGTGCGGCAAGACCCGCTCGCCAGGCAGAACGAGGGCGGCAAGAGCCGGCATTGCCGGGTGAACATGAAACGTCCGCCGCGAACCTTGCGGCAGACAATCCAGTAAAGCCCCCTGGCTCTCCCGACCGGGAAAGCCACCGTAACGGTGGTCCGGAGTTCTCCATCGAGATACCGGAGACCCCTGAGCTGGAGATGCCGCAAACCGCTCCCGCCATTCAGGCTGAGCGCGGCCCGGGGAGGCCGGTTGCGGTCGAGTCGGATGTCGCCAGGACCCGTATCACAGCACCGGGGGTGTTGGCGCAATCAGCTCCGCAACGGCAGACCGGCGACCCCGTCCCGCAATCATCTGCGAAGTCTGAGCGCTCAGAACCAACGACGGTGGAAGCGGAGGGCGATCCCGTCCGCGGTCCTGATCAGGCCCGGATCACGCCGGATCGGCTTCAGCCGGTCGATCCGATCGGAGACCCGGGAACAGAGCAACGGCCCGATCCCTCACCTAGACAACAGCCACCGCTTGAGGCGGGTCAGCGCCCCGCGCAGGGTGCCGTCCGAACAGAACCGGTCATGTTGGCCCGGCCGGCACCACAGCAGCCGGTGCAGCAGCCCCAGACCGCGGAGATCCCCCAGGTGCGCATCGGCCAGATCAATGTACTGGTGGAGGATCAAGCCTCCGCCAAACCGACGCCGCGCAAGCGCGCATCCAGGCCCGCGGCGACTAATCCCTTCGGCCTGAGAGGATTGTGAGATGCCGCTACCCACCTCATCTCTGTCGCGGATCTGCAACCAGGTCAGGGCGCATCTGGAGACCCTGGGTCAGGGCACGGCACCCCCCGATTGGGAGGTGACGGTGACCATCGGCGCGCCGGGCATCAACCTGCCCGCAGTCAACAACGCCAACACCCTGAATCTGTTCTTCTACCGCTTCGAACCCTTCACTTTCGATACCTCGGCGCGGCCCGGTGACGTGCAGTGGGTCAAGCTGTTCTGCGTGATGACCGCGGTGGGCATCGACGAGGACGTGGACAGCGACACGGTGGTGGATTTCTCCGCCGGGTTCAATGAGCTGCGCATGCTGTCCCAGGTCATGCGGCTGTTTCAGGAGCAACCGGTGATGCTGATCGACGGCGACAACCCGGGGGAGGTCTGGCACACTCAATTCATCCCCCAGCCGCTGGCGGACGAGCAGATCAACCAGATCTGGTCGACCCAGGGCGATACGGTCTACCGCCCGTCCCTGATGTACGAGATCACCCTGGCGCCGGTGGAGCCTCTGACCCCTGCGCCCCAGGCCCCGCGAGTCGCCTCGGTGGGCAGCTTTGCCGACAGCAGCACGAGCAATCCCAACCGACCCTGGCCGGCGAACCGCGAGACCCTCTATCCGCCGGTGCCTTCGGTCAGCGTGGACAGCGCCAATCCTCAATGGGCGCCGGCCATCGTGCTGGTCACCGGCCCCGCAGGGAATCGTGCGGCCAATCTCTCCCTCAACCTGGAGGTGCCGGTGGTGGGCGGCCTGGCGGATTTCAGCGGTTTGCCAACCCTGGATATCTGGATCGCCGGCGACAGCGCCCAGAGCGGTGATCTGACCCTGGTCGGTCAGCTGCTGCAGAACCCGGATGCAGATCGCAGCAGCGGCCAGTGGGTCGACATCGACCCGGTGATCAACCTGTCGGCAGACGCGGACAGCCTCGACGTGGAGAACCTGCCGGGCCCCGGTGGTACCGGCTTCGCCCTGGCCCTGAGCCACTGGACCGGTATCGACAACAGCAACAACAGCTGGCAGCTGCAGCTGTTCGTCGAGCGGCATATCCAGTATCAGGCGGACACCGGGCAGTGGGTCGATCTGCCCCATGCCGCCGACGGCGGCATGGGCATCCGCAGCAACCCCCTGTTGATCAGCCTGACCCGGGAGGTACCGTAAATGGTCGCTGTAGTGGCGGAAATGGTGCGTCCCACCAGTCTCGAACCGGAGTGGAAGCGTATCGAGCTGCTGGCCCAGTGCCTGCTCGAGGCGCGCTATGGACGGGAGCCGGCGGAGGCGCTACTGAGCCGGCTCAACGAGGTTCAGCATCAGGTCGAGTGCCTACGAGAAGAGGGTCAGGTCTGGCGCAGCCTGTCGGCGGAAGCGCTGCCGGCCTTGGCCCTCGATCTGCTGGCCGCGGTCTATGCCCCGGCGGTCAATCCCAACGTGGCATTGTTGTATCAGGATCTGCAGCAGAGCAACAGCGTCTATCCCAGTCTGGCCTTTCTGCACCGCCTGCTGGCATTCAATGAGCAGGAGTATGCCCTGGTCCAGCAGCTGGTCCAGGAGCAGGGCGAATTGCTCGGCCGGGGGCTGCTGCTGGGTGAGGGAGAGGGACCGCTGCGCCAGCTCAAGCCCCATCCTGCGCTGTTGCCGAGCGTCACCGGACTGCCGGCCCAGCGCCTGCGGGTGCCCGGCGCGGTGCCGATCGACATCCCGGCGGACTGGCAAGACCTGATCATCCAGCCCGCTCAGCAGCGCATGCTGCAGGAGTATCTGCTGTGGATCCAACATGCGGATCGTCTGGTCAACGAGTGGGGCGGACGCCCGCCGGGCGGACCCATCGCCCTGTTCAGCGGGCCGTCGGGGACCGGCAAGACCTTTGCCGCCAGCGTCATCGCCAACCAGCTGGGCTGGGACCTCTACCGGGTCGATCTGGGTGCGTTGGTGAGTAAATACATCGGCGAGACCGAAAAGAACCTCAATGCCCTGTTCGATGCGGTACATGGGCGTGAGGTGCTACTGCAGTTCGACGAGGTGGACGCCCTGATGGGCAAGCGCGGCGAGGTCAAGGACGCCCGGGACCGCTATGCCAACATGGAGGTCAGCCACCTGCTGTCGCGTATCGAGCAGCATCAAGGGCCCTGCATCCTCACCACCAACCTGCGTAAGCAGATTGACCAGGCCTTCCAGCGTCGTTTCCATTTCGTGGTGACCTTCCCGCGGCCCGAGGCCCCGGAGCGTCAGGCCCTGTGGCAGCGCCTGCTGCCTGCCGGGGCGCCCAAGGCAGTTGATCTCGATCTGTCCCTGGTGGCCGAGGCGGTGGCCCTGACCGGTGGCGAGATCCGCAACGCGGCGAACCATGCGGCGATCCTGGCGGCGGCCGGTGAGGTGCCGATCGGTATGCAGCAGGTGGCAACCGGGGTCTGGCGGGTGCTGCAGAAGACCGACGGACAGACCCGCCTCAGCCAGCTGCGCCAGTTGGCGGGTTTTCTGCCCAGAGAGATCGTCCAGGGGGAGACACCATGAGCCGGCCGTTGATCATTGACAAGCTCAACCTGCGCCTGCCCAAGGGCTGGCGGGGCGATCCGACCCTGCTGGCACGCCAGGTTGCCGAGCAGCTCCAGCGCCAGGCCGGTCAGTTGCACAACACGGAACGGCTCGATCTCAACCTGCGCGGTCATTTTGCCGGCGATGCCCGGCGGGTGGCCGGACAGCTGGGTGATCGCTTGCAGTCCATGACCCGAGCCGGTGGATCGAGGAGGCGAGGCGGATGATCAAGACCATGAAAGGCATGCTGGTGGAGTATGCGTTGAGCCTGCCGCCGCTGCTCTTGGAGTTCGAGTTCAACCCCGAGTCTCTGACCCGCACTCGCACCGTCAGCTTTGACGGCAGCGCCCTGCCGATCATCGACTTCACCACCCCAGGTGAGGCCAACCGTATCGGTCAGGCCGCCTCGGCCACCGCCGAGACGATCAGTTTTGACATCCTGCTGGACGCCACCGACAAGCTCAGTGATACCAGCCATCCGATGCACGCGGTGGCCCTGGTCTCCGGGGTGGAACCGGAGATCGCCACCCTGCGCAGCATGGTGGAGCCCAAGGTCAACGGTCCCGGACCGTTTCAGATGATGTCATCACTGACCGGCGGGGGGGCGCACGCCCATGAGCGGGACGAGCATCTGTCGGTGCTGCTGTTCGTCTGGGGCACCCACATCCTGCCGGTGTTCATCACCAATCTGCAGATCGAGGAGCAGGCCCATCTGCCCTTGCTCAAGCCCTATCGGGCCAAGGCCACCATCAGCCTGCAGGTGCTGGAGAGCACCAACCCCTTCTATCAGGTGGAACAGGTGCAGCGCATGATCATGTCGGCGGCCAATCTGCTGAATCTGCCGCTGCCCTTCTAGGAGAGCAAGATGCGAAGAAAAGGCTCCAGATACGCAAACACCCGATCCTTCAGCGAGGAGAAGGGCTTCGACGGCTACCGGGAACGCAGCCTGAGCTCACCGCCGGGGGTGGTGGAGCACACGGTGCTGCACACCGACCGGCTCGATCATCTGGCCAAC
The DNA here is from genome assembly GCA_030066355.1 of Gammaproteobacteria bacterium. GTDB lineage: Bacteria > Pseudomonadota > Gammaproteobacteria > Chromatiales > Chromatiaceae > JASJBU01. Next base: position 5,092 of record JASJBU010000126.1, on the reverse strand, counting down.
GACTATTACAAGAGCGACCGGCGCTGGTGGCGCATCATGGACGCCAATGCGGAATTTCTCTACGGCTTCGAGCTGCTGGATGACCAGATGCACGGGGATGCGGTGGCGATCCCCGCTGCCCGGGAGCCGCGCAAATGAGCCTGGCCAGCTTTCTCGGACTCACCACCCGCGACACCGGCGAGTGTATCGTCAAGATCGGTGGCAGCGAGTTCTCCGACTACTACCCGAACCTGCAGACCACCCGAATCACCCTGCAGCGCCGGGACAGCTCGCAAGCCAGTCTGACCTTCGCCCTGCTGCGGGACACCGACGGCACCTGGCCCCTGGCGGAGGACGAGCGGCTGCGCACCTGGGCCCAGGTGGAGGTGTTGGTGGTGTTCGGTGATGCGGAAGAGCCCTTCTTCAGTGGCTATATCCGCGAGATCAACACCGACATCCCGGAGAGCGGCAGCGTCGCCACCGTGACCCTCAACTGCCAGGACATCTTCGCCGCCATGGACCGCGCCTGCCGGCGGGTGACCTGGGACGAGGGGCGCCAAAGTCTGGATATCATCCGTGAGATCATCGCCCCCTATGGCCTGACCCTGGATACCGACCTGACCAACACCCCGGTAGACAATCGGCACCAGAACAAGACCGATTACCGCTTCATCCGCGAGCTGGCGGAGGAGAACCGATATGAGTGGTATCTGCGCGACCGTCAGGGCGGGGTGCGGGAGCTCTACTACGGACCACCCCGGGCCTCCGCCGAGGCCGCCGGCAACAAGCTGATGATCCACGCCGGGCGTGAGACCAATTGCCTGAGCTTTAATGTCTCCTACGACGGTTACCAGCCGGATCGGGTGCGCTTCAGCACCGCGCCACTGAGCGGCGACGAGATCGAACAGGCCAGCCAGACCCCCGAACTTGAGTTATTCGGCACCCGCAGTGCCGACTCCTCGGACAGTGGGCTGGACGACTTCGAATGGTGTCTGCCCCCGGGGGATGGTAACAACCAGGAGACCGCCGAGCAGCGGGCCCAGGGCGAGGCGGAGGAGCGCTCCTTCAAACTCAAGGCCAGCGGACGGCTGGACGGTACCGCCTACGGCAGTCTGTTGCTGCCGGGCAGCGTGGTGGAGGTGGGCGGCACCGGGCAGAACAACGGCAAGTGGTACGTGGACAGCACCGTGCACACCTTTGACGAGAGCGGTTACCACGTGGAGTTCGAGCTGATCCGCAACGCCGCTGCCGGGGACGAGACCAGCAGCGATCACATTCTGGCAGGAGTGCTCTGATGGAAGAACAGGTACAACGCATCGTCACCCAATCCCAGGAGCGCTATTTCGGCAAGTATCGGGGTTTGGTGGTGGACAATCAGGACCCGGAAAACCGCGCTCGGGTGACTTTGCAGGTGCCCGAAGTGCTGGGCAACGAGCTGGTGTCCCACTGGGCAGAGCCCTGTCTGCCCTTTGGTGGACTGGCGGATCAGGGTTTGTTTCTGGTACCGGAGATCGGCGCCCAGGTTTGGGTGGAGTTCGAGGCGGGCAACCTGGACAAACCGATCTGGACCGGCACCCTCTGGCAGCAGAGCGGTGATGTACCCAGCGAGGCGGCTGACCGCTCCCCCAACATGCGCGAGCTGAAGACCCCCTCCGGTCACATCCTCTCCTTCGACGACACCGAAGGGGAGGAGGAGATCCGCCTTTACCACCCGGCGGACAGCGAGCTGAAGATCGATCCGGAAGGGGTGGTGCAGATCACCGACGCGGCCGGCGCCACCCTGGTCATGAACGCCTCCGGCTCCTCCATCGAGGTCAGCGACAGCAACGGCAACAGCCTGGTGATGGAGGCCGCCGGCATTACGGTAAGCGACGGCAGCGGCAACGAGATCAAGATGGAGGCCGGGGGGGTGACGGTCAAGAGCAGCGCCATCGTGACCATCGAGGGCAGCATGGTGAACGTGGGCGGCTCCGGCGGCGAGCCCCTGATCAAGGGCACCAGTTTCCTCAGCCTGTTCGCCACCCACATGCACACCTGCACTGCGCCGGGCGCGCCCACCTCGCCGCCCATCCCTCAGGGTGAGATGAGCACCCTCAGTACAACTTCGATGGTGAAGTGAGGTATCGAATATGACCGACCTGACCCGCACCCGCCTCAACAACCGGGACTACCTGCGCTTCCCCTTCACCATCGGCGAACAGGGGGGCGTCGTCAGCAGCCGCCACCAGCATGTGCGGGAACAGATCGAACAGATCCTCTTTACCAATCCCGGTGAGCGCTGGTACCGGCCCGACTTCGGCATCGGCGCCCGCGCCCTGGTGTTCGAGCCCAACAACTCGCCCTTGTGGGAATTGGTGAAGAAGCGCCTGCTGGCGACCCTGGCCGAGGCCCTGAAAGGCGAGGTGCTGCCCGAGTCCCTGTCGGTGGAGGTGTCCGGCGAGAACGAGAAGCTGCTGATCCAGATCGGCTACCAGATGGCCGCCCTGCAGCATTCCGAAAAGCTGCAGTTCGTACTGAATGGAGATGAGTGATGGGGGAGATGAATCATGGCCGATGAACCGCAGGTCGAACTGATCTACTCCGAAGGCTGCGGCGACTGCGGCGAGCGCCGGGTCGAGCTGCCCGCACCCCTGCCGCAGATTGGCGACGACTTCGACTGGGACGTGCGGGACTACGACGGCTTCCGCCTATTCATGCTGGAGGAGCTGGCGGCGCGCTTTCCCGAACGGCGCAACTGGACCCCGGCGGACATGGAGGTGGTGCTGCTGGAAGCGCTGGCGGTGGTGCTCGACCAGCTCTCGGACATGCAGGACCGCATCCAGGCCGAGGCCTATCTGGAGACCGCCCGGCGCCCCGATACGGTGCACCGTCTGCTGGAGATGATCGGCTACCGAGCCCTGCTGCATACCGATCAGGCCGGCACCGACCAGGAGCTGGAACAGCTCTGGCGCTACTATCCGCACCTGATGGAGGAGGCCAAGCGAAAGGGACCGGAGTCGATCCAGCAGCAGCTGCGCATGGTCACCGAAGAGGACTACCGCAATCAGTTGCTGCCCCATCCCCTGGTCCTGGACGTGGACGCCTACAGCGACTGGAGCGGCGCCTGGCACAGCCACTTCGTGGTGGTGCGCCTGATCAATAACCTGGAACTGGACGAGACACTCACCCAGGCGAAGATCGCCGGGGATGCGGAGGATCCGGTGGATGCCTACGCGCGCTTCCAGGCAGAGCTGCAGTCCTATTACCAGGATCAGGAGATCCCCCAGGATCTGCTGCCCGCTATCGAGGGCAGCAGCGCCCGCACCCTGCTCAAGCAGGTGATCGAGCGCCAGCGCATGGTGGGGCAGGAGGTAATGCTGCGCGACGCCACCCTGGTCGGCATCGTGCTCGCCATCTCGGTGCGCATCGCCGGCGACTACTACCGTTCCGAGATCCAGGATGCGGTGCGCGAGGCCCTGGTGGACCCCTCCGACGGTTTCTTTGCCCCCGGTCATCTGCAGTTCGGCGAGGATGTGGTGGCCAGCGATCTGATCGAGGTGCTGATGGCCCTGGACGGGGTGGAATCGGTGTGCATCAACCGCATGAAGCGCATCGGCTCGATCTACACCGATCAATCCGGCAGCGGACGAATTGTCCTGGAGGGTCACGAGGTGGCGGTGCTGGAGGACGACGTGACCCTGCCCGAGCGGGGTTCCCTGCGCATTGTGCTGCATGGAGGTAAGCCCGGATGAGATACAACCACAAGAGCGATCTGACCCGCTGGAACCGGGCGGGCCTCAGTGAATTTCGCTATATCGACGGCAACGCCATCACCTATCTGGAGACCTTGCGCCAGCAGTTGATCGAAGAATACGACCTGCAGGGCACGCCGAGCTGGTCGGAGCTGCTGACCCGTTTCCCGGAACTGCCCGGCGAGACCCGCAGCCAGACCCGCAAGCGCCTCAAGGCCCAGTACTATGACGAACGCCGCGACTACGCCTGGGAGATCCTGCGCAGCCTGGCGCGCAGCGCCCATGTGCTGGGGGAATACAGCAACGCCTACGCCAACGAGGCCTATCTGCCCACCGCAGTGGAGTGGGACAACATTCGCAAGCTGGTAGCCATGCTCGGCTACCGACCCTCGCCGCCGGCCTCGGCGGAGACCCATATTGCCCTGCTATACAAGGAGGGTGAGAGCGGCGAGGTGGACAAGGGCTTCGCGGTGAAGAACAAGCCGAAGGACGGCGAGTCGACGGTGATCTTCGAGACCCAGGAGAAACTGACCGGCAGTGACCGACTGAACCGGCTCTACCTCAAAGACTGGGACAAGAATTTTTCCACCTTCAAGGTGAAGACGTTCTACAAAAAGAGCAAAACCTTCGGCTATTTAAGCAAGCTTACCGGCCCAGTGAGTTTCGACTTCCCCCTGGCGGAGCTGCCCGAGGATGTGAGCGCGGGGGACCTGGGTGTGCTCGCCACCTCGACCAAGGGTTTGCCGGTGAAGGTCACGAAGCTGGCCGGTGAATCGGAATCACCCTATGTGGAACTCCAGTCGCTGTCCGGAGAGGCGCCAGACAAGGCTTATCGCTATCACAACACGACCCTCTATCTGCAGCCCGACTTTGTCGAGTCGCCCCTGGCCAACGGCGACGGCAGCGCCCTGTTGAAGGAACAGGCGGCGCTGGCCAAGGACGAGATCGTCTTCGCTAAGCAAGGTGCGGACTGGGAGGTCCGGAAGGTACAGGAAAACGCGTTCGGGTACATCCAGTTCGCCGAGAGTTCTCCGGCACCGGCAGCAGGGGAGAAGTTGTTCCGGGCACGCAGCCTGAATCAGCAGCGGCATGAAAATCTCGAGAATGGCGCGAGCATCTATGTGTTGCCTCATGACGATGATGGCACCGATGGCATCCTGGTGAATGAGGACCTGAACAAACTCAGTGTCACGATCAAGGGACGGGATATCTCGGATGACAGCGGCGTGGTCGAGACGACCCACTACATCAAAGGCAATTATGGCGAACGTATCTTCTACCCGGCTGAAGACTATGAGGCTGTCATCGACAAGGTGGGCCTGACCGAGGTCCGCTTCGCCGGTGAGGCCAAGGGGCTGGAGAGCGGTGGCTGGGCCTTGGTG
>JASJBU010000125.1 GCA_030066355.1 Gammaproteobacteria bacterium | reverse complement strand
AAACAGATGATCGTGGAAGAGTGTGTTTTGGAAGACATCCGAGCTGCAGACATTCAGGACGACGAATATCTGGCCGGCTCAGAATCCCGGTTCGGGCTCGACTCCATCGATATGCTGCAGGTTATCGTAGCGATCAAGACCCGCTACGGCATCCGCATACAGAACGATGCCGACTCCAGGCAAATCCTGGCGACCATCAACAATCTCGCCGACTACTTACAACCCGAATAATCCATGCGTGAGTTTCGCAGCATCCCCCTCCTGGGCTCGGCCTGTGTATCCCATGTCGGTGATCGACTGACGGGCGAGGTGTCACCCATCATGCTCCATTACCAGAAGACACAGATCACGACACCCTACTTTGCGCTGGGTGATGACCGAGAGCGGGAGGAGAGACAGCTTGAGATCCTCGAAGCGGTCGTGGAACGGGCCTTGTTGAACAGCGGTCTGCATCCACAGGAGATCGCCAAGACCGGGCTGTTCATGGGCTCATCTTCCTACGACCTGCGCACCAGTGAGCTGGCCTATCGACGACAGCTGGACGACCAGGAGCAGGATGCCGTTCCAGTCATGCACACAGGCAGCTGCCGGCTGAGCGACTGGGTCGGCAGACGCTTCAGTATCGTCAGTGACCCCTTCAACATCAATACGGCCTGTACCTCGAGCGCCAATGCCCTGCTGCTGGCCCAGGAGATGCTGCAACAAGGCATCATCAAGCACGCCCTGGTGATAGGGCTCGAGCTGTTCAACGAAACCACCCTGTGTGGTTTCGCCGGTCTACAGCTGCTGGCTACAGAGCACTTGTGCCCCTTCGATAAAGAACGCGAAGGCCTCTTGCTGGGGGAAGGCTGTGCAGCCGTGGTGTTGGGGTCGGATGACCGGGATTGCGAGTTTCGGCTGGCCGGTGGCGGCACCAGTTTCGATCCACACAGTATCACGGGCGCGAATGAAGACGGCACCTCCATCGCGGCTGCCTTGAGGTCCGCGTTGCATGCCTCTGGCTGCGCCGCTTCGGAGATCCTGGCAATCAAGCTACAGGGCAGTGGCAGCCTCTCCAACGATCTCGCCGAGGGCCGGGGATTAGCATTGGCTTTCGGCCGTGAGATGCCGCTTCTGACTGGCATCAAGCCCTATATCGGACATACCCTGGGGGCCTGCGGAGTGCTGGAACTGGTGCTCTTTTGCCGGTCCCTGGCTGACGGTTATATTCCGGCCACACCGAATTTCACCCACCCCGATCCCGTGCTGGCAATCACCCCGCTGACCTCGGCACGACCGGCATTGGCCGGGACCTATCTGCTCAACACCTTTGGCTTCGGCGGCAACAACACGGTGCTCGCACTGGAGAAACGGCATTGATCCTCGATCTGCCCATCTATGCATTCGGCGGTTTCAGCCAGCGGGTCACAGACCAACTGCCCACCCTGAAACCACAACTTGACAAAATCGGCTGGCGACCACCACGCCGCTCGGACAGGCTGACCCAATTGGGTCTGCTTGGGCTGTCTGCCTGTGCGGGCACCGACAAACTACCGAAAGATACGCCGCTGCTCCTGGCCAGCGGTGAGGCCAATCTCTCCAGCACGATTCTGGTCAACGAACAGCTCTATCGGCACGCGAGCATTCCCAGCCCGATCAGCTTCATCAACAGCGTCAACAACTCAACGGCCTTCTATTTGAACCAGACCCTGGGGATCAGTGGGCGCAGCCTGTCGGTCAGCAGGGACGAATGTTCCCTGGAAGCGGCCATGCAGATCGCCGGGCTCTGGCAGCATGAAGTCTCGCTGCCCATCCTGGTCGGCACGGTGGACGAGGTGCCGGTTGAGCCAGGTCAACACAAACGACGCATGGGTTATCCTGCGGAGACCATCCTGGGTGAAGGGAGTTTTTGGTTCCTGTGCGGCCAGGGAGGGAGCGCTGCCGTACCCATCGCAACCATCAGGTATTGCGGCACACTGGAGAGTGCCGAGGCGACCCGTGATTTCATGCAATCACAGGATGTCAGCCATTTTATCCTCACGGCTGGCATTGACCGCCAGCGCTTGCCGCTTGACAGTCTACCGGGTTCCCCCCTCGAGCCGGCCTCACCCGGACGTTTTTCAACCCAGAACGCTTACTATCTCGCTCAAGGGCTGGAGAGTCTGACCCGCGGGGACAGGCTCTGCCTGATCAACGGCAAGCGAAGGTCTTCCCGGTTCAGTCTGGCGGTCATCGATAAACACTGAGCAGATCGTAGAGATCGGACTCCATCTGCGCGACCTTGTTCATTTGCTGCGCGATGCTCGCAAAGGTATCGCCATGGCGTTGTTTGCTCATCCGTGCACACATCAAGGCAAACAGACGCCATTCATCACCGATCTCCGACATCTTATCGGCCGCCTCGGCCAACAGATCCGAGGCCATGATCTCTGCCGCTTCCTGGAGAAATGCGGCATACATGAATCTGAATCCGCCGCCGCCTGTGCCGATTTCTTCCTGCATCCGGACGATATGCCCAAGGAAGAGATTGGCATATCTCGATTCCGCATCGGCCAGCTTTTCGATACGTCGGGCGACCCGGCGAATCCCGTTCACCCCGGCAATCGGCATTGGGCTGCGTCTGCTGCTGACCTTGATGGTCAGTTTGATGGCTTTGGGAATCAAGCGCTGGAAGTCGATCTCGGCAGGGACGGAGACCGGATAGTACATCATCCCCTTCGGCGCCAGGGCACCTTTGGCGAATCTGGCCTTCTGCAGGCTCTCCGCATCCGTGCTGACCAGATGTGAGAAGACCGGATCGCTGATTCCATACTCAGTGCCAAAACGTCCGTAGACCAGCAGATTGTGGGCATTGAAATGAAAACGCATGTCTTGAGGAAAATAGGGCAGGAAAAACACTGAGGTCTGTAACCCGACTACCTGGCCGTCGTCCAACAAGCGGTCCAGCGCCCGCATACCTTCATCCGGGTTACGGAATTTCCTGAAGGCCATCGACAGCCCGTTGATGCGGCGGGACAACAGGCGGATGATCATGCGCGGGGGAATGCGGTAAGCGATCAACGGCAAACCGTTGATCTTGACCATCGGCAGGTAGGCAAAGGCCAGACCACTGGCCAGACCGAAAGCCATGGGCTCGGAGACAGCCAGACCGTGGTGACGCAGGATGGCGGACATGACCCCTGTTTCACAATGGGCTGCGTGTTGATGTTGAAACGCGTCAGTCATAGCGGTCCGGCAGAGTTTGCAAAATGTCCGGCTGCAGCCCCATCACATCCGCATAGCGTTCGAGCCTCGCGGGTGACAGGCGGGCAAACCGTGCTGGATCGAAATCGCGCTTGACCAGCCACTGAAATCGTCCCACGGCCTGGGCCAGCATGGCCAGATCCATGCGTTGGTTGTACATGTGAAACTCCAGAGGCGATGTCTTGCCGGTAACGGCCCGTGTATGGGCTTCCTTGGCCTGACGGTGAATCTCGTCGATCGCCTGTTCCAGGACCGTCTCTTCCACATCCCACCCGGAGGTCTGGGCGGTCTCTATCCGGCCGCTGTCCGAGCGGGCATAGATGACCTTGGTCTCTCCCTCCATGGAGCTGTTGTTGTCCTGAGGTACATCCCGAAGCTTCACACCACGCTCAACAACATGAAGGAACTGGAGAAACGCCCGCTTTCGGGCACGAAACAAAGCAGTTTGTCACCGGGCCGCAAACGGCCGGACTTGGCGAATTCGTCCAGCATGATGTACACGGATGCGGATCCCGTATTGCCCTTGGTCGCCAGATTCGTAAACCAGCGTTCCTTGGGGATCGGGAAATCCATCTCGATGAGGGCCTCGTAAACCTGTTCGTAGAAAAACATGGAGGAGATATGGGGCAGAAAATAGTCGATATCCCCGGCGCTGATCCCGGTCTTGTGGATCACCTTTTCCAAGGTCCGGCGGACGCTTACCGGGACGATATTTTCGTTGAGCAGCTTGACATCCTGCTTGACCGTCAACACCGAATGATCGATCAGCTCATATTGATCGAACAGACGCCAACCCTTGAGGCTGCCGTCCTTCTGTTTTTCCGCCCCGGCATACATGCAGGTTTCGAGTTCGCTCGCATAGGAGCTGATCTCGATCCAGTCGATCCTGAACACCGGCTGCGCGGCACGCTGCAACGGTGAGCCCTCGACCAGGAAGGCACCCGCCCCATCCGACAGCATCCAGCGCAGGAAATCCTTTTCGAAGGCGATCTCAGGGGTTTTCTTCAGACTCTCCAGCTTCTGCTGAGACTCGCTCTCGAAATTCTTCGCGTGCAGGATCGGGGATGCCAATTCTGAGCCGGAGGACACCACTGTCTGGTATTCACCGCATTTCACACCCAGATAGGCATACTTCAAAGCCGACATGCCGCTCAGGCAGATCCCCGCCGTGGAGACGACTTCACAGGGGCCGTTGCCCAGTTCTCCGTGCACCATGACCCCGTGGCTTGGCATGATCTGATCCGGCATTGAAGTGCCCGAAACCAGGCACTCGATTTGCCCCACCTCATCGGCCGAGGCAAAGAGTTGGCGGATCGATGCCGCGGTCATCTCCGCGTTGGTATAGCGGACTTCTCCTGTCTGCGGATCGATCGCGTAGTAACGCTGCTTGATGCCGTTACTCCTCAACACCAACCGCCTGGCGCGCGAGGGTCTGCCCCCCACCATGCCCAGCACCGCTTCGATCTGGTCGTTCTCCACCGGTCGATTTGGTAAAAAAGCCGACGTATTGGTGATGTAGACACTCATTCAGGGCAACCGAACATCGCCATTCTCTCCGTGCCGGAACCGGAGGGCGCTTCATAATACGCCTTGGCCTGAAGATGCTTCTCTCTCAGCAACGGCACCAGGAGCTTCTTGAGCAGCATGGAGAGGGGTACGATAGTCAGGATCATCAGAATCAGAAACAGCAGATAGATGACCAGCACGGGTAGACGGCTGGCTTCGCCCGGTTTTCCCACTCGGCGAATCAGCTTACCCCACACCTTGAAGCTTCGATAACCGGCCTTTTCCGACTGAATCTGACTGATATCCGCCTCTACGGCCCTTAAACCATGCAACAGGGGTCCTTCGCCCTGCTCCAGATCTTCTGCGAGCGCAACCTCGATGGCCTTGCCGAACCGGCATGCAGCCTGGATGTCGGAATCCGAGATCCCCGCGGCAGGAAACACCCAGAACGCATCCTTTTTTCCGGTCAACAACCACCTCGGCGTGGTGATGAAGGAAGCCAGTGCGGAACCTTGGTCTGTCAACACCACATTATCGAGCAGTCGGGCCCCGCAATCGGCCAGCAGCTGCCGCATCGTCTCTTGCGCCTGACTCCACATGTTTCTGCAGCCGATAACGGTGATGACCGGCTTGCCCCGCAGCAGATGCTGTGCCGCCGTACTCTTGAGAAATGCGGTGATCGGCAGAGATGGCGCCAAAAACCAGACCTGATAGGCCAGTATGATCAGATCGAATTCGTCCGTGCTGCCCACAGATAGCGGCTTGATCGGTGGAGGGTCCAGCGCCACACACTCGGGAAATACATCCAGAAAGTGGAAAAACGACCAGGGATAGGGAAAGGGTTTCTCGGGTTCGAGGGTCTCGACTACGACCTCGAGCGCTTCCGCCTCTGCGAGAGGGCGACAGATCGACGCCATCACGTCGGATAATTGTCCGGTTTGAGAGTACTGAACGACGAGGATTTTTTTCATGGCCTGGAAGAGTATTCAGGAGACGACTTCCATTGTTATTATCCAGACACCCAACTGCATCCGGCACGTGCGGTTTCGTTACTCCAAACTGTGTAGCAATTGATCCTGATCACAAACGGCTCACATCCACTGGAGTAACCGTCACATGCTGATCTACTGCTGGCAGTCTGCCTCCCGATTCCCCGTCTGTCAATCCGCAAAGTCAGAAGGCCATATCGCCTCCCTGCGAGGAAGCGATATGGCCGTTTCCAGGACTGTCCGATATTGATCCGGTTAAATTGTGCTCAACTTTGCCGAATCAAAATCTGTTCTAAGCCCTTTGGATGCAGATGAACTGCTTTTGTATGCTTAGAATCTGCCACCAATGGTAAACACCATATCACTCACGGCTATGTCTTCGGTTGAGTGAGTCCTGGTGACCGCCTTGTTACTGGCATCAGTCGAGAAGGTTGCCTCAGCGGTATCGATGGAGATTTCTGCGAAAAAATTACCGCGTCGTCCAATTTCAACACCCAACGCCCCCAGGAAACCAAGACCGGCCTCATCCTCGACATAGTCCCCATCCATGATGTGGTAACTCAAGCCACCTCTTACATAGGGTTTGAAAACATTATCCTTAAAAAAGCTATAACCTACCGTAAATTGCAGAGGCAAGTCACTGTAGTCAAGGTCGCTGTCATTGCCTGTACCAAACCAACTGACACCGACGTCCAAGCGCAGGTCCGAGTCGAAATCGTGGATGTAACGGTATGACAAACCAAGGGGTAAACCGATTCGATCGACATAGAGGTTTTCTTCGTGCCAATCCGATACGTCATTCATACCATTGGAATAAGCCAAACCTATCGCATGTCCGGCATGACTGACCTGGGCGGAGAGTGAAAAAGCTGCTGCCATACCGCAAGCTACGGCAATCTTCTTGAATTTATTTGGGACCATGAATCATTTCCTTAATTAACTTGTTTGCTTTGAATTCCCACATGAATGGGCGCTCTCCCCATCCATGGCAAGTGATCCTGATAGAATCGTAAATAAGTATAACAGAATATTATCTAATGGGAATGGTTTTCACATACATCGGGAGCATGTGTTGATAGACAAACGCTCTCTAACCCATTTTTTTGAAGATTTTCCTGAGAGAATTGGCAGAAGGCAGGCGTCGAAACCGAATCATACGGTAGACCAGTTCCAATACAAACAATCCAGCGATCAGCAGGTAATTGATCAGATTGGTGAATATCGACCAGACTACGATGGGTGCAAAGAGGGCCAGCAGGATTGACTCTATGAGCATGGCAACAAAGAACAGCGTCCAGACCCAGGTCAATTGGCGGGTGTAGTTCAACACAGTCTCGTCTTCTTCCCCTTCCAGCTTACGGGCAAACTGGGTGATGAGCGGTTCCTCACCCGGCAAGAGCGTGCGTCCGAACAAGACCAGCAGACTGCTGGCGATCAGAATCGGTGGCAGATATAAGACAGTTGCATCTCCTATAATCAGGCTAATTGCCGTCACTATCAATACAACGGGTGCCAGTATATGCGCCAGACGGTTTCCAGCACCGCTAACGAACACCAATAAGGTGTGGGCCAGGGATATCACGAACAGAATCCACACTGCGGATTGGACATATCCTTGGATAATGGTCAGATGCAATGCAAGCGGGTAACTGACGGTCAACAGCAGCATGAGCGGCCGGAATCCTGTCAAACCGACGCGGTGATCAACCACGGCAAACCAACTTTCGTTCATGCGCCATTGTAGCAACTCAGCAACCGGCCTATAGGCAAGCGATCCTATCTTTGAAATACTGCTATCTGATGTATGGATATTCCCGGAGTGAAATAGGGGATAATCACACATCAAGTCCCAGACATGACTGGTGGCTCGCTGGGAATGATTTTTTGATACAGGATAATTTTGACCATGAAGGTACTCTTCGTCTACTCCAATCGGGTCAGGGATCTATTACCGGCTCCACCCATCGGACTCAGCTATGTCGCCTCGGCCACAGCGGATGCCGGACACCAGGTCCGTTTCGTCGACCTGCTCATGTCACCCAGCGGCATGCAACAACTCCGGCAAGAACTCGAATCCTTCCAACCCGCCGTGGTTGCCATATCGGTGCGTAACATCGACAACGTGGTCCATCAGCGGCTCAAGACCCATCTGGATGAACTGGGACGCCAGATCGCCATCATCCGCGAAAACAGCCAGGCGCACATCGTGCTTGGTGGACCCGCCATCTCGATCCTCGGAAAACAATCACTGGAGCATATTGAAGCAGACTTCGCCATCCTGGGTGAAGGAGAAGAGAGTTTTCCCGAGTTGCTGTCGGCATTGTCCGAGAAACAGCCTTTCGCTTCGATAGCTGGTCTCTGTTATCGTCACGACGGAGAAATCGTCGAGTCACCAGGAATCCGCTTACCCAAGTTTGGCCCCTCAGGCATGGAACGTTGGATCGACTGGAAGATCTACGAACGCCAAGGCGCGACCTGGCCAATCCAATGCAAACGGGGCTGCCCCCTGCACTGCACCTACTGCACCTACCCGACCATCGAAGGCAGGGCTATGCGTAAGCGGCCGCCGAAAGAGATCGTGGAGGAAATCAGGCGGGTTGCCGCCACTGTCAACCCCCGCTGTTTCGAATTCATCGACTCGGTGTTCAACCAGCCTGAAAGCTATGCCATCGAGCTGTGTGAGGAGATCATCCGCTCCGGACTCAAGGTCCGCCTGACCACCATGGGTGTGAACCCTCGTTCCATGTCCAAGGAACTGCTCGAGGTGATGAAACGCGCGGGTTTCAACTCCATGATGATCACGCCTGAGAGCGCCAGTGACAGAGTCCTGGAACAAATGCGCAAAGGTTTCACCCAGGACGATGTCAGACGCTGCGCGGAGTTGGTGCGGGAGTCCGGCATCCCCAGCATGTGGTTCTTCATGCTGGGTTCGCGAGGTGAGACCAGAGAGACGGCGAACGAGACGGTCAGCTTCGTTGAACAACACCTGAACTGGAAGAATTGCCTGCCCATGTTCACCACGGGCATCCGTATCCTGCCTGGCACCGAGTTGGCCGGGCAGGCCCGCTCAGACGGTTATCTGCGGCCAGATCAGGATCTGGCTGAATCCATTTTCTATTTCTCACCCCAAGTTTCGGAGGGCTGGTTGTTGAGGCGCGTGAACAAGGCCATCGCGAAATGCCCGACAGTCGTACATGCAGCCGAAGACCCGTCAAGCAGTGCAGTGGGTGGGCGCATCTTCAGTCTGATGCATCTGTTCGGCATTGCCCCCCCCTATTGGCGCTTCATCCCCAAGTTCCTGTCGATCCCCTTTATCCATAATGCGAGAAAACGCCAATCGGTACGCATCCGGGCGCCGCATGTCTCGAGCACCTCATCCGGCTAGGGATCGGTAGCAAAGCAGTACGTCAGGCAAGTCAACATTGGAGCTAAGAAACCCGATCAACCATACCCATATCATTCACTGACTTATACTAATATTCGAAGTTTGACAGCCTCACTCAGGTACGCACCTGGCTTACGTAGTTTGACTTCGCCGAAACATCTCAGTTGTTGAGTTTTTGTAGTATAGTTTGCCGTCCGGACCTGTGGGTCGTGAGTTTTAACCATTTGAAATACACGGATTTAGAAGAATATCTGAACATGGCAGAATTATCCCCAGAAGAGCTCGAAGTCGCAAAACTGATCATCGATACCCTGAACCTAGAGGATCTCACACCGGAAGAAATAGATCCCCACGCCCCGCTCTTCAGGGATGGGCTCGGTTTGGATTCCATCGACGCATTGGAGCTGTCCCTCGGCATTAAGCAGCAATACGGCATTCAACTGAAAGCTGACGATGCCAATATTGCGAACATTTTTTCATCCATAGCGAAACTCAGCCAATACATCCAGGCAAACAGATGACCATGGAGATACGCCAGGATGCATCGGTTCCCTTCGATCACCCCTGTCTTGCGGGACACTTTCCAGGTAATCCCGTGGTACCAGGCACCGTGATTCTGGAGAATCTTTCGAAGGCCATTCTCAACCAGTGGCCCGGCGCATTGGTCTGCGAAGTGATAAACGCAAAATTTCTTTCGCCTTTGAAACCGGGGGAGACTGTATCCATGCACCTCTCCCGACAGGCGAAGGCCGTGCATTTCGACTGTAAACGGGCAGGTGACTTGATCGCTACAGGGCGATTGGCGGTGACCTTCAGGTAGACCACCGAGGTGAGTGTCAGCTGGAAAAAACAGCGGGAACGGGGAAGCACCGGAGCCTTGAGACTCATTCTCTGGATTGCGCTCAACCTGGGACGCCGCAGCACCAGGCTGCTGCTCTACCCCATCACCCTGTACTTTTTATTGACCACTTCCACTCAACGCAAGGCCTCGAGGCAGTTCCTGGCCCTGGCCCTCGACAGAAAACCCCACCTGGGGGACGTGGCAAGACATTTTCATACCTTCGCAGCGACCATCCTCGACCGGGTATTTCTCCTGGAGGAAGACAAGGACGCGTTCGATGTCAACTACCACCACCCGGAACTGGTCGTGGAAATGGCGAAACAGGGCCGAGGCTGCATCCTGTTGGGTTCCCATCTGGGCAGTTTTGAAATCCTCCGCTCGATGGCCAAACTGGAACACCAGATTCCTGTCAAGATCCTCATGTACCCGAAGCAAAACGAGCGTATCACCCAGGCGTTTGCCACGCTCAATCCCGCAATGGCGAATACCGTCATCCCGCTCGGCCGTACCGATACGCTGATCAGGGTGTCCGAAGAGATCTCCCAAGGGGCGCTGGTGGGGATGCTTGGAGACCGTACCGAGGAACAGGACAAACTGACCCACTGTACCTTCTTCGGCCAACAGACCAGCTTCTCCCAAGGCCCGATGCTACTGGCCTCGGTGCTCAAGGCGCCGGTCATCCTGTTCTACGGACTCTACCGTGGCGGCAATCGCTACGACATCTATTTTGAGTTGCTGGCGGAACAGGTGACGGTTGACCGCAAGCAACGGGCCAGGGATATTCAACAATGGACCCAGCGATACGCCGCTCGCCTCGAACACTATGCACGCATGGCTCCGTACAACTGGTTCAATTTCTATGACTTCTGGAATGAGGATGATACGGTCTCTTAAACGCTTGTCCTTCACACTGATGATGAGCTGGACATTCGGCCTCTCCGCAGAGGCCCCACAACAGACAGACTGGTCCCTCGATAGGCTGATGCAGAGCATCTCCGGCATCGAATCGCGCACAAACCGGTTTACCGAGACCAAAGACCTGGCGATCCTCGATATCTCCCTCACCCAGCAAGGCAGACTGCATTTTCAGTCGCCCGACAGA